>NZ_JBHTCS010000021.1:0-158931 GCF_042665615.1 Rhodococcus daqingensis | reverse complement strand
GCGTCCACTGTGCGGTATCTGAAACAACACACAGATACCATTCACCCCCAACATCACACCCCTTCAGGGTTGATGATTCGGGCGGGGGAAACTGAATGTGTGACAGTTTCATAGAGTTACGGCGGCCATAGCGGAGGGGAAACGCCCGGCCCCATTCCGAACCCGGAAGCTAAGCCCTCCAGCGCCGATGGTACTGCACTCGACAGGGTGTGGGAGAGTAGGACACCGCCGAACATACATTGCGAATGCCTCGCATTGCAGTCTTGAAAGAGACTGCAATGCGAGGCATTTCGCATATCTGGACCACAATCGGTTCACTAGGATCGTCGTGTGGGCGACGATCTGCTGGAAGCGATGGAACTCAATCTCGCGTCGCACGCGTCGCATCTGCACCCGAAGGTCGACGGCGCGAGAGTGCTTGATCCCGGTGACATCCTCATCGCCGACAGCGGACTGGACGACGACACCTTCAACCTCGTCTGTCGGGCTCGGCTGGCAGAGCACAACGCGCCTGCCCGGATCGAGGAGATCGTGGCATCGGTCTGTGGCGCGGGCCGGCCGTTCTCGTGGTGGGTGGCTCCGACCTCGGCGCCCTCGAATCTGGGAGAGCTGCTGCGGGAGCATGGCCTCCGGCCCTCGGAGACAGAGCTGGCAATGACCGCGCCGGTATCGGACGTCCCGCTGCCTGCCCTGCGGCCGGACTTCACCATCGTGACCGCCACGATTCCCGCGCAGTTGCGCGACTATGCGGAGCTGATGGCCAGGAACTGGACACCACCCTCGCCCGCGGTGACGCGGTTCTTCGACGCGGCAGCGACCGCCATCCTGCAGGCCGAGTGTGCCAGCGCCTTCGTCGTCGGCTACCACGGCGGTGAAGCCGTGGCGGGCGCGGAGATTCATCTGGCGGCGGGTGTTGCCGGCCTCTACGGTGTGGTCACCCTCGAGGCGCATCGGAGGCGAGGCTACGGGACCGCGGTCACTCTCGCGACAGTCGACCGGGCCAGGGTGGCGGGGGCGGAATGCGTGGTGTTGCAGGCCTCCGCGGAGGGCGCCCCGGTGTACCAGCGGATCGGGTTCACCCCCGTCGGTACGTACACCGAGTACGCGCTGGACGGCGCTCACCAGCGTCCTCGGTCGGGTGCCTGAGCACGCACTGATCCGTCGGGTGGGTGCGACCCCGGGCGGGACCTGTGGGGGGACGGGTTTATAGTTGCGTTGTGCAACAACGATCTGTCGCCGTCGGCCGCGTACACGAGGAGCTCGTGCACCTGGTCCGCCAGCTGATGACGGGGGAGCGTCCCGCCGAGGGGCTGCCCACCTTCGCCCAGCATTCGGTGCTCTCCTATATCGCGCGCAACCCGGGATGCCGGGCGACCGAGATCTCCGATGCGTTCGGGGTGCACCGGTCGACGGTGTCGCGGCAGCTGCGCGGATGCGTCGACGCCGGGTGGGTCCAGGCCGAGTCCGGACCGATCCGCAGTGGTCACCCGCTCAGCCTCACCGGCCCGGGTCGTGACGTCCTCGGGGACGCGGACCGGCGCCGCCGCGACGAGGTGGGGGACCGGGTCCGGGACTGGTCGGCCGCGGACATCGACGACCTCGCCCGCATGCTGCACAGGTTCCGCACCAGCACCGCCGACCATGACACCGCCCAGAGCATCGGAGCAGACCCCCGTGCGTGAGTACACCACCAACGCCCAGTTCACCGTCGCAGGCGACGACGCCATCGTCCGGTCGGTCTACCGCCAGGCGCAGGAAGCGCCCCAGCGGGTGCTGTTCAGCCGGCCCGTCGGTGGCGAGTGGGTCGACGTCACAGCGGCGGAGTTCGCGGAAATGGTGATCGGCGTCGCGAAGGGCCTGATCGCGGGCGGTGTGGCTCGAGGGGATCGGGTGATCCTGCTGTCGGCCACCCGGTTCGAATGGTCACTGTTCGACTTCGCGATCTGGGCGGCGGGCGCCGCGTCGGTGCCCATCTACGACTCTTCCTCTGCAGACCAGATCCGGTGGATCGCCGAGGATTCCGGGGCGGTGACGGCGATCGTCGAAACCGATCGGCACGCCTCGGCATTCGAGGGCTCCGGACTGAGTGTCCGCCAGATCGACGACAATGCGGTGGGTGCGCTGATTGCGGCGGGCGCCCATCTCGACGATGCCGAGGTGCACGACCGGGTGGCGGCGATCCGGGCCGATGACCTGGCGTCGCTGGTGTACACCTCCGGCACCACGGGCAGACCGAAGGGTTGCATCCTGACCCACCGCAACTTCCTGTCCGAGGTTCGCGGCATCCTCAGCGCCAGTGTCGGCGAGGTGGCCAAGCCCGGCAACCGGATGCTCACCTTCCTGCCGCTCGCCCATGTGCTGGCCCGTGCAGTGTCCCTCGCGATGTTCGAAGCCGGTGGGGCGCAGGCGCATTGGTCGAACTTCAGCACCGTCGTCGGGCAGTTCGCCCGGTTCAAGCCGCACACGATCCTCGGGGTACCGCGGGTCTTCGAGAAGGTCCGGGACTCGGCCGCACACAGCGCCGCGCAGGGCGGCGCCGTCAAGAAGGCGATCTTCGGCTTCGCCGAGACGACCGCCGTCCGGTACAGCGAGGCGCTCGATGCGGGCGGACCGTCTCCGGTGCTCCGCGCCCAGCACTGGGTCGCGGACCGGCTCGTCTACTCGAAGCTCCGGGCGGCACTCGGCGGCGAGTGCTGGTGGGCCATCTCCGGCGGTGGCGCGCTGATGCCCAGCCTCGGGCACTTCTTCCGTGGCGTCGGCGTGCCGATCTACGAGGGTTACGGACTCACCGAGACCACCGCGGCGCACTGCGTCAACATCCCGGGCGCGCACAAGATGGGTACCGTCGGACGGCCGTTGGGCGGCAACAGCGTTCGCCTCGCGGCCGACGGTGAGATCGAGCTGCGGGGCGGTGTGGTGTTCGGCGGGTACTGGCACAACGAACAGGCCACCGCCGACACCTTCGACGAGGGCTGGCTGCGGACCGGCGACCTCGGCGAACTCGACGAGGACGGCTTCCTCACCATCACCGGGCGCAAGAAGGACCTGCTCATCACGGCCGGCGGCAAGAACGTCTCCCCGGGCCCGCTCGAGGATCGGATGCGCTCGCACGCCCTGATCTCGCAGGCCGTGGTCGTCGGGGACGCTCGCCCCTTCATCGGCGCGCTGCTCACCGTCGACCCGGACGTGTTCGCGCTGTGGAAGACCGAGAACGGCAAGCCGGCCTCGGCGTCCGTCGCGGACCTGAGCGAGGACCGGGACCTGCGCGCCGCGCTGCAGCAGGTGGTCGACGACGCGAACAGCACGGTCTCGCACTCCGAGGCGATCAAGAAGTTCACGATCCTCCACCGCGATCTCACCGAGGCGGACGGTGAGATGACCGCCACGCTGAAGATCAAGCGAAATGTGGTGACCGAGCGATTCGCCGACGAGATCGCCGCGCTGTACGGCTGACCGAACTCGGCTAGCGGATCTCGCGGATGAGCGGGTACTGCGGGGTCGGATTCTCCAGTACCTGCTCGTCCCGATCCCTCAGGTGGCGATCGAACATCGCGGTGACGAGGCCGTCGATCGTCCTGGTGACCTCCTGCCGCGGAGCGGTGCCGAGACTCAGGCCGCCGGGGATCTCGAAGGCGGGCAGGTCGGGCACGCTCTGCGGGACGAAGTGCTCGGCGTCGGTGAAGCTGGCGTGCCCGGTGTCGGCGATCGCGTAGACGCGGCTCCACCCCCGGTCCGTGCGGAAGTACTGGTCCCAGAAGCGTTCCCGGCCCTCGGGGCTGTCGGCGTGCAGCGAACTGATGATGCTCAACAGCGGGCCGGACGCACCCTCGGTGACGATCGGACTCGGCGCGGTGCCGTAGAAGAGGGCGCCGTCGAGGTTCACCCCGGCGTCGAGTCGGGGTTCGGTGCGCAGCACCTCGGCGGTGGTCGCGCCGCCCATCGAATGGCCGAACATGCCGATCCGGGTCGGGTCGACGGCGTCGGCCAGGCCGTCGGGGAGAGGCGTCTGCGTGGCATTGTCGTCGCCGCGGGCGAGCGATTCGACGACGTCGATCACGAACTTCGCATCGGCGACCCGGGTGTCGGCGGCCTTGCGCAGGGTGGCCTCGGAGTACGAATCGGTCATCCGCTGCGGCACGACCCGACCGTCGGGGAAGACGGTGGCGAGGGCGTCCCCGGTGTGATCGATGCTGATCACCACGTACCCGCGGCTCGCGAGGTGCTCTGCGGTGCCGGTCGAGAGCGTGCGGGGCATGTAGAACCCGGGGGAGAAGAGCACCACCGGCAGCGAGCGCTTCCCGCTCGCGGCGACGGGCGCGTCGAGATGGCCGTTCGTCGGGAGTCCGGTGCCCGGGAGGTACGGGGCGCGTACCCGTCCGGTCGTCGCCGCGGCGGGGTAGGTGACCGTCACGGCCAGTTCGCGGCGCGTACCCGGCGCCCACGGGTCCTCTCGATCGCGGTCGACGAGGCTCAGGGCGGTCACGCCGACGGCGGCGTCGGGGGTCGGCAGGATCGGATCCGCCGACGCGGGGGATCCGGCCGCGACCGTGCCGAACGCAACGGCTGCCGCGAGCAGCGGGGCCAGGGGGAAGGTGCGCGTGCGCTTCACTGGGTGTCGTCCATCTGTCGGTCCGTGCGGAGTTCCCGAGCCACGGTAGTTGCCGGTGTCCGCCGGTGGGGGAGCTACGTTTCTGCCGCCCGGTCGCGGGCGACCCTTGCGTGGGCCCGCGGGCAGGGGCAGTGTCGAGAGCGGCACCCGCACCCGGGAGGACACATGACCGTTCCCGACCTCGGCTCCATCCTGCTCGCGAGCCCGGACCCCGATCGGCTTCGAGACTGGTACTGCAGGGCGTTCGGCGCGACACCGACTCCGGACGGCGACGTCCGCTTCGGGGGCGTCAGCCTGCTGTTCGACCGGCGCGACGACATCGCGGCCGAGAACCCCGAACCCGGCCGCACCATCCTCAACTTCCACGTCGACGATGCGAGATCGGTCGCGGCCCGGCTGGACGAGATGGGGGCCGACTGGCTCGTCCGGCTCGAGGAACGTTCCGAGGGCATGCTGTTCGGGACGCTGATCGACCCGGACGGGAACTACTTCCAGATCATCGAACTCGGAGCGCGATACGTGGCCGCCCGGGTGGTCACGCCGTCGACGACGCTGAACTCGGCGCCGTACAGCGGCTTCGCCGTCGACGACATCGAGGCGGCCACGGCGTTCTACCGTGACGTACTCGGCCTGACGGTGACCGAGGAGTACGGGCTGCTCTCGCTGCACGTCGGCGGGGACAAGACGGTGCTGGTGTACCCGAAGGAGAACCACACCCCGGCGACGTACACCATCCTGAACTTCCCGGTCGACGACATCGAGGCGGCGGTCGACACGCTGCGCGAGCGTGGCGTCACCTTCGATCGGTACCCGGGGATGGAGTCCGACGAGCGGGGCATCTTCCGGGGCGGCGGACCCTACATCGCGTGGTTCACCGATCCGGCCGGCAACATCCTCTCGGTCCTGCAAGAACGGTGATCTCACGTGCTGTGGGCCACCACGCGCCCACATGCCCGTAAGGTGGAGGTCAGAGACCGAGTCGTGTCCGCGTCGCCCGTCGCCCCACTGCTCTCACATTTGCACGGGCTGAGCGGCACGGACGGACACCATGGAGAACACTGCCAGCCTGGGCATTCAGGCATTCATCTCGGAGGTCGTCCAGCGCGGCGGCCGCGCGGTCCGGCTCACCCACTCGCGGCGCAACCCGGTTCAGGTGTGGGGCGTCGGCGACGACAGCTGCGTGGTGCGGGTGCGAACCAAGCTCGACGGCGACTGGCAGGCGCGCAAGCAGGACGGCGCGCTGGAGACCGATGACACCGGATCCCAGTTCTGGGTGTTCGTCGACCTGGCCACCTCCCCCGAGGAGTACTTCGTGGTCCCGTCCGAGGAGGTCGCCGCTGACATCGACAGCGAGGTGGACCTGTGGGTGCGGGAGGTCCCGGGGCGGACCAGGACCGGCAGCCACTCGATCGCCGTCGAGCGGGTGGCGCACGGCCGGGCGCGGTGGGACCTCCTCGGGTTGTCCCAGATCAAGGACCCCAGCCGCACGCCGGCCGGCGCCGCGCCCGAGCCGAGCCGACCGTCGCCGGTGCCGATCGCCCGCGCCACGAGGAAGGCGGCGGTCGTCGAGGAGGTCGTCGACGAGCGGGTCCGGGTCGTCGCGGACTTCGAGGGCTACCGGCTCGTCGGCATGTACGACGAGCGGACGGGCAGGCTCGAGATCACCCGCGGGCCGATGGAGGGCCGTCGCTTCGACGATCCCACCACCGCGGCCAACGCCGTCACCGGCCACATCAGCGGGGACGTCGAGTCCCGGGACGGGTGGACGTTCTGGCAGATCGAGGACGCCGAACGCGCGCCCCTGGGCTCCCGCCGCGCCGGCTAGCACTCCTCACCCGGCAGGTGCACGCTCGGCGGGGTCGCCGCCGGAACCGGACGCGCTGCGCGGTCCCGCAGGTGGTCGCACGTCCTTGGTACGTTGGCTGGGATCCCGTCGCGAGGAGGCTGCCGTGCACACCGGACTGGACGTGACCTCGAACCCGGCCGAGACACTGACCGTCTCCACCAGGGACGGCGACGCACGCGGCTACGCGGCCGGCGGGGTGTACGCATGGAAGGGCATCCCGTACGCCCGCGCGGGCGCGGCGAGGCGGTTCCGGTCGGCGGTGCCGCCGTCCCCGTGGGACGGCGAACGCGACTGCCGGGACTTCGGCCCGATCGCCCCGCAGGCCAAGACGGTCCAGGTGCCGATGGAGCCGGGCGCGGTGGCGGACGAGGATTGCCTCTCGCTCAACGTGTGGGCTCCGCACCCGGACGGAACGCCGCGCCCGGTGATGGTCTGGATCCACGGCGGCGCCTACTGCGTCGGCTCGTCCTCGCAGAGCGTGTACGACGGCAGGCGGCTGGCCGAGGTGGGCGACGTCGTCGTGGTCACGGTCAACTATCGGACCGGCGTCCTCGGGTTCCTCGACCTGTCGGCCTTCTCGACCGACGAGCAGCCGTTCGAGACCAACATCGGGCTGCGCGACCAGATCGCCGCCTTCGAATGGGTGCGCGACTGCATCGCGGCGTTCGGCGGGGACCCGGACAACGTCACCGCCTTCGGTGAGTCCTCCGGCGCCGGGTCCATCACGACGCTGATGACCTCGCCTCGAGCGGAGGGGCTGTTCCACAAGGCCATCGTGCAGAGCGCGCCCGCCACATCGGTTTACGGCGCTGAGCGGGCGGCGACCGTGGCCAGGCGCTACCTGGAGATCGTCGGGGTGAGCGAGGACGAGGCGGGCAGGCTGTGCGAGCTGCCGATCGAGAAGCTGACCGCGGCGGGCGACGTGCTGCTCGACGAGGTGACCACCACGGTGCCGGGCACGCTGTCGATGGCCCCCGTCGTCGACGGCGACCTGGTGCCGCGGTACCCGGTCTCCGCGTTCCAGAAGGGTTTCGCGCACCGCATCCCGCTGATCATCGGCACCAACAAGGACGAGGCGTCGATCTTCCGGCTCACCCGGTCGCCGATCATGCCCGTCACCGCGGACACCGTGAACCAGATGTTCACCGCGATCGCCGCCGACCACCCGAAGCTGCCGGCGATCCGCGTCGCGGAGATCATCTCCGCCTACCCGGACTGGTCGAAGACCAGCGGCGCCCTCGCGGTGTCGCGGGACGCGGCCTTCCGGATGCCGTGCCTGTGGATCGCGGACGCACACAGCAAGCACTCGCCCACGTGGGTGTACCGCTTCGACCACGCCACCCCGATGCTGTGGGCCGCTCGCGTCGGTGCCGGTCATGCCACCGAATTGCCCTATGTGTTCGGCAATTTCGGCACGCTCAACCACGACCCGACGTTCTGGCTCGGCGGTCGCAAGGCCGCGACGGAGGTGTCCGGCCGGGTGCAGCGGCGGTGGCTGGCCTTCGCACAGCACGGCGTGCCCGCGGCGCTCGACGCGTCCAAGCACTGGGCGCCGTACCGCGAGGACACCAGGGCGACGCTGCTCATCGACAAGACCGACACCCTCGCGAGCGATCCGGACAGGGACCTGCGCGCCGCGTGGGGCGACAAGGTGATGGGGTTCCGGTGACCGGAGCCGGCGCTCTGTAGCGTCATACGCATGAGCAAGCTGGATGAGGTCGGCGAACGGGAATCGTGGCGCTGCTGGTTGTGCGACGAACCGGTCGACCCGCACATGTCGGTGAACGACCCGCGGGGTCCGAGCATCGACAGCATCAACACCGCCAAGAAGGGCAAGGGCGGCCCGGAGCGACTCGCGCACCGCGCCTGCAACACCAAGAAGGGCGCGATCAAGCCGGTGGTGCCGTGGTCGGATGCGCTGTTCGTGATCGATCCGGCGCCGATCATCGGTGTGGTCGAGCAGCTCACCCGCAAGCCGGGCCGGGTCGCCGTCGCGCGCTGCCCCTCGAAGTCCGACGCCGAGGACGCGTCCGCCTGGCTGCTGGACCGGCTCTCCCGGCTCGCGCCCGAGCTGACGCTGGACACCAAGATCGAGCCGGGCGGCGGCGGCTTCCTGCTGATCGTGACGCGCTGACGCGCAGTGGTGCGGTTACGGGGTCCCGATGCTCCCTAACCACTCCACCGCGCGCAGCGCATCACTGGAAGGGGCGGACCTCGATGGGCAGGGTCGTCGCCGCGGCCAGCTTGCGTCCCCAGTCGAGCGCGGCGTCGAGGTCCGGCGCCTCGATGATCGTGAACCCGCCGAGATGCTCCGGCGCCTCGGCGAACGGGCCGTCGCTGCGGAGCACCTCGCCGCCCTTCGGCCGCAGGACCGTCGCGGTCTCCGGCGGGTGCAGGCCGCCGGCGAACACCCAGGCCCCCGCCGCCTTGAGTTCCTGGTTGAGGGCGTCGATGTCCTCGACGATCCCCTCCAGGATCTCCGGCGCGGGCACCGGCCCGTCGGGCTGATAGACACTGAGCAGGTACTGCGTCATGGTGGTCCTCCTCGACGTCGCGGCCGACCCGGTTGCCGGCGCCTCGCCCCTATCGCGTTCGAGTGTCGACCGGATCGACGACCGGTGCGTCCAGATCGCGCAAAGCGGGCAGCGCGAAGCAGACCGCGGCGATCACCAGGACCGGGATGGACAACGCGAAGAAGGTGGTCCGCAGGCCCACCGCGTCGATCAGCGGGCCGGCCAGCAGGTAGCCGAGCGGGCCCGCGGCGTACGCGGTCGAGGTCATGACACCGACGACGCGGCCGCGCATGTGCTCGGGGCTGCGGGTCTGCATCGCGTAGTTCGCGATCGGGCCGACGGGCCCGAACACCAGGCCCACGAGCAGCGCCAGCGTGAGCGTCACCCACAGTGCAGGCAGGAACGCCATGCCGACCATGCAGCCGCCGAGCGCGGTCACCGCCAGCAACATCAGGGTCCGGCGCCGGACGCGGGCGGCGAGCGCGCCGTAGGTCAGGGCGCCGATCACGCCGCCGATGCTCATCGCCATCAACACCCAGCCGAGCTGCGCGGGCTCGCCGCGTTCGGTGAAGTAGACCGGGAAGAGCACGCTCTCCACGGGCATGTACAGCGCGACGATCGCCATGTCGACCAGGGCGAGCGTGCGCAGCAACCGGTTGTGCCACACGAACTTCAGGCCCTCGAGCGTGCCGCTCCACATCGATTCCGGCCGGGTCTCGCGGTCGGGTGTGCCCGCGCCCTCGAGCCGGAGGAAGGCGATGGTGACGATCGAGAGGGCGAAGCAGGCGGAGGTCACCCACAGTGTGTTCACCGCCCCCACCGTGGCGATCAGCACGCCGCCGACGCCGGGGCCGATCAGGTACGCGACGTTGTAGTTGGCCTCGTACAGGCTGTTCACCCGGTCCAGCGACCAGCGGGCGTCCTTCGTCGCGGCGGGCAGCATGGATTCGCGGGCGGAGATGCCCGCCGGGTCGAAGGCCGCGCCGAGGGCGGCGAGCAGCGCGATGACGGCCACCGACAGCCCGACCGTCGCGGACATCACCGGGATCAGCGCCACCGACACGGCGGACAGGAAATCCGAGACCAGCGACGTGCGGCGGCGGCCGAACCGATCGACCACCGTGCCGGAGAAGAGGCTCGAGAGCAACAGCGGCAGGGTGGCGGCGCCCGCGACGATCGCGGCGTCG
Source organism: Rhodococcus daqingensis (assembly GCF_042665615.1). Taxonomy (NCBI): domain Bacteria; kingdom Bacillati; phylum Actinomycetota; class Actinomycetes; order Mycobacteriales; family Nocardiaceae; genus Rhodococcus; species Rhodococcus daqingensis. The sequence goes on along the minus strand of NZ_JBHTCS010000021.1, from coordinate 148,776 downwards.
GTGGCCCGGCCGGTCTGCTGCAGGACCAGCCATGGCAGTGCGACGACGGTGATGCCGTTGCCGGTCGCCGAGAGCAACGTTGCGAGGTTGATCAGGACCAGGGGCGTGTACCGGCGTGCGGCCGTGGCCGTCGTCGCAGTCATGTCGGGGTTCTTTCAGGATGGAGGAGACATGTCCCGACGCTAGCGTCCCCGCGGCGGCCGCGCGAGCGAATTTGTTCAGTGCGGGGCCGGCTCCACCCCGAGCCGGAGGCACGCCTCCCGGTAGAGGGCCACCACCTCGGTGCGGATCGAGGCGCGGTCGGTGACCGGGCCCAGCCACGGCACCCGGACCGACCGCTCGGCGCCCTCCACCTCGGCGACCCATTCGCCGGCCGCCGCGTCCAGCCCGGTCATCCGGGCGGCGGTCGCGGACGGCTCGGCGAAGGCCCGCACGATGAGCAGGTTGTCGGCGGCGTGGTCGCCGTTCATGTGGCCGGTGACCGCGGCGATCACGGCGGCGTCGAAGGTCGTCATGCCCCGAGCCTAGGTCGCCGCGGTCGCGCTCAGCCCCGGCGCATCGCGGTCCGGGTCGGGATCGCGATGGCGAGCAGTCCCAGCAGCACCGTGGTGCCGATGATGCCGGCGTAGAAGGCGGGGGAGACGGCGGGGATCGGCTGCCCGGAGACCCCGATGCTGACCCCGACCAGGGGCGGCAGCGCGAGCATGTCGACGGCGAGATCAGGGTAAATCCCGATGCGCCGAACGGTTCTCGCGTTCTAGGGTCGGGACATGAAGTCTGTCGCGGTCGCGGTCGGTGTCTCGGTCCTTCTGCTCGCCGGGTGTTCGGTGGAGTCGGATCCCGTGGTGATCAACAGCTTTCCGAACCGTGCGACGGTACAGGCGGACCTGGACGGACTGGTCCGCTCGACCGTCGGCGGCGCGGTCGCCACGCTCTCGGTGCCCGGCGAGACGGTGGAGTTGCGCAGCGGGGTCGGCAATCGGACCACCGCGGAGCCGATCCCGGACGGCGCGCAGGTCCGGATCGGCAGCGTCACCAAGACATTCGTGGCCGCGATGGTGATGCAATTGGTCGACGAGGGGAGGATCGAGCTCGACGCCTCGATCGGCCGTTATCTGCCCGGGGTGCTCACCGGGGAGGGCGTCGACCCCGGTGCGATCACGGTCCGGCAGCTGCTCCAGCACACCAGCGGCCTGCCCGAGTACTCCGATGACCCACGCATCACCCAGACCTATTTCGGTAGCGGCGAACAGTTCACCCGCCAGGACCTGCTCGGCATGGCGCTGGTCCATCCCGCGCAGTTCCCCGCGGGGGAGCGGATGAAGTACACGAACACCAACTACCTCGTGAACGGGTTGCTGGTCGAGAAGGTCACGGGGAACACGGTCGAGGACGAGCTCGAGCGCCGGATCACCGGACCGCTGCAGCTGACCGACACCTATCTGCCCGGAACCGGGGAGAAGCAGATCCGTGGACGGCACCCGTCGGGCTACGAGGCGGACGGGGACAAGGTCGTCGAGGTGACGGCGACGGAGCCGTCCGGTCCGTGGGCCGCGGGCGCGATGATCTCGAGCGGGGCGGACCTGACCGCCTTTCTGCGGGCACTGGTCGACGGCCGGATCGTCTCGCAGGCGTCCTGGGGTGCGATGACCGATACCGTGCCGATGGACCAGCCCGGGATGTCCTACGGGCTCGGGTTGATGTCGGCAAAGCTGTCGTGCGGCAAGGTGTTCTGGGGGCACTCCGGGGACATCCCGGGCTTCCACACGCTCACCGGCGCGACCGAGGACGGCCGGGCCGCGGCGATCACCGTCACCCAGGCGCCCCCACAGGAGGTCGACACCCTCGCCCTGCTCAGCAACGCCCTCTGCTGATGCGGCTGCGCGTCAGCGCATGACGGAGGCGATGTCGCGGGCGGTCACCCTGGCCAGCTCCACGAAGAACGGCACCCGTTCGGGGATCATCAACTCGGTCGGCCCCCGCAGGCCCAGCGCGAACCGGGCGAGGCCGCCGGGAGCGATGACGGGGACGCCGATCGTCCGGTACCCGGGGGACAGCTCCTCGTCGTTGAACGCGTAGCCCCGCTCGCGGGTGACGGCCAGCTCCTTGCCGAGCTCCTCCGGGCCGGGAACCGAACGCGCCGTACCCGTTTCGTAGGGCAGCCGGCTCAGTTCGTCGTCGGTGACCTGGGACCAGGCCAGCAGCGCTTTGCCCAGCGCGCTGGCGTGCAGCGGCAGCCGGACACCCTGCAGCTGGTGGCCGTCGGCCTCCCGCCATCGGCTGGTGCCGAGCAGCACGGCGTCGTTGCCGTACCGCGTCGCGATCGACGCGCTCGCCCCGGTGGTGGTGGCGAGCTGTTCGAGGTGTGGCTCGGCGAGGTAGATGCGGTGCTGCCGGTAGGCGATCTGGCCGTACTCCGCGAGCGCGCCGCCGAGGCGGTACCGGCTCGACTCCGCGTCCTTGTCCAGGAAGCCGGCGTCGACGAGCGCGGTGAGCAGGCGGTGCGTGGTGCTGACCGCGAGGCCCTGCAGGCGGGCCACCTCGGACACCCCGAGCTCGTCGCCGCCGCGGAAGCAGCCGAGCACCGACAGGGCGCGGGCGACGGTCTGCACCGAGCCGGTCGCCGAGGGGGTGGGTGCTGAGGGGGTCTCCACGTCGCGACGCTAACACGCGCGTCTGGTTGGAACGCTTTCCATTATTCGGAATGCGGGCGGGTCTGAATGACGTGAAATAGCCGAATGCCGATTGCGGACTCCTGTCAAGACTTCCAATCAGCAGAAAACTATACCTATCCAGTGGGGTTTAGCTGGCCTAGTTTTCGGGGCGTAGATCGATCAGCCTCTCGAACAGGAGCCCCCGATGTCCCGCAACCGCCGACTTCCCCGAGCGCGCCTCGCGCTCGCGCTTCTCCCCGTCGTCGCCCTGGTTGCCGCCTGCGGATCGGACTCCGACGGTTCCGCGGACGCCGCCGCGGGCGGAGCCGAGCCCACCTTCGTGCTCAAGGTGACCGACCCGGGCAACGCAGGACCGCTCGCGGTCGGCAAGCGGGATGGCACCTTCGACGAGGCTCTCGCCCCGCTCGGCGCGAAGGTCGAGTGGGTCAATTCCACCCCCGGGTTCAGCTCGAACCTCAAGTTGTTCAATGCCGGTCAGCTCGACGTCTCGGGTGGCGCCTACAGCCCGGTCGTCGGCGCGCTGTCCAAAGACGTCGGTGTCCGGATCATCGCCGTCGCGGACCCGGTCGACCAGGACCAGAGCGGCATCGTCGCCTCGCCGGACTCGGGGGTGAAGGAGGTCAAGGACCTGGTCGGCAAGCGCATCGCGGTGAACCCCGCGGGCAAGGGCGAATACATCACCCTCAAGGCGTTGCGTCAGGCCAACATCCCGTTCGACCAGGTCGAGCGGGTGCCGTTGCAGCAGGCCGACGCGGCGTCGGCGTTCTCCACCGGCCAGGTGGACGCGTGGGCGTCGTTCAACGACCCGTACCAGGAGGCCAAGGCCCGCGACGGCGTGGTCGAGATCGCCACCGAGGCGAGCATCGACTCCAAGGACAACACCATCGTCGCCTTCCGCACCGCGGTCCTCGAGGAGCGCCCCGACGTCGCGGCGAAGTACCTCGAGACCCTGCAGGCGCTGACCGAGCGGCAGCGCAGCAACCCGGAGGACTACCAGAACGTCTTCGAGATGGCGGGCCCCCGGGCGCTGTCCGGGGATCGGCTGGCGCGGGCGCTCGACCTCGGCCGCCGGGCCTCGGTTCCGCACTACCCGACCGCCGCCGACGAGGCCGACCTGCAGGAGGTCGCCGACCTGTTCTTCCAGAACGGGGTGACCACCCGCGCGCTCACCGCCGCGGACGTCTTCTACCCGCTGCAGTCCAAGGTGAACGGCGCCGCCCAGGTCCAGTCGGCCCCGACGAAGTCCGGGAACTGACATGGCGCTGCTGACCCCGCCGAGGACGCGGGAGGAACGCGGCGCGCGGCCCGCCACCCTGCAGCTCGAGGAGCCGCGGTACCGCGCCGGCCGCGCCCGGCCGGCCTGGGTGTCGATCCCACTGCGCTTCCTGGTGCCCGCGCTGATCGTCGCGGCCTGGTGGATCGGCTCGGCCACCGGCGCGATCCCCGAGGAGATCCTCGCCGGACCGCCGAAGGTGTGGAGCGCCTTCACCGAGCTCTACCAGACCGGGCAGCTGGTCGACTTCTCCGTCGCCTCCTTCAAGCGGGCCGCGGTCGGGGTGTTCTTCGGCGTCCTCATCGGCCTGGCGTTGGGCGTGCTCTCCGGGCTGTCCAGTCTCGGTGAGGAACTCATCGACTCCACGATGCAGATCAACCGGGCCATCCCGTTCCTGGCGCTGGTCCCGCTGTTCATCGCCTGGTTCGGCATCGACGAGACCTTCAAGGTGCTGCTCATCGCGGTGGCCACCGTCGGGCCGATGTACGCCTACACCTACCTGGGCGTCCGCAACGTGGACCGCAAGATGGTCGAGGCCGCCCAGAGCTTCGGGCTGCGGGGATGGCGGCTCGTGCTCGGCGCGATCCTGCCGGCCGCGCTGCCCGGGGTGCTGATGGCGCTGCGAATCTGCTTGTCCATCAGCATCACCGGACTGATCGCGGCCGAACAGGTCGGCACCCGCGAGGGCATCGGCTATCTGGTCACGTTGGCGCAGGAGTACAACCGCACCGACTACATGGTGCTGTGCGTGGTGCTCTACGCGGTGCTCGGCCTGATCTTCGACGGCGTCGTCCGGATCATCGAGAAGTTCGCGATGCCCTGGCGCGGACAGGTGGCGGTCCGATGAGCGCCCACGACACCGCGTTGCCGCCGCTGGCGGTCCGGGAACGCACCGCGACCGCGGCCCGCGACCGGCGGGCGGGCGAGCCCGTCGCGGTCTCGCTGCGCGGGGTCCGGAAGGCGTTCGGGGACAAGACCGTGCTCGACGGCGTGGACCTGGAGATCCACCGCGGCGAGTTCGTGGTGCTGCTCGGCCCGAGCGGCACCGGCAAGACGACCCTGCTGCGGCTGCTCACCGGGCTCGAAAGGCCCGACGCCGGAAAGATTCTGGTACCGGGCCAGCGCACCACCGTCTACCAGGAGCCGCGGCTGATCCCGTCCAAGCGGGTGCTGGCCAACGTCACCGTCGGACAGCGCCGGACCGCGCAGAACCGGGACCGCGCGGCCCGCTCGCTGGCCGAGGTGAACCTGGAGGCCAAGGCGCGGCAGTGGCCGGCCACTCTGTCCGGCGGCGAGGCCCAGCGGGTCGCGCTGGCCAGGGCGCTGGTCCGCGAGCCCGAGCTGCTGCTGCTCGACGAGCCGTTCGCCGCGCTGGACGCGCTGACCCGGCTGCAGATGCAGGACCTGGTCGGCGACCTGGTGGCCCGGCACCGCCCCGCGGTGCTGCTGGTCACGCACGACGTCGACGAGGCCGTGCGCCTGGCCGATCGGGTGCTGATCCTCAACGAGGGCCGGTTCGCCGTGGACGTCGACATCGACCTCGCCCGGCCCCGCGACCGCACCGACCCCGAGTCCCTCCGCTACCGCGCCGCGTTCCTCACCGAGCTCGGTGTCGGCCGCACCGCTTCCCCCACCACCACTTAGGAGTCCGAGATGACCGCAGCAGTCGACACCGCCCTCGACACCCTCTGGTACACCCGTTGCCCCGTGCCCACCGCGAGCGGCCTCGCCCACAGCCTCGGCTGGCTGGGGGAGGCCGCGGCCGAGGCGGGCGTGAGCCTGGGTGTCCTGCAGGACGCCGGCCCGGATCTGGCCGTCCGCCACTTCGACCACCAGCTGCTCGGCCTGGTCCGCGAGGGCGGCAACGTGCCCGCGATCGCGGCCCACGCGCAGGGCTCGCCGACCCGGCTGATCGGGTTGACCTGGATCGACGAATCGCAGGCCATCCTCGTCGGACCGGACTCGACGGTCGCGGGTGCCGCCGACCTGGCGGGCCTGCGGATCGGGATCCCGGCCTGGGCGCAGGACCAGGCGCGCAGCTTCCCGCGCGCCATGGCCCTGCACGGCTTCGCGAACGCGCTGCGCCTGGCCGGCCTCACCCTCGCCGACGTGACCGCGGTCGAGGTGGAGGTCGAGCGGAACCCGCAGGTGCGCAGCGCCGTTCGGGACCAACGGCACTCCACGACCTGGGGTGTCGACGAGCTGCTGCGCGGCGAGGTGGACGCCGTCTACGTCAAGGGCGCCCGTGCCCAGGAGGTGGCCCGCGAGCACGGCCTGCGGGTCGCGGTGGACCTCGACGACACCGACGCGAAGCGGCTGCGCGTCAACAACGGCACCCCGCGCCCCATCACAGTGCACGCCGAGCTGCTCGAGTCCCGGCCCGATCTGGTGGTCGGCTTCCTCGCGCAGAGCCTGCGCGCCGCCGACTGGGCGGCAGGCAACCTGGACCGCGTCCGCGACGTGCTCGCCCGCGAAACCCTGTCCGGCCCGGAGGGCGTGGCCGCCGCCTACAAGGAGGGCTTCCACCTGGACCTGCACCCGTCGCTCTCGGACGAGCGCGTCGAGCTGATCGGGATCCAGAAGCAGTTCCTCTACACGCACGGCTTCCTCGCCGCCGATTTCGACCTCGAATCCTGGGTGGCCCGCGAGCCCTTGGAGCAGGCGCTCGAGCTGCTGGCCGCCGGAAAGGTGCCGTCATGACCGAGTTCCTGTGGCGGCTGCCCTCGCGAGGGGACGGCAGGCACGCGTCCCCGGGCTCGCGCAACCGAGGCGGGTTCGGCGGACCGCAGGTGCCCACCGTCGCGACGGACCCGCGCCCCGGCAACTTCGGGCCCTTCGACGACCTCGCCCAGGTGGTGCTCGCGGCCGAACTGTCCGGGCTCGACGGGGTGCTTGCGCCCTACGACCCGCTCGGCGAGGAGTCGTGGATCGTCGGCGGCGGTGCGCTGCGCGACACCCGGCACTCCCGGGTGATCGTCGAGTTCCACCCGTCCTTCGGCACCCCCGTGTACGCGGCGAAGGTGTCCGCGACGCTGCAGCGGCTCTCCAGGGGCCGGCTGTCCTGGCGGTTGCGGGTGGAGACCGATGCGGCCGACGCCCGCGCCCGCGGGGACCGGGTCACCGGGATGGACCGCTTCACCCGGGCGGCGGAGTTCCTCACCGTCGCGCGGGGTGTGTGGAACGAGACCCCGGTCGCCGGAGCCGGATTCAACGGCACGGGGTTCGACTTCGACGGCGAGTACTTCGACGTCGTCGACGGCGGGTTCCGCGGCATCCTGTCCGGGCTGCCGTTCCCGACGGTGTACCTGTCCGGGGACTCGGAGCAGGCGCTGGAGCTGTCCGCGCGGCACGGCGACGTGCACCTGTTCACCGAGACCGTCGACGGGATCGCGGCATCCGTGGCCGAACTGCGGCGCCGGTCGAAGGCGCGGGGCCGCACGGTCCGGGCCGGGCTGGAGCTGCCGATCATCGCCCGCGAGAGCGAGGGCGAGGCCTGGGCGCGGGCCGAACGGCAGTGGCAGGAGGTCCATTCCGACGGCGTCGGCGCGCGTTCGCTGGACCTCGGCGGCGGGCGCTGGGCGGGCTTCACCGAGCTCGGCTACGAGCAGCCGATCGGGCTCGTCGGCAGCTACGAGCAGGTGGCGCAGCGCCTTTCGGAGTACGTCGACGCCGGCGTCGACAGCATCGTCCTCGACGCCCGCCCGCACATCGAGGAACTGCACCGCGCCGGCGAACACCTGCTGCACCTGGTCGATCCGGCCGGACGCACCCTGGCTGGTCAGGAGGCCACCGCATGAGCATCGACTTCTACTGGCGCATCGGGATGGAGGGCGACCACGCGTCGCTGCGGACCCCGCGCCGCTACAACCGCGGGGAGGCGAACGGGCACGGCCCCGGCAACATCGCGCCCGCGATCCGCGGCGGCGAACTCGACGGCTACGGCTACATCGATCACATGGCGGCGGTGGCCAAGGCGTCGGAGTCGGCCGGGTTCCTCGGCGGGCTGCTGCCGTCGTTCCCGGTCACCGAGGACCCGTGGGCGGTGGCGTCGGCGCTGGCCCGCGAGACCACCACCTACCGGTTCATGGTCGCCTTCCAGCCCGGGTTCCTGCATCCCGTGCAGGCGGCGCGGATGTCGGCGAGCCTGCAGCGGGCCACCGGCGGACGCCTCGTCTACAACATCATCAGCGGCGGCGGGGGACCGGCGCAGCTGTGGTGGGGCGACAAGGTGAACCACGACGACCGGTACGCGCGCACCAGCGAGTTCCTCGACGTGCTCCGCGGCGTGTGGGACGGCGAGCCCTACGACCACGACGGCCGGTTCTTCCGGACGGCGGGGGCCGCGCTGCCGCCGGGGCTCGCCGGCCAGCCCTTCCCGGAGGTCTACTTCTCCGGTTCCTCGGCCGCCGCGGTCGGCGCCGCCGGGCGGCACAGCAACTACTACCTGTCCTGGCTCGAGCCGTTCGGCGACCTGCGGGCCAAGTTCGACGGCGTCCGCGCGCACGCCGAGAAGCTCGGGCGGACACCGAAGTTCGCGGTCCGGATCGACGTCGTCGCCCGGCACACCGAGGAGGCCGCCTGGGCGGAGGTGGAAAAGGGCTGGGCGTTCGTCGACCGCGACGCCGCGAACCGGGCCGCCCAGGGCGACTCGGTCGGCGCGGCCCGGATCAAGGGCTGGGTGCCCGAGACCATCACCGGCTACCGCGATCTCGAGGTGCAGCCGAACGTCTGGGCCGGGTTCAGCCTGATCCGCGGCGGTCCGGCCTTCGGCCTGGTCGGCAGCTACGAGCAGGTCGCTCAGCGGCTCGACGAGCTGCGCGCACTCGGCGTCGACGCCTTCATCCTCGCGGGCAACCCGCATCTCGAGGAGGCCTACCGCGTCGGCGAGGAGGTCCTCCCGCTGCTGCAGGCGGCTCCGCCGCCCGTGCGCGCTTCGCGAGTCCAGGGACTCGACAACCACGCACGCATCCTCACCTGACAACCCGCAAATCTAAGGAGAAACTCATGACCACCACCGAATCCCGCGTCTCCGAGACCGTCACCGCGTTCGTCGCGAGCGCCACCCGCGACGCGGAGAAGGCGTTCCGCGTCTTCCGGGAGACCGGCACCGTCTCCGCCAACGGCACCGTCAACTTCGTCGAGCGGGTGCCCGGCGAGGAGATCGCCGTCGCCCTCAACGAGCCCGGACCGTGGGCCGACGATCGCACCATCGAGCCCGTCGTCGCCACCTTCGACGGCGAGGTGCTCTCCGGCCGCGGCTCCGCCGGCTTCGTCACCGGCTACGCCAAGGTGTTTCGGGAGCACCCGGAGATCACCTCGGTCGTGCACGTGCACACCCCGTGGCTGGGCGGCTTCGCACAGACCCACAAGAGCCTGCCGATCCGATACGCGGCCTCACAGCGGCTGACCCTGTCCCGCGAGATCCCGCCGCACATCGACCGCAGCATCGGCGCGGGCGACTTCATCCTCGGCGAGCTGGTCCGTGACCCCGACCTGGTCGCGATCTTCGAGGCCAACGGCGGCGTCAACGTGATCGGCCGCGCCGGCCTGCTCGAGCTGGCCAAGTTCGTGGTGCTGCTCGAGGAGGGCGCCCAGTACCAGGCCATCGGCGAGTCCGTCGGCGGCACCGTCGAATTCGACAAGACCAACCTCGTCGCCCAGTGGTCCCGCAGCGGCCTGCTGGAGCGGGCCCGCGAGCGCGGCCTCGTCTAGGCGGCTTCGCCGCCCGTGCGCGGTTGACGAGTCCCCACACTCGTCAACCGCGCACGAGCGCGAAGCGCCTGCCCCTCCCTGTTCGTCCTGCGTCACCGCGGCATCCTCGAGCGGACGCTGCCCGATGTGGAATGGGTTGACCTGCGCGCCCTTCCGGAACCGGAGGCGGTGGATCCCAAGACCGGCCTGCCGAGCCTGCATTCCGACTGGCTGTTCACCGAGGGCGGCTACGACGTCATCGGTACCGGCTTCACCCCGCCGCTGACCGCCCTCGCGAAGGGCCACGACGTGGTGTACATCGGTATCTCCGGGCCCCGTGTCGAAAACGGCCGCCTGGTGACGCTCGCCGGCTCGGGCATCGAGACCGCGGCCGACCTGCGAGGCAAGCGGGTGGGTATCGCGCACGGCTCCTGGCAGACCACGCTGCTGTTGTTCGCTCTGGAGCAGGCCGGGCTGACCTGGTCCGACGTCGAGCCGGTCGACACCGGTGTGAACGACGGCGCCGAGGCGCTGCTGCGCGGCGACCTCGACGCGTGGGTCGGGGCCTACCCGGGTCTCGAGGCGCTCGAGACCACCCACGAGCTGCGAACGCTCGTGGACACCGAATCGCTGTTCAGCCACCCGTCGCTGTGGTTCACCCGGCGGGACTTCGCGGAGAACAATCGCGAGGCGCTCGAGGCCGTCATCGCCGCGCTGCAGGAGTCCGACGCGTGGATCGAGGCCAACCCGCGCGAGGCCGCACGTACTTCGTCGACGACGCCCTCGCCCGCGGCGACCGCGCCGACCTGGACCGCTGGGAGCGCGCGCTGCGCAGCCGCCCGTTCGGCCTGAACCCGGTCAGCGCGGCGTTCCTGGACGAGCAGCAGCGTGCGGGGGAGTTGCTGGCCGCCAACGGGTTGCTGCCGGGGCCGGTCGACGTGCGTGCCGCGGTGGTGCCGTGGATCGGTGAGGCGGCTTCGCTGCCCGTGCGCGGTTGACGAGTCCCTGGACTCGTCAACCGCGCACAGGCGCGAAGCGCCTCCTTCGGGGCGGTGTCCTGGCACGATGGACCTCATGGACGAGGTGAAGTACGCCGAGGACCTGATGGTCGGCGACGTCATCGATCTGGGCTCGCACACCGTGAGCGAGTCCGAGATGGTGGACTTCTCGACCGCATGGGATCCGCAGGACTTTCACCTCGAGGCGGAGGCGGCCGAGCACGGCTACTTCGGCGGACTGATCGCCAGCGGTGTGCACACGATCGCGATCTTCCAACGGCTCGCGGTGGACGGGGCCTATCGCCGCTGGAGCGTGATCGGCGCGCGCGGGCTGCGGGACGTCCGGTTCCTGCGTCCCGTGCGTCCGGGCGAGGTGCTGACCGGGTTGTTGGTGATCGACGATGTCGCGCTGGACGAGCGCGGCCGGGGGCTGGTGACCACGACCGGCCAGCTGGCGGACGCGCAGGGCCGGACGGTCTTCAGCCTGCTCACCGAGATCTACCTGCACCGCCGGCCCTGACGCCGCTCCTATCCGCGAAGGCCACGGAAGAACGCCCGCACGTCGCCCACCAGCAGCTCCGGCACCTCCATCGCGGCGAAGTGCCCGCCCTCCTCGAACTCGCTCCAGTGCACGAGGGTCGGGTGCGCCTTCTCCGAGATGCTGCGCACCGGCCGGACGATGTCGTGCGCGAAGACCGCCATCCCGAGCGGCGCCGCCCCCGTCGGTCCGCCGCTGCCCGGTCCACCGGACTCGAAGGTCAGCCGCGCGGAGGATCCGGCGGTGCCGAAGAACCAGTGCAGCGACACGTTCGTCAGCAGCGTGTCGTCCGGCAGCGGGTACGCCGGGTCCGTCCACTCCCGGACCTTGTCGGCGATCCAGGCCAGCTGCCCGGTCGGTGAGTCGGAGAGGGAGTAGGCGACGGTCTGCGGTCGGGTGGCCTGCATCCGCATGTAGCCGGGGGTGTTGGCGAGGAAGTCCCGGATGACCTCCACCCGGGCGGCGTCGTCGTCGGACAGACCGTCGGTCGGGGCCGGACCGTGCGGCAGGTAGTTGACGTGCACGCCGATCACGCTCTCGGGCGCCGCGACCGCGAGCAGCCGGGAGACGCCCGACCCCCAGTCGCCGCCCTGCGCCCCGTACCGCTCGTATCCCAGCAGGCTCATCAGCTCGGCGAAGGCGCGGGCGACGCGGGCGGTGTCCCAGCCGCGGTCGCGGGTCGGGCCGGACGGTCCGAAGCCCGGGATCGACGGGATCACCAGGTGGAACGCGTCCGCGGGGTCGCCGCCGTACGCGCGCGGGTCGGACAGCGGGCCGATGACGTCGAGGAACTCGATGAACGAGCCCGGCCAGCCGTGGGTGAGGATCAGCGGCGTCGCGTCCGGCTCGGGGGAGCGAACGTGCAGGAAATGCACGGTGGCGCCGTCGATCTCCGTGACGAACTGCGGGTGGCGGTTGAGGACGGCCTCGTGCGCGCGCCAGTCGTACCCGTCGCGCCAGTGGTCGGCGAGCTCCCGCATCCGTCCGAGCGGGATGCCGTAGTCCCAGCCGGCGTCGTCGAGCTCGTCGGGCCAGCGGGTCCGGGCCAGCCGGTCGCGCAGGTCGTCCAGCGCGGCCTGCGGGATGTCGATCCGGTACGGACGGATGGTCGTGGCGGGCATGGCAACCTCCGAGGGGTGATTGTTGGTGTCGCCAACGATAACAGAATTCGTTGGTTGCGCCAATGGTCTTGGGTTGCCGCGTCCGGGGCCGGGCATCGGGCGGTGGTCTGGGCACCGTGGGGATCGAATTGCCTTGTCGTGCAACAGATGTGTGGGATCGCAGTGAAGCGCAACCGTGGTTGAGTTCGGTATTGACGGCGGGTGACCGCATGGTTACTATCCAGTAGGTTTTTGTGACGTCGGCCACCTGGGCGATCCAGCGTCACCGGAGATCCACGGGGGTTCGAGTGGTCATGCGCGCCAGGATGTCGGATCGTGGGTCGCTGTCGCGGGCGGGAGCGCTGGCCCTGTCCGGTGCGCTGACGATCGGCCTCGCGCTCACGCCCGGAGGCGCCGCGACCGCCGACCCGACCGGGGGAGCGGACGGCGCGAAGTGGCTGGCCACCGCGGATGCCCCGCCCGAATACCCGGTCGTCGCGATCGACTGGGACGTGCCGATCACCATGAGCGACGGAACCGTGCTCAAGGGCAACATCTACCGCCCGGCCGATGCCTCGGGCAAGCCGATCGACACCAAGATGCCGTCGATCCTGAACGTGACGCCGTACACCAAGCTGGTCAGCAACGTGGTCGATTCCATGCTGACCGTGCCCGGGCTCGAGGACACGCTGGTCGACCTGGTGAACTCCTACGACCTCGCCGGCACCCCGCTGGACGGGGTCGGCGAGACCGCGAAGGTGCTCACCGGCGGCGGGATACGCGTGTTCACCGTGAACCGGGATCTCGTCCGCAGCGGCTACACCCAGGTCGTCGTCGACGCGCGCGGCACCGGGTTCTCGCAGGGGCAGTGGCAGACCCTCGGCCCGCGCGAGCAGCGCGATTCCGTCGAGATCATCGACTGGTTGAGCAAGCAGCCGTGGTCGAACGGCAAGGTGGGCATGGCGGGCGTGTCCTATTCCGGGATCAACTCCCTGCAGGCCGCCGGGTACCAGCCGCCCGCGCTGAAGGCGATCTTCCCGACCGAGCCGGGCAACGACCTGATTCGCGACATCGTCGGCACCGGTGGCGGGCTCGGCATCGGCTTCATGCCGCTGTGGCTCGCGCTCGTCAACGGGACCAAGCTCATCCCCGACGTGCAATCCCTCGCGCAGGGGCGGTTCGATCAGCAGTGGCTGCAGGACCGGCTCCGCGACCCCCTGACGCTGATCGCCGAGCTCAGCGAGGTGATGACGGCCCCGAGTGTGAACGACCTGGATCCGACCACGCTGCGCGTCGCGCAGGACGGCGCCTTCTATGAGGAGCGCAAGGCGAGGGTGGAGAACATCGCCGTGCCCACCATGCTCTACGGCGCCTGGCACGACATCTTCGCCAACAGCGAGCCCCGCGTCTACAACGCGATTCCCCTGCCCGCCGGTCAGAAGCAGCTGATCATGAGCGACAACTATCACGTCACCTTCGGTGGCGGATTCGGCGACGACGGCGCGCCGCCGCGGCTCGACGTCCTCGAGCGAGCCTGGTTCGACAAGTGGCTCAAGGGAATCGACAACGGCATCGACCGTTACGGCCCGGTCACGCTGTTCCAGCAGGGCAATGGCTGGACGACGACCGACCAGTTCCCCCGGGCGGGTGTCGAGTACCAGCGGATGTACCTGTCGGACGCGCCGAGCGGTACCGCGGGCCACGCGGCCCGCGACGGCAGCCTCGTGGCCGGCACCCCGCAGAGCTCCGCGCGACTGACGGCCGCGCCCGGGCTGCGCGGGTTCTGCTCCCGCGACGGCGCGCAGGGGACCGCGGGTATGACCGTGATCCTCGGCTCGGTGTGCAGCAAGGACTCCCGGATCCAGGAGGCCGAGGGGCTCGCGTTCACGAGCGCGCCGGTCGCGGAGCCGACGGAACTGTCCGGCCCGGTGAACCTGCATCTGGAGACGGTTCTCGATGCACCCGACGGCTTCTGGGCGGTCACCCTCAACGACGTTGCGCCCGATGGCACCTCGACCACGCTCACCAACGGCGCGCTGACCGCGTCGTTACGCGAGGTGGACGAGGCGCAGAGCCAGAGGTCGGCGAACGGGGACTACGCCGAGCCGCATCACAAGCTGACGGTGTCCGCGCGCAGGCCCGTCATCCCGGGCCAGGTGACGCCCGTCGACATCAACCTCGTGCCCACCGACGCGGTGCTCGAGCCGGGCCATCGACTGCGGGTGGACATCTACGCCGCCAGCGTGCCCCGGTACCTGCCGCTGGGGCCGATGAGGGCCGACGGCCAGAACAGGCCGCAGCACGTGCAGCTGTCGGCGGACCGGCCCAGCTTCGTCAACCTGCCGCTGGTCGGGGCGAAGGCCTGGTAGCGGGCGGCGCTACTTCTGCCCCGCCATGATCAGCTTGGCGGTGGTCTCGAGGCGGTCGGCGATCTGGACGTAGGACTCGTAGCCCATGCCGGCCCGGACGAGCGCCCCGGACCACGCGATCTCGAGGGCTTCGAGCACGTCCGGATCGTGACCGGGACCGAGGGCCGCGACGAGGCGCGCGCGGATGTCCTTGCCGATGCGCAGCCGCAGGTGTTCGACGTCGGGGTCGTCGCCCAGGATCGCGGTGGTCGCCGCCGCGGCCAGGGCGGGCTCGTCGGAGACCAGCAGCGCGACGTCGCGCAGGACCCGGCTGACCCGGGCGACGGGATCGAGGTCGGTGGGGACCTCCCGCGGGACCGCGGCCAGGCGCCGCCAGAACACTTCCGCCACGAGGTGGCTCTTCGAGGAGAAGTACGTGTACGCGGTGGCGGCCGCGACGCCCGCCTCCGTCGCTACCAGGCGAACGGTGAGGCCCGAGAATCCCTGCTCACGGAGCACGGCGACCGCGGCCGTGGTCAGCTTGTCGACGGTCTCGGCCTGCTGTTCGGTCAGGCGCCGGCGAGTGGATTCGAACTTAGCTTCACTAGACACATGTCCAGACACTACTGGAAGTGGGCGTACTCGGGCAAAGGGGTCGCCACCGGGCTCGGCCCGCTCACCAGCCCGCGGGTGGGGCCGCCATCAGGTCACGGGAGCAGTAGAACGTGCTGCGGTTTCGGGGAACGGTGTCGTCAGCCCGGGTGGTCCTAGGTCGGGGGCCTGCCCAGGTCGGCGGGCACCTTGAGGACCGAACGCGCCTTGTCCGAGATGTCGCAGTCTCCCGATGCGACCGAATGGAGGATGCCGTTGTAGACGAGGTCCCACATCGGTTGATTGGATTGCACGTCGCGGATCACGAGGCCGTAGATGTTGCGGCCCGACGAATCGGTCAACTTGAGCACGCGATTCAGCCCGCTGACTGTGAACCTGATTTTGGTTAGCTCGTAGGTGTTGACCCAGTTCTTGTCCTGTTGAACCCACACCGCGCCGGCGGCCAGCCAGTTGCCGTGGCGGGAGAACCACCAACCATGGGCAAGCCACAGTCCGAGCACGAGCCAAGACCACCACCACGTCATCCAGACCAGGCCACCGGTACGCCAGGTCGCGAAACCTGCGAACAGGGCGATGATGCCCAGATCCGCAACCCGCATGTCCCGCCTCGAGTGTTGGTTCCATTCGAGGCGCTTTCCGAGATCGTCTGGGCCGGGCAGTGGGTTTCGCGGCTCGCGGTCGACAGGGGTGGGGTTGTGACCGTTCCATTCGCGGGGCGCCCGTGGTGGCCGGGGAAGCCCCGTCGAGGGATCGGGAATCGGGGATGGGTGTTTCAGCGGGTTCACCGAAAACTGGCCATGGCGTCCCATCACTCTCCTCCGGCCCATTCGATGGCCTCGCTGACACCCCAACCGATGAAGACACCGCCTACGACGACCGCGACAGTTGCGGGCCCACCCGCCACACTCGCCATCATCAGTTCTGTGGCTACAGTTCCCGCGGCGAAGCCGGCGACGTTCTTACCCACGGCCAGCGCTGCGTCGCCCCTGTCCTCGGCGCCCATCACCTCGTCTGCCGTCTGCCACCCCGTCAACACCACACCGGCAATCGGTAATTTCGATCCGACCTTCGACAGCATCGACGTTCCGCCATTGGAAACGACAGGCGCCGAGATCCTCTCCCACAACGGATGCCCCGCCCCTCCGGGAAGCATCCTGTTGTAAGGCGTGTTCGCGGCAGCACGCACCGCGTCGTCGGCG
Source organism: Rhodococcus daqingensis (assembly GCF_042665615.1). Lineage (NCBI taxonomy): Bacteria > Bacillati > Actinomycetota > Actinomycetes > Mycobacteriales > Nocardiaceae > Rhodococcus > Rhodococcus daqingensis. The sequence goes on along the minus strand of NZ_JBHTCS010000021.1, from coordinate 132,342 downwards.
CCCAGTCCGAATCGTTCGGCGGCGTTCATCGCGGATCGGCGCAGCGAATCCGGGAGTGGTTCGGCAGCGATCGTCCGAAATCGGTCCGACTGTGCGGTCATCGTCCGGGCGAAGTCGTCCCACGGCGCTTGCTTGGCGACCATGGCCTGCACGTAGCCGGTCGCGAGTCCTGCCCCGAGCCAGGGTGCTTCATCGAGGAACTCGCCCTTGAAGGCGGTGAATGCCGACCGCTTTTCCAGCATGGCTTCGCGAAGTGCCACGTGTGCCTGCATCTCGAGCCTTCGTCCCTCGCCCGCCATCGCGAGGGACTCGGCGTACGCGGCTTGCTGTTTCGCGAAGGCGGCGTCATCGGCGGGGCTGACGGGTCCCACCGAGACCACGCGTTTCGGATCGCCGATCCACAGAGGGTCACATGGGTTGGGTCCGGCATACAGCCCGGCCTCGAGGGCGATGGCGGCTGCCTGCACCATTCGCTCCTTGGCCGTGACGATGGCATCGACAAATTGTTGTAGTGCCCTGGCGGTGTCGCGCGCCCGGTCAGCGAGGTCGCCGGTCACCCGCTCCAACGCAGTGATCCGGTCTCGGAAAGCATTGCCCGCGTCGCCCCGCCAGTTCGACTGGGAGGACGAATGTGCATCGAGGAGGGTCCGCGCCTCCTCGTCGGTCCCGTTCGCGATCGCGTTCAGCGCATCGACACAGGCGGTGCACGATTGTGGATCCGCATCGACGGCAACATAGATCGGCATCAGCGATCTCCACCCTTGCTGGGTACTGCTTGCCCGACCTTGTCGAGTGCCTGGCCGGTATTCGTGTCCGACTCTGCGTAGGACGAGACGTTGGCGTGGACAGTGTCGGCTGCGCTCGACTCGACTGCGGCAGCCGTTGCCATCGCTTCCGCCAAGGCCGTCAAGACGTCACCGACGAATGCTGTGGATGCGCCCGCATTCGGTAGCTGGGGCGCCTGCGCAGCCAACTCCTGAAGCCCGTTCGCGCCCAGGGCCAGTGAGCGAGCGGCGGGGGAGAGGTCGTCGACCTCCATTGGTGAACTCATCGCAGATTCCCGTCACCCCACGCCGACGCCGACTCGAGCCACGAGTCGGGCAGCGCCGTATCGTCTGCCTGCACAGGCTCCGGTGGTCGCTGTCGGTGTTCGTTGGGGATGCTGGCATCCACCAGTGCCACGTCGAATCCGGTTGCAGCCTTCACCCCGTCGAATCCACTGCCGTCGAGGGCACTCCAGTGCTGGAACGGTCCGCAGCAGCGCACGAGACTCGGGATCGACGTGTAGACCGGCAGCGCCAGACGGCCGTCCGGCAAGGTGCGAAGCTCGAGTTGGACCTGACCGGATGCGTCGCGCGGAGGCGTCGGGACAAACAATATGTCCGCGCCGAAATGAGCGTGCTCGACCATCTTCAGCCCCCCCGGATCTGATCCGTTCGATGGTAGACCAGGGCGTTCCGCATCGCGCCGGTGCACGTCGTTAGCATGGGCACCAGCAGCGACCGGCTGACAGACGCGGCCGGCGTCCCGGCACCCGAGAAGGCGGTCGACGTCGTGAAGAAGTACCTCCCCACCTGGCACGACGACGAGGTCCGTGCCCTCTCCGAGCTCGCGGCCGGATTCTTCGAGCGGGAGGTGGTCGCGCACAACGAGAAGTGGGACGCCCAGCACCGCATCGACCGCGACGTGTGGCTCAAGGCAGGCGAGCTGGGGCTGCTGTGCTGCTCTATCCCCGAGGAGTACGGCGGCGGTGGCGGCACCTTCGCGCACGACCTCGCCGTCTTCGAGGCCCAGGGCTACGCCGGCGATCTCGCCTTCGGGATCTCCGTGCACAGCGGCATCGTCCCGCACTACATCGCCGAGTACGGCACCGAGGAACAGAAGAAGGCGTGGCTGCCGGGGATGGCGACCGGCGAGATCCTCGCCGCCATCGGCATGACCGAGCCCGGGGCCGGCTCGGACCTCAAGGCGATCAAGACGACCGCCGTCCGCGACGGCGACGACTACATCGTCAACGGCTCGAAGACGTTCATCACCAACGGTGCCTCCGCCGACGTGATCGTGCTGGCCGTCAAGACCGACCCGAAGGCGGGCGCCAAGGGCGTGTCCCTGCTGATCGTGGACCTGCGCGACTGCCCCGGATTCGCCGTCGGGCGGGTGCTGGACAAGGTGGGTCAGCACGGCGCCGACACCTCCGAGCTCTCGTTCACCGACGTGCGGGTGCCGGTGTCGAACCTGCTCGGCGACGCCGAGGGGCAGGGCTTCGGTCAGCTGATGGCGCAGCTGGTGCAGGAGCGCCTGATCATCGGCGCGCAGGCGTCGGGCGCGATGAATCGGGCGGTGCAGGACACCGTCGCGTACACGAAGTCGCGGCAGGCGTTCGGGCACAGCCTCTTCGAGTTCCAGAACACCGCCTTCGAGCTGGCCGAGTGCCAGACCATCGCGCGCACCTGCGAGGTGTTCCTCGACCACTGCATCCAGGCGCACCTGCGCGGCGAGCTGGACCCGTCCGAGGCGGCGATGGTCAAGTACTGGCTCACCGACAAGCAGTGCGAGGTGATCGACCGCTGCGTCCAGGTACACGGCGGCTACGGCTACATGCGTGAGTACCTGATCGCCCGCATGTACGAGGACGCCCGCGTCCAGCGGATCTACGCGGGCGCCAACGAGGTGATGAAGGGGATCATCGCGAAATCGTTGTAAGCGCCCGCGCGTTGGTGCCGGGCGGTCAGTTCGACCGTCCGATCAGGTCGGCCGCCTTCTCGCCGATCAGCACGCACGGCGCGTGGGTGTGGCCGCGGATGATGGTCGGCATGATCGACGCGTCCGCCACGCGCAGCCGGTCCACCCCGCGCACCCGCAGCTCGGGATCGACGACGCTCGCCGCGTCCTTGCCCATCCGGCAGGTCCCGGTGGGGTGGTAGAGGGTGTGCGAGGTGCGCTCGAGCGCGGTCGCCAGCACGTCCTCGACGGGCGTCGGGGAGGCCACGGCGGGTCGGATCATCTCGCCGAGACGGGACTTCAGCGCCGGGGCGGAGGCGAGCGCCTCGCACACCCGCAGGCCCTCGAGCATCGCGCGGCGGTCGACGCCGCCGCTGTCGCTGAGATAGCGGGGATCGATGATCGGCTTGTCCTCGTGGTTCGCCGACCGGAGCGAGATCTCGCCGCGGCTCTCCGGCTTGAGCAGGATCGTCCCGATCACCGCGGCGTGCTCGGTGGCGGGCACGAGGCCCTCGTCGAAGAACGGGGCGGGGCCGAAGATCAGTTCCAGGTCGGGCAGCGCGAGGTCCTCGCGGCTACGCGTGAATCCGTACGCCTCGGCGACGTTCGAGGTGAGCATGCCGCGGCGCCGCACCAGGTAGTTGACGAGCTCGGGAAGCTTCTCGGCGGCGAAGAGCGAGTCCGATTCGACGCGGTAGCCGAGCATCGAGACCAGGTGATCGGTCAGGTTCCGGCCCACCTCGGGGAGATGGTGCCGCACGGCGATGCCGTGCTCGCGCAGGTGCTGCTCGTCCCCGATCCCGGACAGCATCAGCAGCTGCGGGGTGTTGATCGCGCCGCCGGCGAGCACCACCTCCTTGCGGGCGCGGACCGTGCGGCGCACACCGCCCTGCACGTACTCGACCCCGACGGCCGCCGACCCCTCGAACAGCACCCGTGTCGCCGCGGCCTCGGTGAGCACGGTCAGGTTGGCTCGCTTGCGCGCCGGCGCGAGGTAGGCGTCGGCCGTGCTCCATCGGGCCCCGCGCTTCTGGGTGACCATCGTCTGCGAGAAGCCCTCGGGTGCAGCGGTGTTCGCGCGTTCCACCGGGAAGCCGGTCTGGCGTGCCGCCTCGAGGAACGCCGCGGTGAGCGGGCGCGGGCTGCGCTGATGGCTCACCGAGATCGGACCGGTGGTGCCCGCATCGTCGGCGGCGGAGGCGTCCTCGACGTTCTCGAACCTGCGGAAGTACTCCACCACGTTGGCGAAGGACCAGGAGTCGCCGGCGAGTTCGGCCCATTCGTCGTAATCGGCGGCGAAGCCCCGCACCCACATCATGGCGTTCATCGACGACGAGCCGCCGAGCATCTTCCCGCGGGGCCAGTAGATGCTCCGGCCCCCGAGCCCGGGCTGCGGCTCGGTGAGGTAGTCCCAGTCGACCTCGCTGCGGAACAGCTTGGAGAAGGCCGCGGGGATGTGGATGAACTTGTCCTTGTCCCTCGGCCCCGCCTCGAGGAGGACGACCTCGTTGCGAGGGTCGTTGCTGAGCCGACCGGCCAGCGCCGCTCCGGCCGATCCGGCGCCGACGATGACGTAGTCGGCCGCTGACGATTCCTGGGTCATGTGTTCGATCTCCACATCGAGAAGAGTTGGGGGGAAGTGGTTCTCGGTGCGCGGTGGTTCACCGCGCGCCGAGATCAGCCGCGCAGCGCGGACGCGAAGATCGCCGGGAGTCGCGTCCAGGACGGCTTGCCCGCGAATGCGGTCAGCAGGCGCCCGGTGCCCGCCGCGGTCTTGTTGGTGACGAACCACGGCGGCTTCGGCGAGATCGACCACTCCCGGTGCAGCAGCGAACGGGGGGACGGACGGAACGGGCCGCGCACCACGGTGCGCTCCGGCCGGTCGATCAGCAGGGCGTTGTGGACGACGCCGATCCCGCTCTGCACATCGCTGAGGGTGTGGCCGGGGAACGCGCCCCAGGTCGCCGCGGCGGTGAGGAACCCGACCCCGGTCCACGCGTTCACGGCGATGGTCCCGTACCGCAGGGACTCGAGCAGCGCGTCGAACCGATCACCCATCGCGTCGATGGTGCCGGGCTCGGCGATGATGTTCACCCCGAGCGTGCCGACGAACTGGTCGTTGACCACCTCGGCCGCCCGGGTCGCGAAATCCGTTCCCTCGTCCGGCAGTTCGATCACGCCCAGCACCGGCCCGAAGTACTCGGTCTGCAGCAGCGGGGTGAACTCGTCGGGCCGCAGTCCGGACACCAGTACCCGGCCACCCTGCTCGCCCAGGCGCTCGGCCTTCGGGTACGTCCGCGCGGCCGAGGCGACCCGGTCGTCGCTGCCCGGGTAGTAGGCGGGGCGGGCCGGGGCGCGGTCGACGGCGGCGCGCAACGCCGCGACGAACTCGTCGCGCTGCGGCCACTGCGAGGACAACACGACCACCTGTGACGCGATGCAGTTGTAGCCGCCGTTGTGCAGGCGCTGCGTCGCGATGTGCTCGGCCTGGAACTCGATGTCGGCGCGGCTCCATTTGCCGGGCAGCACGATGGTCGGCGACACGCCGCCCAGCTCGCTGGTCATGCCCTTGTCGAGGACCGGCTCGCCCGCGGCCTTGCGGCGCGCGCCGTCCTCGCCGGTGCCGAAGACGATCGCGTCGTGGGTGAGCGCGCTGCCGGTCATGTGCACGTGGTCGACCAGCCGGTGCCGGGTCAGGTACGTGCCGACCTCCGCTCCGCCGGTCAGCAACCGGACGACACCTGCCGCGATGAACGGCTCGAGAACCTTGGTGAAGACCGGCAGCATCCGGTCCATGATCGGGTTGAGCTTGAGGGCGACGACGCGGTTGTGCGCGAACAGCTCGTACAGCGTGTCGAGCGGGGCGATCGAGGTGATGTTGCCTGCGCCCAGGACCACCCCGATGCCCTGCGTGCGGGTCGGATCGAGCTGGGCGAGGCCCGCCTCGCGCTGTGCCGTCGCACGATCGATGCCCGGCTGCAGCCAGACGTCGGCGCTGAACCCGCTCAACAGCAGCTTGTCGAAGACGTTCATCGGCAGCGCCCGCACGGTGGTGCGGCCGCCGGGGGCGGTGCCGAAGGTCGCCCCGGCCAGCGGGCTGGTGCCCGATTCGAGCCTCGCGAGGCTGGCGGACAGCGCGGTCGTGGCCGTGGCCATCGAGTACGGCCCGGACATCCACTCCTCGCCGACCAGGGGCGAGTCGGGGTCGAGTCGCTTGATCTCGACCGCCGCCGCCACCCAGTCGGCCGCGTGTCGCACCGTGAGCTCGCCGACCCGCTCGAGCAGTCGTCGGCGTTCGCCCAGGGACAGGCCCGCCCAGGCCTTCTCTCCCTCGACGAGGTCGGCGAGCGCTTCGTCGATGGCGGGGTGGGTGCTGGCGGGGTCGTGATCGGACACTGTGTCACTCCGTTCGATTCGAGGCCGGCTGGTCGGACTCGTCGGATCTCCTCCTGTGATCCTCGTCGCATCGGGGGCTGCGCGCCATAGGCGGGGAGCGTCGATGTGGGCGGCCGCTTTGTGCGGTCGCACAAACTCCTATGGCGTGGATCACCCCGGGGCGGCTACCCTGGTCCGATGGCCGTCATCCCCGACATCGCGCCGACCACGCGCACCGACCTGTTGCACGACCTGCGCGACTCGGTGGACGGGCTCGCCGACGAGCTGGTCGCTCGTATCGTCTCCGCCGAGCAGGACTACGCCGACGCCTCGCTGTTGACGCCGGAGCAGTTGCGGTCGGCGTGCCGGGACAACCTGGCGTCGATGCTCGCGAACCTCGACGGCACGGCACCGGTCCGGCTGGAGTCGGCCCGCGCGGCCGGGCGGATGAAGGCCGAACAGGGCGTGTCGCTGGCCGCGCTGCTGCACGCCTTCCGGCTCGGCGGGCGGTTGATCTGGGAGGAGCTCACGGCGCGTTCGGACGGGCACGCCAGCCAGTGGTTGCTGGACATGGCAGCGCAGGTCTGGGCGCTGGTCGACGTCTACTCGGACGCGGCGGCCGACGCCTATCGGGAGGCGGCCGACACCCGTGCCCGGGAGGACGCCGAGGCGAGCAGGCGGCTGGTCCGAACGTTGTTCGCGAACCACGCTCTCAACCCGGCGGGCGTCGCGGACGCGGTGCGCGCGTTCCGGATCCCCGAGCGGGGCGCCTTTCTGGTGGTGTCCGTCGGGGATTCCGCGTCCTGCCCGTCGGCGGACGTACTGCGATCCGGGCTGCGCGGGGTCGGCATCGAATCGGTGTGGGACACCGAGGTCGACGGCCGCATCGGCCTGCTGTGGGCATCGTCCGAGTCGGCCCTCGAGTCGGCCCTGGAGGCGGCGCTCGGCGAGATCGGCGCGGGCCCGGTCGGGGTGAGCCGGGGCTTCGGCCGGCCGGGAGGCATCGGCGAGGCGGTGGAACAGGCCCGGCAGTCCCGCCGCTGCGCGCTCGACGGCGCCGGCGTCGCGACGCGCTACGACTCGGTTCCGGTGCCGCTGCTGGTGATCCGCCAGCCCGACGCCGGACAGCTCGCCGCCCGGCAGGTCCTCGGGCCGCTGCTGGCCCTGCCCGCCGACGAACAGCACAACCTGCTGACCACCCTCGAGGCCTGGTTCGCCGCCCGCGGATCCACGACGGCCGCGGCCGCGAAGCTGCACTATCACCGCAACACCGTGCTCTACCGACTGCGCCGGATCCAGGACCTGACAGGCCGGGACTTCTCCGACCCGGTGCACGCCGCCGAGCTGTACGTGGGGCTGTGTGCCCACCGGCTCCTCGGCGCCGGGCGGGAGTGAGCGCGGGGTCACGCCCTTCGCGATCGGCGGCGGCCACCGCGGCCGCTATTGTTGGCGGAGCGACGCCCAGGCCGGTCCGCCCGGCACCTGCGGCGTCCGGGGGAGTGATAGTCGATCCGGGGGGATTTGATGGGGGCGGTGGACGGCGGCTGCGGTGAGTTGCTGGCCGAGATCGACGCGTTCTATCAGGGGTTCGGCCAACCCAGGGCGCTGACCGAGGCGCTGCGGTCGTCGGTGCTGCTGATGCCGGTCACGGACGACGACCGGATGCTCACCAGTACGTTCGGGGGGCTGGACTGGGTCTGCGCGTTCACCAGCGAGGGCGAGTTCGCCCGCTACCTCGCCGCCCGCGGGGACTCCGACGGTCGTGGGTTCCGCGCGCTGTTCGGTAGCCGGATCGTCGATGAACTCGTGACGGGGCTGCCGCGCCCGACGGGCGTTGTCGTCGACATCGCCGGGGCGTCGCCCATCGCATTCCCGCCCGCCGAGGCCCGATCGTGAGCGACGAACTCGGCGTCGACCCGCAGATTCTGGTCCAGGCCGCGCAGGGCATCACCGCGATCACCGGATCGCTGGAGGGGCTCGGGATCGGCGAGACTGCCGCGGTCGGGCGGGGCTTCTCGCTGCTGGCGCTCTCGCCGATGGAGGCGGGCAGGCAGGAGGTGCAGTCCGCGCTCGAGGAGTTCGCCGAGCGCTGGTCCTGGGGCGTCCGGAACCTGGTGCAGTCGGCGAACGAGATCGCCCGGGTCCTCGAGCTGGACGCGGGCATGTACCACGAGATGGAGCAGAAGGTCTCGGACACCTTCAAGACCATGTGGACCCATGCGGTGGGCAACCCGCACCTGAGCGGCGAGGAGATCGCGGAGCGAAGCTGGGAGGACACCCTCGCGGACAACGCCGTCAACCACGTCCTCAATCCGGACTACAGCGCGGAGTCCTTCGCGGAGGCGGCGCAGACGATCCGAGCCAACAACGAGGTGGTCGAAGAGGTTGCACCGCAGGCGTTCGCGAACGTGTCGCCGCAGCTCGCCGGCGCCCTCGGGGTGGATGCGGACCGAGGGTGGAACACCGGGGCCGCCGAGCTCGCGGCCGAGATGACCTCGGGGGGAGGGGCAACCGGTGAGCTGGCTCAGTGACACCTGGGACGACGCCACCGGGGCGATCGACAGCGCGGGCGAGTTCGTCGAGGACGCCGTCGAGTCGGGCATCGAAAGCCTCGGCCAGGCAGCCGATTCCGGCCTCGACGCCGCCTCCGGTGTGGCCCGTCGCCTCGGCGCCGACGGGGTCGCCGACGCGCTGACCGATCTCGGCGATCAGGTCGCGAGCCTGACCGGCGGCGCCGTTGACGAGCTCGAGCTCGGCCAGACCGAGCAGCCGAAGGAGCTGATCCGCGGCGAACCCGCGGCCATCGCCGACGCCACCGGCACCCTCAAGGAGCTGGCCGGCAGGATCGGCTCCACGGGCGACGCGCTGCGCACGATCGATGCCGCCGGCTGGACCGGAACGGCCGCAGACGGATTCAACGCCGTGTACGACAGGCAGCCGGGGCTGTGGCACGAGGCCGCAGACGCGATGAGCGCCGCCGGGCGGAGCCTGACCTCGTGGAGCTACACCGTCGAGGCGGCGCAGGCCCGCGCGGCGCAGGCCGTCGAGATGTGGAAGCAGGCCGAGCGGGAGGAGCTGGCGAAGAAGACCGCCTACGCCGCGCTCGGCGCCGATGCGCAGGCCGGCACGCAACTCGTCGACAGCTGGAGCGCGATGAAGGACGCGGCCCGGGAGATGCTGCGCGGCGCCCGGATCGAGCGCGACGGCGTCGCCGGGCAGGTTGCAGGCGCGCTGGCGCAGGCCACCGCGAGCGCGCCCACCGAGCCGCCGTTCACCGAGCGCATGGTCGCCAACCTCGCGGACGCCACCGACGCGCTGGAGGTCGCCAAGACGAACTTCGGCTCGGGCCTGCTCACCGGGCTCAGCGGCATCGCGCAATTTATCCGCCAGGTCAATCCCGCGGATCAGTACAACCTGACGCACCCCGCCGAGTACGGGGCGGCGATGTCGGACCTGGCCACCGGGCTGTTCGTCGCGGCGGCCGATCCCGGGGCCGTGGTGTCTTCGATGGTCGACGACGCGATGGACAATCCCTTCGAGTTCGCGGGCAGCCTCACCGGCGACGCGATCCTGACTGCCGCGACCGCGGGGGCCGGCGGCGGCGTCGCGGCGGCCCGCTCGGTCGAGCGGATGGTCGACGCCGCGGGGGACTTCGCCGGGCCCGCCCGGCTGGCCGACACGGTCGCGGACGCGGGCATGCACGTGCCGACGCCCGAGGCGCCGCGGCTCGATGCGCCCGGCCAGGTCGCCGAGGCGCCTCGCCTGGACGGGGCGATGTCCGAGGTCGAGACCAGGCCGGCCGGGGTTGAGGATGCACCGTCGCCGTCCGTCGACACCCCCGGCGCGCCCGACGGCGACGACCAGCCCAACCAGGCCCCACACGACCTCGCGGACGCCGACCGCGGCGCCCACCAGGCGGCCGATGAGGCGGGCGTGGACAGCGACCGCACCAGCGACCAGAACTGCGAGGGCCGCGACCCCGTCGACGTCGCGACCGGCGAATTCCTGCTCCCCGAAACCGATCTCACGCTGCCCGGCGTGCTGCCGCTGATCCTCGGGCGACGGCACCGATCCAATTTCCGGTTCGGGCGGTGGTTCGGGCCGAGCTGGTCGGCGACGCTGGACCTGCGGATCGTGGTCGAGGAGTCGGGCGTCGCCTTCCTCGCCGAGGACGGCGTGATGCTCAGCTATCCGCACCCCGAGGTCGGCGCCGAGGCGCTGCCCGCGTCGGGGCAGCGCTGGCCGTTGACCCGGACCGAGACCGGTGGCTACCGGGTGCACGATCCCGACCGCGACCTCACCTGGCACTTTGCCCCCAGGTCGGAGATGGGCGGGCTGGATTCCGCGCTGGGCAACTTCGCGATCAGCGCGATCACCGACGGGCACCACAACCGCATCCTGTTCCGCTACGGACCGGACGGCGCACCCACCGAGATCACCCACTCCGGGGGCTACCGCGTACTGATCGAGACCACGGGCGGCCGGGTCACCACGCTGTCCGTCGTCGACGGCGACGCCGCGACAGTGATGCGCCGATTCGCCTACGAGGCTGGGCATCTCGTCGCCGTCACCAAGGGCGACGGCGGCACCACCCGCTACGGCTACGACGCCGACGGTCGCATGCTGACCTGGACGGACAGCAACGGCAACCGGATGGTCAACAGTTACGACGGCGAGGGGCGAGTCGTCCTCCAGAACGGCACCGCCGGGATCCTCGACTCGCGGTTCGAGTACACCGACACCCCGGACGGCGCGGGCCGGATGACCGTCGTGACGGACTCGACCGGCGCCGCCACCACGCACGGCTTCGACGCCGACCTGCGGCTGCGAGACCTCGTCGACCCGGCAGGGGCGCACGTCCACACCGACTACAACGCCCGCCGCGAACCGCTGCGGGTGCGCACGCCCGACGGCGCGACCACCGCGTATCTGTACACGCCCGACGGCGACGTCGCCCGGATCACCCGACCGGACGGCGCCGTGCTGTCGATCGAGTACGCCGCGCCAAAACGACCCGCCGCGGTGCACAACCCGGACGGCTCCACCAGCCGCCGGGAGTGGGACGGCGACGGCAACCTGATCGCCGTCGTCGACGAGGCGGGTGCCCGGACCGGATACGGCTATCACCCGAGCGGGTCGCTCGCGAGGGTCAACGACCCGACCGGAGCGACCACGTTCATTGACTGCGACGACGCCGGGCTGCCGGCCGCCGTCACCGACCCGAACGGCGCCGTCACGCGCATCGAGCGGGACGGGTTCGGGCGACCGGTCGCCGTCACCGACCCGACCGGCGCCACCACCGGCTACCGCTGGTCGGCGGACGGACGGATGACCGGTCGACTCCACCCCGATGGCGCCGAGGAGTCGTGGGAGTACGACGGCGAGGGAAACCTGCTCGCCCACACCGACGCCGGCGGCGCGCGCACCGTCTACGAGTACGGCGACTTCGACCTGCTGTCCGCGCGGACCGACCCCGACGGGTCCGTGACCCGCTACGCCTGGGACACCGAACGCCGTCTGACCGCCGTCACCAATCCGCTCGGCGACACCTGGAGCTACCGCTACGACCGCGCGGGGCGGCTGGTGTCGGAGACCGACTTCACCGGCGCCAGCACCGCCTACACCCACGACGCGATGGGTCGGGTGGCGACGGTGACGACGCCGACCGGGGTCACCCGCGCCAACACCTACGACGTCCTCGGCCGGCTCACCGGCGTGCGGGCGGACACGGGGGAGTACCTCCGGTTCGGGCATGACCTGTCCGGCCGGGTGACAAGGGGCGAGTCGGGAACCGGCGAGACCTCCACCCACACCGTCGATTTCGAGTACACCGCGACTGGCGCGCTGGCGCTGCAGACGGTGGACGACGAGGTGGCCCTGCGCTTCGAGCACGACCTCGCGGGGCGGCGGACCCGACGGGTCTCGCCCGGTGGCGGCGACACCACCTGGCGCTGGGACCCGGCCGGGCGGCTGGCGGCGCTGACCACCGGCGGGCACCGGCTCGACTTCACCCACGACGCGCGCGGCGCGGTGACCGGCTGGCGGGTCGGCGAGCTGGCGGTCGAGCACACCCACACGGCGCGGGGGCAGCTCGCCGCCCAGTCGGTGATCGCGCGCCCGGCGTCGGCGCTGAACCTGGGCCTCGGCCCGGGGCCGGCGACGACCCCCACGGTGCTCCGGGAGGACGCCTACGGCTACCGGTCGGACGGCTACCTCGCCGACCACACCATCGTGCGACCGGACGCGACGCTGCGCCGTGACTACACGCTCGACCCGGTCGGTCGGGTGACCGCCGTCGCCGAGAACGGTTCCGCGGCAGAGGGTTACGCCTACGACGGCCTCGGCAACATTACCGCCGCGCGGCCCGCCGGGCAGGATTGGGACCGGCGCGAGTGCCGCGGCAACCTGCTGGTCCGGGACGGCCGCACCCGCTACCGGTACGACGCGGCCGGCCGGCTGATCCGCAAGACCACCACCCGGTTGTCGCGGAAATCGGACACCTGGCAATACAGCTACAACGCCTTCGACCAACTGGTCGAGGTGATCACCCCGGACGGCCAACGCTGGCGGTATACCTACGACGCGCTCGGTCGCCGAATCACCAAGTCGCGGCTAGGCGACGACGGCGCGGTGCTCGAGTCCATGCGATACACCTGGGACGGCACGCAGCTCGTGGAGGAGCGGCGCGGCGAGGCGGTCACCACCTGGAACTACCGCCCCGGCACCTTCACCCCGCTGACCCAGGCGTCGCGCCAAGGCGAGGTGGACGCCGAGTTCTATGCGATCGTCACCGATCTCGTCGGCACCCCGGTGGAACTGATCGACCCGGACGCAGCCGATGTCACCGGGTCCGCCACCGCCGACCTGTGGGGCCGGACGAGTTGGGATGGTGTGTCCACGCCGCTGCGGTTCCCCGGCCAGTACCACGACGACGAGACCGGCCTGCACTACAACCTGCACCGCTACTACGACCCGGCCACCGCCCGGTACGTCACGCAGGATCCGCTGGGGCTTGCACCGGCGGCGAATCCGAGTGCGTACCCGCATAATCCGACGGGGTGGACCGATCCGTTGGGGTTGGTGCCGAGGGCCTGCGACGAATCAACAACCGACAGGACACAGGACGCACTTCCAAGAGGTTCGGGTTGGGCGCACCGGGGAGCCGACACATATCGGCATGGCGGTCTCATGTCTACGATCGAGCATGTGATGTATCGCCACGGCCCGGATTCGGGTTTCGAAGGTGTCGGTAGGTTTTTGCCCGGAACAAGTGTCAGTGATATCCGGACAATGGTGAACCAAGTTCTGGCCCACGGGGATCTCAACATGCAGGGCAATGGAGTTCGTGTCAGTTACGAATTCGATCGTCCGATTGGTACTGCGAGAAGTGGAGATCCGGTCAATAGCATGGAGGTGATTGTCCGAGATGGGTGGATCAAGACGGCGTTTCCGAAGGGGTGACCATGGATAGAAGCATCGTTGACGAGTTTTTCGACATCGAGTGTGACGAGTACACGCGAAAGCTACTCCTAGATCTGTTGGCCCAGATCGGACCCGGCACGGTGCGCGAACTGACGTTTGATGTGTTCAACGTGACAATCAACGGCAGCGACAGGACGGTTGACATAGAGGATGAGCTAGATCCAGACCGATCGACCCAAATTACGATCGATCAGTTGCGAGAAGTGCTTGCTGGACACGAGTAGCGTGCGCCTCACTTGGGACCTCAAAGTCTCTTTCTGTGGCGTGTCAGGGGAAAATGCGAGCAGCCAATGAGATTTCACCGTACGTATTTCTCGCGGGACGCGAGGTTCTCGATCGGAATCGAGCTGGATGCGGGCCGGTGCTACGTTTCACTGCCGGTGAGCAACGGGCTGGTCGATTACGAGGAGTACTACGAGATCGACCGGGAAACCTATGCCCGTTTCCTGTCCGTCCCGGCCGAAGCCTCCGCGTTTGTGGCTGAGTGCAGGCGCCACGAGCGGGACGACCTGCTCATCGTGCAGCCGGGTCGGAACCGGGGCACACCGGTCTAGCCAACGTCCGACTGCTTCGAGCTAGGGGATTGAACGTGCGGATGTCGGTGCAGCTCTTGCGGATCTACCTCGACGATCTCGGCTTCGGCGAGCGCGACTACGCAATTGGGCACGACGCCGATGACAGGTTCTGCTTGGTTCGCGACGGTGACAAGTGGGTCGTGTACTTCTCGGAACGCGGTTCACGGTGGGACGACGTGAGCTTCGACTCCGAGAAGGTTGCGTGCATGTTCATGCTCGGACTCTTCACTCAAAGATACGTCGAGCGGTGGCCACGTCATGGCAGTGGTCGCACGCGGTGATTTTCGAACGGTCAGCCGTGACCCGGTACTGGAGCTCGACGGTCGCGAAATGATCGCCGTCCTCGCGCACCCGGAATTCCGCGAAGGCGCCCTGCTGCTCGACAATGGTCGGTCCTCGCCTTCTCCACGGGCGGAGCAGTCCATGCCCTACCTTTACGGCATGGGAGGCCCCGACATGCGTAGACCCTCGCACCTTCGGGCGGTGCCCACCTCACCCGAGGAGCTGCGCGCATTCATCGACGAGATCGACGATCTGGCGGACCACGCGACCTCACGTTCGGACAGCTCGAGGCGTCGGCGGGATGTGGCGGGCTACCAGCTACGGATAGACCTCGCGGGCGTCACCCCCGCCATCTGGCGGCGCATCGTGGTCCCTTCGAATCTGCGGCTCGATGAACTACATCCCTTGCTCCAGGCAGCAATGGGCTGGGGTGACTGTCACTTGCACGAGTGGGTACGCGTGAACCCGCAGCGTCCAGGGGGTCGTGAAACGTACGCGATGCGGTCGAGTATCGAGGACAGTTTCGTGGAAGAGGGCGACGACTTCTGCGAGGAGGACATTCGGCTCGACGAGGCGCTGGCTGAGCCCGGGGACACGCTGCGGTACGTGTACGACTTCGGGGACGGGTGGGAGCACACCATCATCCTCGAGGCGATCGCCGAGGATGCGGCGCCCGGCGCGGTCGCTTGCCTGGCCGGTGAGCGCTCCTGTCCGCCCGAAGACTGCGGAGGAGTGCGCGGTTACGAACACCTTCTGGAGGTGCTCGACGATCCGATGCACCCGGAGCACGAAGAGCTGCGGGAGTGGGCCGGACCAGACTTCGCGCCTGAGGCCTTCGACCTCGACGCTGCGAACGCGGCGCTGCGCAGGCGCGATGCGCTTCGGCGAAACCCGCCGGTATTCGATTCGCAGCTTGCCGAGCTGTTGACTCGGGTTCCGTATCGGGCTGCGCCGCTGTTGTATTCGCTGATCTCGCGGGCCGAACTCCAGGGTGGGGTTGGCCCGGATTTCGACCACGTGCAGGCGAGCGCGCTTGCGCACCTGCGATGGTTGCTGCATCGAATCGGTCCCGACGGCATCACGCTGACCGCGTCGGGATACCTCCCGCCCGCCGACGTCGAGGCGGCGCGCAACGAACTCGACTGGGGTGGGAACCGGATCGGGACCAGCACGCGTGAGGTGGACAACCCGCAGGTCCAGTTCCTGCGTGAGGCCGGTCGGGCGTTCGGGTTGACCCGGAAGCTCAAGGGCAGGCTGCTCCTCACCAAGCTGGGCGTGCGGATGTTGCGCAGTGACGGCGACCTGTGGGCGCACGTGGTGACCACACTTCCGCTCGGCAAGGAGCGCGTCGAGCAGGAGGCCGGACGAATCCTGCTGCTCACCGTCGCGGCCGGCGCCTCGAGCAACGAGCGCCGCGCGGTGATGGTCGAGGCGTTGACCGTCCTGGGCTGGCGTAACAGCGACGGCACCCCACTCAGCGCGTCCGACGCGGGATGGGCAGCCGACCCGACCCGCCAATTCCTCAGAACGATCGGGGCCTTGGTCGACAATTACGGGCAGCCGGACGCGCCCGCGGATCCCGCGTGGGCTCGCGTCTTCGCGCGGATGGCGCTGTCGATGTAGCAGGCGACGCCGTCCGTCAGGCTCGCGAATCCTGCTGCACTGTCCGCAACTCCCGCTTGAGCAGCTTCCCGCTCTGGTTCCGCGGCAACGCATCGACGAACTGGATGTTCTTCGGCACCTTGAACGGCGCGATCCGCTCCTTCACGTGCCCGATCAGGGCCTCGGCCGTCACCGGGTCGTGGTCCTCGCGCAGCACCACGACGGCGGTGATCGCCTCGATCCACTTCTCGTCCGGGGTGCCGATGACCGCGACCTCGGCGACCGCCGGGTGGGTGTAGACGGCGTCCTCTACCTCGCGGGAGGCGACCAGTATGCCGCCGGTGTTGATGACGTCCTTGATGCGGTCGACGACGGTGATGAAGCCCTCGGCGTCGCGGGTGACCAGGTCGCCGGAGTGGAACCAGCCGTCGCGGAACGCCTCCGCCGTCGCCTCCGGGTTCTCCCAGTAGCCCTGGCACAGCTGCGGCGACCGGTACAGCACCTCGCCGGACTCGCCGTCGGGCACGTCGTTGCCCTCGGCGTCGACCACCCGGGTCTCGACGAAGAACACCGCGCGCCCGCACGACGACGGCCGGGCCTCGTGCTCCTCGGGCTGCAGCACCGTGGCGAGCGGGCCGATTTCCGACTGCCCGAAGCAGTTGTAGAAGCCGAGGTCCGGGTAGCGCTCGCGCAGGCGGTTGAGCACGGTCACCGGCATGATCGACGCGCCGTACTGCGCCTTCGTCAGCGACGACAGGTCGCGGGTCTCGAGGTCCGGGTGGTTCGCCAGCGGCACCCACACGGTGGGCGCGAGGAATAGCGAGCCGATCTTCTCGGCCTCGATCCGTCGCAGGATCTCCGGGATGTCCGGCGCCGCCATCAGGTTCACTGTCGCGCCCACCGACAGATAGGGGAGCGTGAACACGTGCATGCCCGCGGAGTGGTAGAGCGGCATGCAGACCAGCGGGTTGTCGTCGGCGGCCAGGCCGAGTGCGATCACCGACGAGACGTACTCGTGCACGAGCGCGCCGTGAGTCATCATGGCGCCCTTGGGCTTCGAGGTGGTGCCCGAGGTGTAGAGCAGCTGCACCAGGTCGGTGGAGGCGGCCCGCGGCTCCAGCGCCGGCACCTCGCCGGTGCCGCTGAGCTCGAGCAGCGAGCCGTCCGCGTCGCGCAGCGGCAGCACGTGCTCGACGGCGAGGTTTTCGCGCACCGAGTCGAGGGTGTCGCGCAGGGCCGGGTCGACCAACACGGCCCGCGCCCCGGACTGCGACACCAGGTAGGTCAGTTCCTCGCCCTTGAGGGCGTAGTTCACCGGCACGTGCACCAGGCCCGCACGGGCACACGCGAGGAAGCCGATGACGTACGCGTCGGAGTTGGTGCCGTACGCGGCCACCCGGTCGCCGGGCCGTAACCCGAGCGCCAGCAGGTGACCGGCCGCGCGGGTGACCGCGTCGTCGAGGTCGCGGTAGGTCCGGCTGCGACCGTCGAAGGTCAGCGCGGTGCGATCGGGGAACTTGGCGGCCGAGCGGCGGAGCACTCCGTCGACGGTGTTGGTGCGCGGATCCTGACTCATGGACGTCAGGTTATCGGACGTCCAACTATCGCGGTAGGGGTTGCTTTTTCGCGCCGAATGTGGCCCGAATCACCGGTCTGTCGCGCCGCTGAGGTGGTCCGCCGCCCGTGAGTCCTTCGGGTCCGCCACGGGGCCAGAAGGACTCACGGGCGCGGAGCGCCTACCGCCGCGCGAACACCGCCGGCTCGGTGCCCGGCACCTGCGCGACCTGCTCGCGCGCGACGAGGTGCCGCAGGTGCGCGGCCGCCTCGGACAGCGCCATCCCCTTGGCCATCGGGTGGAAGTCCGTCCACGGGCGGTACCACTTCATCCGCTGGGCCACCTCCCAGACGGTGATCCGGTCATCGCCGAAAGCGTCGAGCAGGTGCTCGAGCCGCTCCTCGTGGTGCTCGATCAGTTCGCCCGCGCGGCCCGCGACGTCGTCGATCGGGATGCCGTGCGCGCCGAGTCCGCGGGTGATGTCCATCGACTGCACGCGGCGCAGCGAGTCCAGGAACTCCGCGAGCGCGTCGCGCTCCTCGAGCGGGTAGACGAAGTTGCCGACGTGCGGGGTGGTCTTCTGCAGCACGTGGTCGCCGGTGAACATCACGTCGGCGTCGTCGAGGTAGAAGCAGACGTGGCCGGGGGTGTGGCCGGGCGTGAACACCACGCGCAGGCCGCGGCCGGTGAGCGCGACGATCTCGTCGTCGGCGAGCACCCGGTCCGGCGCGGACTCGGGGCCCACCGGCGCGTCGGATCCCGCCGCCCGCCGGAACGCCTCGAGGTCCTCCGGCGCGGCGCCCGCCCGCACCATGTTGGTGGTCTGGTAGTCCAGCCACTCGGCGTCGCGGGCGGAGGACATCTTCCCGAACATCTCGTGGTCGGACTCGTGCATGGCGATCCACGCGCCGGACGCGTCGCGAATACGCCCGCAAAGGCCGGTGTGGTCGGGGTGGAAATGGGTGAGCACCACGCCCTCCACCGCCGCGACCGAGTGGCCGATCGACTCGAGGCCCGCGTTCAGTCCCGCCCAGGCCTCGTCGTCGCCCCAGCCGGCGTCGACCAGGATCAGGCCGCCGGGGGACTCCATCGCATAGACGAGCGTGGCGCCCAGGGGGTTGTGGGACATGGGCACGGGAATCTGGAAGATGCCATCGCCGATGGCTGCCGCGTCGAGCATGGGTTACCTCGTCACTAGTGAAATTGGTTTCAAAACATTTGTCCTCATCATTACCGGACGTCGTCTCGCCGGTCCATACCCGGGTCCCGGGCGGCGGGACGGCCCGACCGGCGCTCCGCGGCTGACATCGACCGTGGTTCAGCCTCGGTGGTGATCGACCATCCAGACGGCGACCTGTGCCCGCGAGGTGAATCCCAGCTTGGCGAGAATGTGCTCGACGTGTCCCTCGGCGGTCCGTTGCGAGATCACGAGCTTGGCGGCGATGGCGCTGTTGGTCAGCCCCTCGGCGACGAGGTCGGCGACCTGCAGCTCGCGTCGGGTCAGGGTGGTCTTGGTCTTGCCCGTGGCACCCCGTGGCCGAGGCGGCTCGGGGGACTCGGCCAGGGCGTACGCGACGGCCTCCCCGAAACTCGCGGACACGCCCTTCCGGTAGCTCGCGTCATACGACTTCTGCCCGAGTGCCCGGCGGGTCCGTCGCTCACACTCGTCGTGCTGTGCGCGCAAGCCCGGGAGTGCGATCTCCGGCAGGCCCCCCGTCTCCCGCATGGCCTGCGCGCAGCCCAGCAGCACCGCGGACCTCGCGTAGTCATCCTCGGCCGCAGCGATCCAGGCCAGGCCCTCGAGGCTCGGAGCGGAGCCGAACGAATTGTCGACGGACCGGGACAGCCGCAATGCCTGTTCCAGCAGCGCGATCGCCCTCTCCGGTTCGGTCGCCCACACCGCCAACCCGAGCGTCCGCACGGCCCACGCCCGGAACACGAGCTCGCCGCGCGGTTCGGTGATGTCCAGCACCTGCTGGAGGTAGTCGGCCGCCCTCGCCGGCTGCCCGAGCAGCCCGCTGGCCACCTCGGCGCCGGTCAGGGTGATCACCCGCAGGAGGTGGGCGTCGGGCGGACACACCTCCAGGACGGCGTCGAAATGACTTGCTGCCGTGGACACATCATTGGAACCCAACGCCAGAACGCCTGCGGCGTACAGCGCGGTCGCGGCGGCGTCCGGGTCGCTCGTCTCCGCCGCCGCGCGCGCCCATCCGATCCATTCAGTGCCGGTCGCGATGTCGCTCCGAAAGGCGTTGAGCGCGGCGCCGAGGCTCACGGCGCGCACCCAGTCAGTGCCGCGCGGAACCCCCTCGACGGTCAGCATTCGTTCGGTCCAGCGGGCGCCCTCGTTGATCTGTCCGCTCGCAAGCCAGAACGGGAACAGGGCGGCCGTGATGCGCATGCCGACCGCCACCTCGCTCGGCTCCGCCATGCAGGCCTCCAATGCCTCACGGAAGTTCTGCTGATCCAGTTTCAGGCGGGCGATCCAGTCCAGCTGGTGGGGTCCGATCCAGTCGGCTTCCGCCTTCAGCGCCAGACGCTCGTACCAGTCCCGGTGGCGCCGCCGCATCTGCGCGTATTCGCCGGATTCCGCCAGCTTCTCGAGGCCGTACTCGCGGATGGTGTCCAGGAGCCCGTACCGCCCCGCCGTGGCCGATTCCTCGTGAATCAGGATCGACTTCGCCACCAGCGACGCGACCAGGTCTAGCAGCGCGCCCGGCGTCAGGCCGGCGCCGCAGACCTGTTCCACGGCGGTGAGCTCGAAGCTGCCCGCGAACACGGACAGGCGAGCCCACAGCTGTTGTTCCTGGGGCGTGCACAACTCGTGGCTCCAGTCGACGGACAGCCGGAGGGTCTGCTGCCGCGTCGGGGCGGTGCGTCTGCCATGGGTCAGGAGCGTGAAGCGGTCGGTGAGTCGTTGCAGGATCTCTTCGGGTGACAGGGCAGGCAATCGACCCGCCGCCAGTTCGATCGGCAGCGGCAATCCCTCGAGCCGGTGGCAGATCCCGGCCACGGCGGCCATGTTGTCCTCGGTGAGCGCGAATCCAGGAACGACCGAGACGGCGCGTTCGGTGAACAAGGTGACCGCGTCATAGCTGGGCAGTGCCCCCAGGTCGAGCTGAGGGTCGGGGGCGGGCGCGCTGAGCGGTGGAACCCGGAGCGTCGCCTCCCCGCCGATGCCGAGGGCTTCCCGGCTGGTGGCCACGATGCGCAGCTCGGGGCAGCGTTGGAGCAGTGTCTCGGCGAGTTCCGCGATCGCGCCGATCACCTGCTCGCAGTTGTCGAGAACCATCAGGATCTGGCGCGGCTCGAGGAACTCCGCGAGGACCGTCGGCAGCGGCTCGCGAGAGAAGGACTGCAGTCCGAGTGCGGCCGCCACCACGCCGGCCACCAGCGACTCGTCGCGGAGGTCGGCCAACTCGACCAGCCACGCCCCGTCGCGGAAGGCGCGCTGGGAGCTCGTCGCGATCCGCAGCGCGAGGCGGGTCTTCCCGACGCCACCGATGCCGGTGAGCGTCACCAGCCGGGCGGACGACAGCATTTCCTTCGCCTCGGTCAGTTCACTGCGACGGTTGACGAAACTGGTCAGCTCCGCGGGCAGGTTTCCCCTCCGGCCCCGCGTAGAGGGCCCGGTTGGTGGGAGCCCGCCACTGGTCGACGGACGACGATCGCCGCGCTTCGGGACGGCCGCGGAGTGCAGTGCCATCTCGTCGACCGGGAGACCGTGGCGGAACTGGATCTCACGCAGTTCGTCGCCGAGCTGCGCGGCCGTGGGGCGGGCGTCCGGATCCGCAGACATGGCGCGCTCGATGGCGGCGGCCACGTCGTCGGGAACGTCGTGCTCGCGCAGGTCCGGAACGGGCTGCGAGGTGATGCGCACGAACTGCGCGACGACCTGCTCGCCGCTCCGGCGTTCGAACGGCGCGTGACCGGTGAGGGCGCAGAACACCGTGGCGCCGAGGGCGTAGACGTCCGCGGCGGCACTGGGCGGGCCACCGCCCAGGACCTCGGGCGCGGTGAACGCCGGGGTGGCGGTGAACGTGCCGATGGCGGTCTCGAACCCGTCGGGCAGGTGTGCGATGCCGAAGTCGGACAGCGCCGACTCGCCGTAGTCGGTGAGGATGACGTTCGCCGGCTTGACGTCGCGATGCAGGATGCCGAGACGGTGCGCGGACTCCACCGCGCCGGCCAGCTTCACACCCAGTTGCAGCGTCTGCTCGAGCGACAGGGGGCCCTGGTCGCGGATGCGCACATCGAGCGAACGCTGCGCGTGATACGGCATCACCAGGTAGGGCAGGCCGCTCTCGGTGGTGCCGACCCGCAGCACGTTGACGATGTTGGGATGGCCGGTGAGCCGTCCCATCGCCCGCTGCTCCCGGACGAAGCGCGTCAGATTCTCCTCGTCGAGGTCGGCGGTGAGCACCTTCACGGCCACCGTGCGGTCCAGGGTCGCCTCCGTGCAGCGGTAGACGACGCCGAAGCCGCCTCGCCCGATCTCGGTGGCATCGGTGAACCCGGCGGCAGCCAGCTCCGATGCCACCGATGGGGGCACACCGCGCTGAGTCGCGAACGGATCGTCACCGGCCATCGGTCACGCCGATCTGTCGCGTTCTCGACAATGCGGCACGGCACTCACCTCACGGGCGGATCCCGGGAGCGGACGAGGCCGACCGCGAGAGCCGGCCTGGCTCCGGAACTCCATAGTGCCACCCGCGCGGGGCGCTCTACCAGCGATCGCACGCGCTCCAGCCGGGAAGTCGGTTCACGATCGATCGTGGTCTCAGCCCTGGTCCTGTTCGACCATCCAGGCGGCGAGCTGCGCCCGCGAGGTGAATCCGAGCTTGGCGAGCGTGCGCTGGACGTGGCCCTCGGCGGTCCGTTGCGAGATCACCAGCCTGGCGGCGATGGCGCTGTTGGTCAGCCCCTCGGCGACGAGGCCGGCCACCTGCAGCTCGCGCCGGGTCAGGGTGACCTTGTCCGCGGTGGTCCGCGGCCGCGGCTGCTCCTCGGGCGATTCGCCCAGTGCGTACGCGACGGCCTCCCCGAGGCTCGCGGACGCTCCCCGCCGGTAGCTCTCCTCGTACGACTTCGGCCCGAGCGCCCGGCGGGTCCGTCGCTCGCATTCGTCGTGGTGGGCGCGCCAGCTCGGGAGCGCGATGTCCTGCACGCCGCCCATCTGCCGCATGGCCTGCGCGGAGCCGAGCAACACCGCGGACCTGGTGTGCTCGCCGTCGGCCGCGGCGGTCCAGGCCAGGCCGTCGAGACACAGCGACGAGCCGTACGCATCATCGAAGGACCGGGACAGCCGCAACGCCTGTTCCAGCAGCGCGATCGCCCGCGGCGGATCGGTCGACCACACCGTCAACCCCAGCGTCTGCAGGGCCCACGCCCGGAACACGATCTCGCCGCGCGGCTCGGTGATGTCCAGCATCCGTTCGAGGCAGTCGGCCGCCCCCGCCGACTGTCCGAGTAGCCCGCGGGTCGCCTCGACGCCCATCAGCACGGCGAGCCGCAGGAGGTCGTCATCGGGCGGACACCCCTCCAGGGCTGCATCGAAATGTGCTGCAGCGGTGGGTATATCATTGGCTGTCAATGCGAGAAGGCCGTCGGCATAGTCAACGGTCGCGGCTGCGACCGGGTCGTCGGTGTCCGCCGCTGCCGCGCGCGCCCATCCGGCCCATTCGGCGCCGGTGCCCACGGCGCCGCGGAACCCGTTGAGCACCGCGCCGAGGCTGACCGCTCTCACCCACGCCGTGCCGCGCGGAACGCCCTCGACGGACAGCATTCGTTCGGTCCAGTGGGCGCCTTCGTTGAGCTGTCCGCTGGCAAGCCAGAACGGGAACAGCGCGGCCGTGATGCGCAGACCGACCGCCGCGTCGCCCGGCTGCGCCATGCTGGCATCCAATGCCACCCGAAAATTCTGCTGATCGAGTTTCAGGCGGGCGATCCAGTCCAGCTGTCGGGGGCCCACCCAGTCGGCTTCCGCCCTCAGCGCCAGGCGCTCGTACCAGTCCCGGTGGCGTCGCCGCATATGCGCGTACTCGCCGGACTCCGCGAGCTTCTCGAGCCCGTACTCGCGGATGGTGTCCAGGAGCCCGTAGCGCCCCGCGGTCGCCGATTCCTCGTGAACCAGGATCGACTTTTCCACCAGGGACGCGACCAGGTCGAGCAGAGCGCCGGGCGTCAGGCCGTCGCCGCAGACCTGTTCCAGCGCGGTGAGGTCGAAGCTGCCGGCGAACACGGACAGTCGGGCCCACAACTGCTGTTCCTCGGGTGTGCACAACTCGTGGCTCCAGTCGATGCACAGCCGGAGGGTCTGCTGCCGGGTCGGGGCCGTGCGGCTGCCGCGGGTCAGGACGGTGTAGCGATCGGTGAGCCGGTCCAGGATCTGCTCGGGTGACAGTGCGGGCAATCGACCGACCGCCAGTTCGATCGGCAGCGGCAACCCCTCGAGCCGATGGCAGATCCCGGCCACCGAGGCCATGTTCTCCTCGGTGAGCTCGAATCCAGGCAGGACCGCGGCGGCGCGTTCGGCGAACAGCGTCACCGCGTCGTAACTGGGCAGGCCCGCCAGGTCGAGTCGGCGGTCGGGGGCAGGTGAGCTGAGCGGCGGAACCCGGAGTGTCGCCTCCCCGCCGATGCCGAGTGACTCCCGGCTGGTGGCGACGATGCGCAGCTCGGGGCAGCGTTGGAGCAGCGTCCCGGCCAGGTCCGCCGCCGCGCCGATCACCTGCTCGCAGTTGTCGAGCACCATCAGGATCTGGCGGGGCTCGAGAAACTCCGCGAGCACCGTCCGCAGCGGCTGATGCGAGACGGACCGCAGCCCGAGGGCGGCCGCCGCCACGTCGACCACGAGCGCCTCGTCCTGGAGGTCGGACAGCTCGACCAGCCACGCCCCGTCACCGAAGGAACGCTGGGTGCTCGTCGCGATCCGCAGCGCGAGGCGCGTCTTTCCGACGCCACCGATGCCGGTGAGCGTCACCAGCCGGGAGGACGACAGCAGCTCCCTCGCTTCGGCCAGTTCGTTGCGTCGGTTGACGAAACTGGTCAGCTCCGCGGGCAGATTCCCCTTCCGGCCCCGCGTCGAGGGTCCGGTCGGCGGGCGCTTGCCGCTCGTCGACGGGCCACGCTTGCCGCGCTTGCCGCGCTTCGGATCGGCTACGGACTTCAGGGCCATCTCGTCGACCGGAAAGCCGTGGCGGAACTGGATCTCGCGCAGCACGTCGCCGATCTGTTCGGCGGTGCCGCGGGCGCCCGGGTCCGCGGACATGGCGGCCTCGATGGTGGCGGCCACGTCGTGGGGAACGTCGTGCTCGCGCAGGTCCGGAACGGGCTGCGAGGTGATGCGCAGGAACTGCGCGACGACCGGTTCGCCGGTGCGGCGTTCGAAGGCCGCGTGGCCGGTGAGGGCACAGAACAACGTCGCGCCGAGCCCGTACACGTCCGCGGCGGCACTGGGCGGGCCACCCTCCAGGACCTCGGGCGCGGTGAAGGCGGGGGTGGCGGTGAACGTGCCGGCGGAGGTCTCGGCTCCGTCGGAGATGTGCGCGATGCCGAAGTCGGACAGCGCCGGCTCGTCGTAGTCGGTGAGGATGACGTTCGCCGGCTTGATGTCGCGATGCAGGATGCCGAGACGGTGCGCGGACTCCACCGCGCCGGCCAGCTTCACGCCCAGTTGCAGTGCCTGCTCGAGCGGCAGGGGGCCGTGATCGAGGATGCGCTCGTCGAGCGAACGCCGCGGGTGATAGGGCATCACCAGGTAGGGCAGGCCGCTCTCGGTGGTGCCGACCCGCAGGACGTTGACGATGTTCGGGTGCCCGGTGAGCCGGCCCATCGCCCGCTGCTCCCGGACGAACCGGGCGAGATTCTCCTCGTCGAGCGTGGCCGTGAGCACCTTCACCGCCACGGTGCGGTCCAGGGTCGCCTCCCGGCAGCGGTAGACGACGCCGAAGCCGCCGCGGCCGATCTCGGTCGCGTCGGTGAGCCCGACGGCATCCAGCGCCGAGGTCACCGACGGGGTCACACCGCGCTGAGTCTGGAACGGATCGTCGCCGGCCATCGGTCATGCCGCTCTGCCGGGTGTGTGGCGTCCTCGACGATTCGGCACGGCACTCACCTCACGGACGGATCCCGGGAGCGACGTGGTCGCCCGCGAGAGGTGGCCTCGCTCCGGAACTCCATAGTGCCACCCGCCCGGGGCGGTCTACCAGCGATCGCGCGCGCCCACCCCGGCTAGTCGGTGCGCTGTGATAAGCCTGAGCCGACCATCGCGGAGTCCGAACCGAGGGGGAGTACGTGCTGACGCTGCACCGCGCCGAACGCTCCGACACCCTGGCGGCCGGGCTCGCCGATGTCCTGAAGCACCCGCTGGCCGACCCGTTCGCCCGTGAGGTGATCGCGGTCCCCGCCAAGGGCGTCGAGCGCTGGCTCACCCAGCGGCTGTCGGCCACCCTCGGCGCGGTCAATGGCGACGGGGTTGCGGCGAACATCGAGTTCCCGTCGCCGACCCGGTTGGTGGACGAGGCCGTCGCGGCGGCGACCGGGATGACCGCGGACGAGGACCCGTGGAACCCGGCGCGCCTGCTGTGGACGCTGCTCGGCGTCATCGACGACGTCCTCGACGAGCCGTGGGCGTCCGTGCTGGCGCGACACCTCGGCCGCGGCGCCGACGACCACCGCAGCGGACGCCGGTACAGCACCGCCGCGCACCTGACGGAGCTGTTCCGCAGCTACGGTGCGCAGCGCCCGGCGATGCTGGTGGACTGGTCGGAGGGACGCGACACCGACGGCGCCGGCGGCCCGCTCGACGACGACCTGCTGTGGCAGGCGGAGCTGTGGCGGCGGCTGCGCGAGCGCATCGGCACCCCCAGCCCGGCCGAGCGGCTGGTCGTTGCCTGCACCCGGCTGGTCGCCGAGCCGGGTCTGCTCGACCTGCCGGACCGGATCTCGGTGTTCGGGCCCACCCGGCTCACCACCGCCCAGATCGACGTGTTGTCCGCGATCGCCGCGAATCGCGATGTGCACCTGTGGGTTCCGCACCCCAGCCCCGGCATGTGGGCGGAGCTGGCCGATCGCGCGCCCGCGGCGACCCGCGCCGACGACGACGGCGCGCTCGCCGTCACGCACCCGCTGCTGGCCGGCCTCGCCCGCGACGTCCGCGAGCTGCAGGCCCGGCTCAGTCGCCCCGGCATCGAGCACGCGCACCACCGCGCCGCCCCGGCCCCGGACACCCTGCTCGGCCTGCTGCAGGCCGACATCGCCGCCGACCGCGCGCCCAACGTCGGGGCCGCGGCCGACGGCAGCGTGCAGGTGCATTCCTGTCACGGCCCGGCCCGGCAGGTGGAGGTGCTGCGCGAGACACTGCTGCACCTGTTCTCCGGCGATCCGACGCTCGAGCCGCGCGACGTCCTGGTCATGTGCCCGGACGTGGAAACCTACGCGCCGCTGGTGCGGGCCGCGTTCGGTCAGGAATCGGTGGGGCACCCCGGAACCCGGCTGCGGGTGCGCCTCGCCGATCGCGCACTGCACCAAACCAATCCGGTGCTCGCCGTCGTCGCGACGCTGCTCGGGCTGGCCGACGGCCGTGTCACCGCCAGCCAGGTGCTCGACCTCGCCGCCGCCGAACCCGTCCGCCGCCGCTTCCGGTTCACCGACGACGACCTCGAGCGGCTGCGCGAGTGGACCACCGCCGCCGGGGCGCGGTGGGGGATCGGGCCCATGCAGCGCACCGACTTCGGGCTCGGCGACTTCCCGCAGAACACCGTTCGGTCGGCGCTGGACCGCATCCTGCTCGGCGCCGCCGCGGACGGCTCCGACGGCCAGTGGCTCGCGCTGGCGCTGCCGCTCGACGACGTCGACAGCAACGACATCGACCTCACCGGCCGGCTCGCCGAGTTCGTCGACCGGCTCGACGTCTCCCTGCGCGGGCTGCGCGGCCCGCAGCCGACCGGCCGGTGGTCGGCGGGGCTGGCCCGGGCCCTGGACCTGCTCGTCGACGTGCGCGAGCGCGACGCCTGGCAGCTGGGACAGGCGCAGCGCGAGCTGGCCGCCGCCGTCGAACACGGCGACGACCGCGAGCTGCGGCTGGCCGACGTGCGCGCGATGCTCCGCGCGCGGCTGGCCGGGCGGCCGACCCGCGCCAACTTCCGCACCGGCGAGCTGACGGTGTGCACGATGGTGCCGATGCGCTCGGTGCCGCACCGGGTGGTGGTGCTGCTCGGGCTCGACGACGAGGTCTTCCCGCGCGGCGCGGGCGTCGACGGCGACGACGTGCTCGCGCGGACACCGCTGCCGGGGGAACGGGATCCGCGCAGCGAGGACCGTCAGCTGCTGCTCGACGCGGTGATGTCCGCGAGCGAGAAGCTGGTGCTGTTCTACACGGGCGCCGACCCGGTCAGCGGCTCCCGGCGGCCGCCCGCGATCCCGCTCAGCGAACTGTGCGACGTCCTCGACACCATGGCGGGCCGCCCGGACGCGACGCTGACCCGGCATCCGTTGCAGCCGTTCGACGCCCGCAACTTCCGGCCCGAGGGACCGTTCAGCTTCGACGCTGCGGCGCTGGCCGGGGCGCGGGCCGCGCAGCGCCCGCCCGAGCCGGAGGCGGCCTTCCTCGCGGAGCCGCTGCCGCCGAGGGCCCCGGGCGACGTCGACCTCGCCGAGCTCGTCGCGTTCCTCGTCCACCCCACCCAGGCGTTCCTGCGGCAGCGGCTCGGGCTGCGGGTGCCCGAGCTGGATGAGGACGTCGCCGACGCGCTGGACCTGGAGCTGGACCCGCTGTCGAAGTGGGACATCGGCGAACGGATGCTCGCGACGCTGCTCGCCGACGGCCGGGACTTCGCGGAGGGCGTCGCGGACTTCCGGGCCGCCGAGTGGCGCCGAGGCACTCTGCCGCCGTTCGGATTGGGGGAGGGCGCGCTCGGCGAGATCGAGGCGACGGTGCGGTCCCTCGCCGCAGCCGGACGCCAGCCCGGCCGCGCGGACACGATCGACGTGGACGTCGATCTCGGGTCCGGTCGGCGGCTCACCGGCACAGTCGGCGGCGTGCACGGCACGGTGATCGCGCGGACCACGTTCTCGCGGCTGGCGCCGAAGCACCGGCTGACGGCGTGGGCGCAGCTGCTGGCGGTCGCCGCGTCGGCCGGGCCGCGCGACACCCCCTGGCGGGCGGTGACCACCGGCCGCGGCCAGTACCGCCGCCCCACCTGGCAGTCCACCCTCACCGCGCCCGAGGATGCGCTGGCCCAGCTGGTTCGCCTCGTCGAGCTGCGCGACCGGGGCCTGCAGGCCCCGCCGCCGATGGCGACCGGTGCGTCGGCGGCCTACGCGGAACGCCGCTCCGGCGGCGCCTCCGTCGAGATGGCGATGGAGGCCGCGGGCAAGGAGTGGGGCGGCACCTTCGGCGACGCCACCGACCGGCACCTCGGCTACGTGTACGGCGCCGCGCCCGCGCTGTCCGTGCTCACCGAAGCGCCGGACCCGGTGGAGGGCAGCGCCTTCGGGGCGATCGCCCGCGAGCTGTGGGACCCGCTGCTGGCGGCCGAGACGTTGGGAGAACCGTGACCGGGCGCACCGCGTTCGACCTGCTCGGCCCGCTGCCGAAGGGCACCACCGTGCTCGAGGCGAGCGCGGGCACCGGCAAGACCTACGCCATCGTCGGCCTGGCCGCGCGCTTCGTCGCCGAGGCCGGGGTGGACCCGGCGAGCCTGCTGCTCGTCACCTTCAGCCGGGCCGCGACGAAGGAACTCCGCGAACGCACCCGGGAGCGCTTCGCCTCCGCCGCGGCCGGGCTCGCCGACCCGTCGAACAGCCGGGACCCGCTCGTCGCGCACCTCGCCGACGCCGACCCCGACACCGTGGCGCTGCGCCGTCGCCGCCTGCTGCAGGCCCTGTCGGACTTCGACGCCGCCACCATCGCCACCACCCACAGCTTCTGCCAGCGCATGCTCGACGGCCTCGGCATGGCCGGGGAACGCGACCCCGACGCGGTGTTGGTCGAGGAGGCCACCGACCTCAACGCGGAGGTGATCGGCGACCTCTACCTGAGCACCTTCGGGCGCGGTGGGTCGCCCTCGCTGACCCCGGGCGAGGCGCGAAAGGCCGCGCGGGCGGCCATCTTCGACCCGCAGGCGCAGCTCGCGCCCGACGACGCGGAGGGGACCCCCGCCGGCGACGCGGCCGCGTTCGCCGCCGCCGTGCGGGCCGAGGCGCGCCGCCGCAAGCGCGCGGTCGGCCTGCGCGACTTCGACGACCTGCCCGCCCTGCTGCACGGCGTGCTCACCGACCCCGTGCACGGCCCCGCCGCCTGCCGCCGGGTCCGGGACCGCTACTCGGTGGTGCTGGTCGACGAGTTCCAGGACACCGACCCGCTGCAGTGGGGGATCCTGCGCAGCGCCTTCCACGGGCAGTCGACGCTGATCCTCGTCGGCGACCCCAAGCAGGCCATCTACGCGTTCCGCGGCGCGGAGGTGCTGGCCTACCTGGACGCGGTCGGCGCCGCCCACAGCCACCAGGAGCTCACCACCAACTGGCGCAGCGACGGCCCGCTGCTGGACGCGCTCGCGCACCTGCACGGCGGCGCCGCGCTCGGCCACCCCCAGATCGTGGTACACCCCGTCGACGCCGCGAAGACGGGGTCGCGGATCGGCGGGGCGGTGCCGCTGCGGCTGCGGCACCTGCCGCGCGCGGGCGCGGGACCGTTGGGCAAGACCGGCTTTCCCGCGGTCGGGCCGCTGCGCGGGCGGGTCGCGGCGGACCTGGCCGCGGACATCGCGGGGCTGCTGGGCGGCGGTCAGACGGTGGACCTGGGCGGCGGGCCGCGGCCCGTCGAGCCCGGCGACATCGCGGTGCTGGTGCGCACCAACGCGCAGGTCGCCCTGGTGCACGACGCGTTGGACCGGGCCGGGGTGCCCGCGGTCACCGTCGGCGGGCTCAGCGTGTTCCTCACCCCGGCCGCGCGCGACTGGCTGTGGGTGCTGCAGGCCATCGAGCAGCCGCACCGCTCGGACCGGGTGCGGCTGGCGGCGCTCACCCCGCTGCTCGGGCGCACCGCCGCCGAGCTCGACGGCGCGGGCGACGATGCGGTCGCGGAGATCGGCGGGCGGCTGCGGGACCTGTCGGCGGTGTTCGCGCAGTCCGGTTTCGCGGCGCTGTTCGAGCGGCTCGCTGCGTGGAGCGGGCTCGAGGCCCGGATGCTGTCGCGGGCCGCGGGCGAGCGGCGCCTGACCGACCTGCGGCACGTCGCGCAGCTGCTCAACGAGGCCGCGGTCGCCGAGTCCCTCGGGCTCACCGCGCTCACCCGCTGGCTCACCGACCGGATGCGCGACCCCGCGGTCGGCGGCGTCGACCGCAGCCGCCGCCTCGACAGCGACGCCGCGGCCGTGCAGATCGCCACCGTGCACGCCACCAAGGGCCTCGAGTATCCGCTGGTGTACCTGCCGTACGCGTGGGACGCGGCGAAGAACCCGAAGCCCGACAAGCTGCTGCTGCACGACGCGGACGGCCGCCGCATCCTCGACGTCGGCGGGCCCGAGGGCCCCGGCTACAACGAACGCAAGAAGCGGCACGACGACGAGGAGGCCGGCGAGGAGCTGCGGCTGCTGTACGTCGCGCTGACCCGGGCCATGTGCCAGCTGGTGCTCTGGTGGGCGCCCGCCTTCTCGACCAGGGCCGCGCCGCTGCACCGGATGCTGCTGGCCCGGCGGCCGGGCGAGCTGGAGGTCCCGGCCCAGGAGCGGGTGCCCGCCGATCCGGATGTCGCGCAGCGGCTCTCGGCGTGGGCGGTTGACTCCGAGCTGGTGCGGGTGGAGGCGGTCGGTGCCGACCCGATCGTGGTGCCGGAGTGGACGCCGCCGCAGGAGGAGGTGGGGGAGCTGGCCGCGGCGCGCTTCGACCGCGACCTCGACGCCGCCTGGCGGCGCACCTCGTACTCGGCCCTGACCGCGCACGCGCACGACGCCCCGCCCAGCGTGGGCAGCGAGGCGGAGGAACCCGAGCCGGACGAGCCGGACGAGCCGCCGCTGGTCTCGCCCACCGCCGCGGTGGGCCTGCCGTCGCCGATGAACGGGCTGCCCGCCGGGGCCGCGTTCGGCACCTTGGTGCACGCGGTCCTCGAGGAGGTCGACACCGCCGCCGCGGACCTGGAGGCCGAGCTGGTGCGGTGCTGCCGCGAGACGGTGGCCGCCGGGTACTCGGGCGTGGACCCGGACGCGCTCGCCGCCGCGCTGCTGCCGGTGCTGCACACGCCGTTGGGTGGTGGCCACACGCTGGCGTCGATCCCGCCGTCGGACCGGTTGCCGGAGCTGGACTTCGAGCTGCCGCTCGCCGGCGGCGAGGACCCCGACGCGGAGGTGACCCTCGCGGGGGTCGCGCCGCTGCTGCGCCGGCACCTGCCCGCCGACGACCCCCTCGCGGACTACGCGGCGCTGTTCGAGACCCTCGGTGCGGCGCCGCTGCGCGGCTACCTCACCGGCAGCATCGACGCGGTGCTGCGGCTGCCCGGACCCCGCTTCGTGGTGGTGGACTACAAGACGAACCGGCTCGCGCCGGGCGACCTCACCACCGCCGACTTCACCGCCGAGACGATGGCCGCGGAGATGATGCGCGCCCACTACCCGCTGCAGGCGCTGCTGTATTCGGTTGCGCTGCACCGCTACCTGCGGTGGCGGCTGCCCGGCTACGACCCGGCCACCCACCTGGGCGGGGTGCAGTACCTGTTCGTGCGCGGCATGGCGGGCTCGGACAGCCCGGCCGGCGCGGGCGTCTTCGACTGGGCGCCGCCCGCCGCCCTGGTGACCGAGCTGTCGGATCTGCTGGCCGGAATCGAGGTGACGCCGTGACCGAGGTGCAGGTGGCGCAGCGCGGCAAGGGCGCGCTGCGGGTGTTCAACGAGGCCGGGGTGCTCGCCGCCGCGGACGTGCACGTCGCGCTGCGGCTCGGCGCGCTCGGTGGGGAGGCCGCCGAGGAGGCGCTGCTGGCGACGGCGCTCGCGGTGCGGGCGGTGCGCTCCGGCTCGGTGTGCCTGGACCTGGGCAGGATCCGGGAGATCACCGTCGACGAGTCCGCGGCCGCGGAGGGCGTGGACCTGGAGGCGCTGCCGTGGCCCGAGGACGCGGACGTGCTGGCGGCGCTGCGCCGCAGCCCGCTGGTGATCGGCGGGGAGTCCGGTCCGCTGCGCCCGCTGCGGCTGGTCGACACCGACGACGGCGGGCTGCTGTACCTGGAGAAGTACTTTCGGCAGGAGCAGACCATCCGGCGGGTGCTCGACGAGCGCGCGCTCGGCCATCCCGCGGTGGACGAGGACCGGCTGCGGGCGGGGCTGACGGAGCTGTTCGGCGGTGCGGCCGCCCCGGACCGGCAGCGGATCGCCGCGGCGGTGGCCGCCACGCACCGGACGGCGGTGATCGCCGGCGGACCCGGCACCGGCAAGACGCACACGGTGGCGCGGGTGCTGGCGCTGCTGGCCGCCGAGCACGGGGACGGGCTGCGGATCGGACTCGCCGCGCCCACCGGCAAGGCGGCCGCGCGGCTGCAGGAGGCGGTGCGCGAGCAGGCAGAGGAGGTAAAGCTCCCCGCCGGGCTTACGGCGATGACGCTGCACCGGATGCTCGGCTGGCAGCGGGTGGGCGCGAGCCGGTACCGCTACAACGCCGGCAACCACCTGCCCTACGACGTGGTGGTGGTCGACGAGACGTCGATGGTGTCGCTGACGATGATGTGCCGGCTGCTCGAGGCGCTGCGCCCGGACTCCCGGCTGGTGCTGGTGGGGGACCCGGACCAGCTGACGTCGGTGGACGCGGGCGCGGTGCTGGCCGACCTGGTGGCGCGGCCGGTGACCGGGACGGAGAACCCGGTGCTGGCGCGGGTGGTGGGCGCGGACCTGGACGCGGCCGACGATCCGGAGGAGGCCGCGCTCAGCGTGGGGGAGCGGGACCGGTTGCGCGGCGGCGTGGTTCGGCTCAGCCGCGGGCGCCGGTTCGGCGGTGAGATCGCCCGGCTGGCGGTCGCGGTGCGTGACGGCGACGAGGACGCGGTGATGGCGATACTTCGGTCCGGGGCGGAGGACGTGTCCTTCGTCGCGCCGGACGATCTGGCTGCGCTGCGCTTGGACGTGGTGTCCGGTGCCGCGGCTGTGACCGAGGCGGCCTCTGTTGGCGACGCGGTGGCGGCGCTGCGGGCATCGGAGTCGCACCGGCTGCTGTGCGCGCATCGCGAGGGCCCGTTCGGCGCGGCGTGGTGGGCGCGGTCGTCGATGGAGTGGATCGGCGCGGCGACCGGGACCCGGCTCGATCCGGACCGTTGGTACGTCGGGCAGCCGCTGCTGGTGACCGCGAACGATCACGAGGTGCGGATCTACAACGGCGACACCGGCGTGGTGGTGGACCGCGGGGACGGCGAGTTGGTGGCCGCCTTCGCCCGCGGCGAGGAGCCGCTGCTGCTGCACCCGAGCCGGCTGTCCGCCGTGCAGACGGTGTACGCGATGACGATCCACCGCAGCCAGGGCAGCCAGTACGACACGGTGTCCGTGGTGCTGCCCGGCGAGGAGTCGTCGCTGTTGACGCGGGAGTTGTTGTACACGGCCATTACCCGGGCGCGCGGGCACGTGCGGATCGTCGGGGACGAGGCGTCGGTGCGGGCAGGGGTGCGGCGGCGGGTGTTGCGGGCGAGCGGGTTGCGGCGGGGCTAGCCTCGCGGGTCCGGGCTCAGCGGGGGTCGTCGAACAGGGTGAGCTCGTTCGTGTCCTCGAACAGCTCCAACTGCAGCGGGGGCTGCGCGGGCTCGGGGGAGAGCAGTCCGGGCCGGGAGAAGCTGACGACCCGCAGGGCTCCGCTGAGCGCGGCCAGCGTGTCGGTCCAGGCCGCGGCCTCGCCCTCGCACAGCGCGATCTCGTCCGGGTCCGCCTCGGCGCGGGCCTTCTCCAGCGAGCCACGCCACTCCGCCGCGCGTTCCGCGCTGATCCGCATGTACTCGAGGATGGAGGTGCGGTCGCGTTCACAGACGTCGGCGGCCGTCTCGGCGTCGAGGTCCCCCTCCCCGAAGAGCACCAGCTGCATCACCGCCATCAGCGACGGCGGCACGTCCGGTACGCATTCGTGGTCCGCGGCGGGCGAGGGCGTGGTGCGATAGCCGACGGCGTCGAAGCGTCCGGCGAACGCCCGGTCCACGGTCGCGAGGAAGGCGGTGATCCGGTCCAGCAGATCGGTCAGATGTCGTGGCACGAAGGGGAATCCGGGGACCTCGACCACCGCGTTGAGGCGGTCCTCGCGGAGCACGAACCGCAGGTGTGACCAGCGTGCGGTGAGGTCGGCGACCGTCTCGGCGGCCCGGGTCCGGCCACCGATCCGGTAGAGCAGCGGCACCCACAGCCGGATGACGGGTTCGGTGGCGTGCGGGATCACGAACACCGCGTGCCCCTCGATGGTCAGGACGAAGTCGCCGTCGCTGTCGACCTGCGGCTGGTCGCCGAGCAGATCGGTGAGGGCGGCCTCGACGAGATCGCGCAGGTGATCCGGGTCGCGCGGGGCGACGGCCAGCATCGGATCGACGTCCGAGGCGAGCCAGTCCCGCACCGTGGGCCCGGCGAGATGGCCGGCCCGGCTGCCGATGGCCTCGGCCCGCAGGAAGCTCGGGTGCGGCACGCTCCACACGTCGCGGAAGGCAGCTACGGCCATCGACGCCAGCTGGTCGGACCACCGCACGGTGCGGTCGAGGAAGTAGGCCGGTGAGCCGTCGCCGGGATCGTCGTCGGGCGCGCAGGTGGGGTGCTGCCAGCCCAGCTCGATCAGCAGCGCCTCGTCGGCGGCCGACAACGCGAAGCGGGGGTCGAGGAAGGCGTTGGAGGGCACCTCGCAGCGCACCAGGTCCTCGGCCCAGGCCAGGAACTGCACGCACGGCAGGTAGCCGCCGACGCCCGGTTCCTCCGCGAGCTCGACCACTAGGATGTCCTCGCCGCGCATCGTGCCGATGTGGTCGGCGAGGGTGCCGCGAAACTCACGCCACGCCAGTTCGACGGCCTGGTCGAACTTTTCGAGGTCGGGCAACGGTGTGGTCCCATCTGCAGCGCGCTACGGCCGCGCTCCCGACCGTCGGCAAGCAGGGTAACGCGAGCGCCCGACATTCTGGCTCAGGACGCGGCGGAGCAGACGTGCGGCGATGTCGCCGAACGCCTGCTCCCGTCGGGTTCGGCTAGTTGGCGGCCGGGGTGATGCCGAGGTCGCCCTCGACATGCTCACCGGAGTCCCCACACGCGCAGTCGCCGCCGCAGCCCCCGCCACCGCAGTCGCCTGCGTAGCTGTCGTCGTCGGCGTCGCAGTCGAGGGTGCCGCCGAACTGGGCGGCGAAGTCGTCGTCGAGGTCGTGGGTGAGGTCGTGAATCTCGTCGATCAGGTTGATCAGGTGCTGCGGCGTGAACGGGTCCGCGTCGACGAGCGTCGAGACCAGCAGGTGCTCCTCGCTCAGCGAGAAGCGCAGCCGCGGCCACTCCTCCGACAGCGCGACCAGCTGGGTGGTGGCCTGCGCGCGGTCGGTGATGCCGGTGACGATCGAGGACCACACGTGCAGCTGCGGTCCATCGTCCGCGACCGTCACGTACACCGCGAAGCCGTGCACGGGGATCGCGATATCGCCGTCCTCGTCGGTGTCCGGCTCGGAGCCCAGCAGCTCGGCCAGGGTGCGCACGCACAGGGCGTGCAGCTGGTCGTGCTGCTCGGTGACCACGGCGAGTGCGCCGTCGATCCGCAGCGGCTGGTCGTCGGTAGTGTCGTGGTCGCTCATGGTTTCCTCTGTCCTGCGCGGGGATGTGTGCGGGTCCACGGTAGCGCGGGGGAGTGACCGGGGGTTACCGAGCAGCCGACTGCCCAATGACACTCAGGACGGCAAGTCGTCGATCTCCACCTCGAAGCCCAAACAGGCCAACGTTCGCCACACCGTCGCGCGTCCGCCGGAGAAGTCGGCCGAGGTCCAGAAGGTGCCAGTGGCGAAGCCGTGCGCGACTCCGACGATGGCCTTCGAGTCCTACCGGCGGCGGCCGTGGATTTTGCGGTAGATACGGGCGGGTGCGAAGCGGTTACGCTCGAGGAGTTCTTGTTTGCCCAGACTGTCGTACTCGGCGATCGCTTCCAGGACTACTTCTTTGCCACGTCGTGCAGGTTCATGACCGGCACGCGTATCGCGTGGTATTCCTGGTGCCGGGTGAGGCAGGGCACGATTGGTCACCATTACCGTGGATCAGTTCAAGGGGAAATCGTTGCCGAGCAGGGCATGAACAATGATGGCGCCGCTTTGCCGTGGAAGACTGCGCCGCGACTGGTGGACCGGCTCATCGAGCGGGTACAGGCCCGCTCGGCGAACGGCGCGGTGCTCAGATTGGGGGATGGCCGTGTTCGTGCGATTCGACGGGGAGGGCGGGCAGCTGATCCTGCACGACGGGTACATGTGGGCCATCCGCATACGAAAGCCATGCAGTCTCAGCGAGAAGCTCGATCTGAGCGAGTAGCTTTGAGGGCTGCAACCTGAGGTCGAGCGGATATTCGACAACGGTGACAGAGGTGTTAACGATTCGACGCGGTGTCGGCCTGCTCGCACCTCCGGCATATACGAGCCAGGCCATCTGCAGGTTCAGTGCAGTGCAGTAGGCGAGCATCTGGTAGTGGTCGGCGTTGGGGTATCGCCCTCCGCGAGATGCCACCTTGTACTTGGCATCGAAGATCAGTCGAGGCTTGCTGTCGACCAGATGCACGACATCGGTTTCGAGGCGCACGACAGAATCGCCGGCGACGGGCATGTCGAGGTAGCTGACGTACTGGGATTCCGTGTGGCCCGGGTAGTTTCGCGTGAGCGATTCGCGAAGAGCGACGGTGACGAAATCCTCGAACACCTTCCACATTTCGACGACGAACGCGGCGACGTGGGTGTCGCCTGGTCCTGCCTCGGCCGAACAGTTGCGAAGGATCACTTCTGCGAGGCGTAGCGCCGGTTGGTAGCGCGTATTCAGGCGGGAGGGTTGCCAGTGAGGGATCGGGACGCCGCGTCGGATCACGTCAGCACCATCGAGTCGGCCGTCGAGGTGTGCGAGGCGGGCACGGGTCGGATCATTCAGCCCCGGTACTGCCAGCATCCGGCGCAGCGCGGTCCGCAGGATGCGGTTCTCGGCGGTGTCGACCGTGTACTCGTCGTAGGTCACCTCGAGCGGAAGGATCAGGCCGGGCCGGCGAGCCAGCTGGTCACCGATGCGGATACGGCCACGAACTGTGCGGGCAGCCTCGTCGACGGTCCGGTAGCCCTGCAGGACCCCGTGCAGCAGCGCCCGTTCGGTGAGCCGGGCGAGTGACTCTGCGAGCACTGCCCACAGGTCGGGGTGCTCCTCGGCCTCGACGTCCTCGTATCCAGGGTCGAGGAACCCGGGATCGGAGGCGTAGCCGAGCAGGAACAGCAGTCGTGTCAGCCCCACCCGGTCTTTTGGGTTCACCTGGACCTGTAGATCGTCGACGCGCACCGCGCCGACACGCTTGCGAGGCAGCAGCGTCCATCGGGCGGCGCCGACGGGCCTCACCTCGACGAGCCCGGTACCCGCCAGGACGGTCGCCGTCGCAGCATCGAGGTTGACGGTGCGGCCCGCGGTGTCGAGTTCGTCGAGGACGACGTGGACGCTCACGCCTGATCGTCGGGTTCGGTGTCTGGTGACGAATCCGGCTCGAGGGCGCGACGCACAGCGTCCAACCCGAATCGGCGTCGGATCTCGGTGCGGCTCGCGCGGCCGTAGTGGTGCTCCTCGAGCAGCGGCAGCAGGTCGTACCGCCAGATGCGTTCGAGTCCGGCGTCGGTCTCCGCGTCCGACTTCATCAGGTAGGACGGGCCGATCCGCAGGTCGCGGTCGGTGTCGTCAATACGGGAGTTCAGTTCTGCGAGCAGGCGTGCGAGGTGGCGGTCCTTGCCGTTCGCCACGAGGTAGTTGTCGAGTACTTCGCGTACCGGGGACTCGTCGGGGTGCAGTTCGACGAATGCGAACCGTCGACGAATCGCCGCGTCCATCAACGCGATCGAGCGATCGGAGGTGTTCATGGTACCGACGATGTAAAGGTTCGGCGGCAGTCGGAAAGGCGTGTCGGGGGAGTACTGCGGCTGTACGTACTCGCCGCGATACTCGAGCAGAAAGTACAGCTCGCCGAATACCTTTGCGAGATTCGCACGGTTCATCTCGTCGATGATGAGCACGTACGCGTCGCCAGAGTTCTCCGGTGCGGTGGCCTGGCTGGCGATCCGCCGAAGTGGCCCCGCCTGCAGGACGAAACCGGCATTGTCGGGGTCGGGGCGGAATCCCTCGAAGAAGTCCTCGTACGCGTACGACGGATGGAACTGTACGAGCTGGCGCCGGCTGGCGCCGTCCGCGCCGACGATATGGTCGGCGAGCGCGCGGGCGAGAAACGTCTTCCCGGTTCCGGGCGGGCCGTAGAGGACGATCTGCCGCCGGGATTCGAGGAGGTCCAGGAATTCCTGCAGGGATCCGCGATCCATGTGGGTCCGGCGGACAAGACCGTCACTGGCCGGTGGGAATCGGATCGGGGCAGGGGGAATTGGCGGAGGAGGCGGTGGTGTCTGTTCGTCGTCCTCGTTGGCGTCCGAGCCACCGAGGTAGGCGGCGATCGAGTCGATCGCGTCGGTGAGGTCGACGACGCCGCCCTGCTGCTCGAGCAGCGTCGGCAGCGGCGCGACGAGGTCGGACGCCGGGACGGGGTCGGCGGACCATTGCGCGGTGCGGCGTAGCCGAGCGCCGGGATCGCCGACGGTTTCAGGCTCACCGAGGATGGTGCCGACGTGGAGGATGTCGTCGATGCGGGTGACGACGAGGTCGCCGGGCTTCATCCTGTTCAGGAATGCGTGGTAGTCGGAGGTGAGTTCTCCGCGCCGCTGGTAGTCGGCATTCTGGTAGCCGGAGTCGACGGCGGCGCGCACCTGCGCGTGCGTCGATCCGGCCGCGACCGGTCCGAGATACGTCGCGGCCAGGGAGACGAATCCTTCAGCATCCCACCGCTTGACGAGGGTCGCGCCGCCGTCGGTGCCGGGGCGGACCAGCCACGCGCGCTGTGCGTCGTCGGATGTGGGCTGCCACTGCTCGAGGTAGGGGCTGGCATACCAGTCGAGGTGGTCGGCCGGGTCGGTGTCGAGGTCGGCCCTGATTGCGTGCAGATCCCGGTCGATCGACTCCTCGTCGTTGCCGGTCGGGCCGTCGATGGCGTGGGCGAAGGTGTCGCGGATTGCGCGCTTGTGCGCCTTGGAGACGATGTGCTCGTAGAAGCCGGGCCAGGCGAGATACTGCAGCGAGTAGCGGATTCCGGTGGAGTCCTTGGGCGTGCGTCGCAATGCTCGCCCGAACTCCCACGGGTCGTTTAGAGCAGCAGTGCGAGCCGCCTGTGGCGACGACGCCCAGGCATCGACAAGGCGGCACAACCAGTTGAACTGGTGCCGACGCCCGGAGGTGAAACCCTGGGATCCGTTGAAGACGTAGCCCTCATCGAGGGCGGCGTCGAGGGCATCCGGGAGCACCAGCGGCGGGTCGGCCCACGACAGCACGGTGTTGACCAGGTTCCGTTTGGTGTTGGCCTTGAGGTTCCACAGCGGGCCGCACTGCAGGTAGATCAGTTCGGCGGCGAGCAGCGTGGTTGCGCGGGGGGCGCCGTCGAGTTGGCGCTCGAGTTTGGCGAGGAAGGTGTTGTCGCTGACGTCGGGATTGTCCTGGACACGCCGCAGAATCTCCGCCGCAGAGGCACTCGTCCAGGTACGTACGGAGGGATCGAGTGCGGATGGTTCCCCACGGAGCCCGGCACCCAGGATCGTCCATGCGGCCGTCTCGATCTCGGGGTATCCGCCAGTTCCGCGCGGCTGGACGTCGGTCATGGGTCTCGCTCTCGTGAGGCAGAGTCGGTAGGCGCCTCGACCGTATCCGGTAGCGGTTGCGCCCGTGCGGAGGCGTCCCGTGTCCGGGTCAGTTCAGGGTGGCTCGGCAGTACTCCTGGGTATTGCCGGCCTCGATGCAGTTCTGCCAGTCGATCTGACCTTGCACCCAAGGCGATGGCTTCTTGACTGTTGCGGTGGACCGGTTGTCGGGGACGGTGGCGCCGGACGGATAGCGGCACACGGTGCCGTCGCAGGCCGGCGTGTTGGCCTCGATCTCGGCGCGCAACACCTGGTCGTGTTCGGCCTGGCAGTAGTCGGAGTAGCCGGTGACGGTCCCGTCGGACCAGTGCGTTTCGATTGGGCCGAGGCCGCCCGGATTGCAGGACACGATGTACGGTGCCGCGACGGGTTCCGGGGTGGCTTCGACGATCGGTTCAGGCTCCGGTGCCGGCGCGACCGCCGTCGTGGTGTCGATGGTCAAGGCGACCGATGGCGTCGTCGTGGTTGTGGTCGATGCTGCCGTAGTTGACGACACGGTTGTCGGGGTGCTGATGGGCTGGGCCTCGTCGGGACTCGCGCACGCCGTGATTGCTGCGAACAGAAGGGCGATGGTCGCGAGGGAGCGTCGAGTCGTCACGCTCATGTCATCGGGCAGGTGGTGCGGATCGTTTCGCGCGCGGCGGTGTTGTCTCGATTGGTGCCCGGTCGCTCAGACCGGTGATGCAAGGAGACCTCGCTCGTGGAGTGCGGTCCAGGCGACCCGGATGTGGTCTTCGGTGAACATCCGCTTCTTGCGGGGAGTCCACTGGTGGACGAGCTCGATGGCCCGATGCCAGTCCGCCGAGGCGCCGGGTCCTCGGTGGCCATCCAGTGGACAGTGGCGAGCAGTTCCATGCCGTACGAGCACTCGAATCCGTCGATAATCCACATGACCCGGTCGATACGTGCGACGGTCTCCGGGTGACCGGCGAGGACAGGCTCGGCGGCGCCGGTTGCGCCGGGCAGGATGCGGATGGGGTCGGATTCGCGCGCTGCCGTCACCGGATCCGGTGAGGTAGTGGGCCTCGACGGCGTGGAGGACATGCCGCAGGCTGTCTGCGTACGGGCCGTACAGGTTCTACGCGTAGGTCAAGTGGAGGGGTTCGCCGAGAACCTGCAGAAAGTACATCAGCTTCTGGACTTCGAGGGGGTTATCCCGAGTGCGAGCCGCGAGTATGGGTCGAGGAGGACCGTCAGGGCAGCCTGCCCTGACGACAGCCGGTGGGGAGTAGCGGGCGTCATCGAGGGGTCCGTCGTGCGTCCGGGTCGCCGTTGCCTGGTCCGGTCATGGCGATCTGTTCCTGACAGGCTGGACATACGTCCTTGTCGGCGCGGTCCTGGGTGACGACGAAGAAGACGCCGCACAGCGCGCGGATCGCTCCGCCCTCGACACTGCTCCTCGCGATGTGCAGTGTGTGGACGTAGTGGCTGACGGAACCGGGATCGTGGGCAAGCAGTTCCTGTGTGCTCGCAGTATGGTGAAGCTCGGCCACACGCCGTGCGCGGTGGCCATACTCGACGATCTGCGAGTAGGACCAGCGGTGCACATCCCATTCCTGCGCCGATGGGGCTATGGAGGTGAGCACCCGGCGGACCAACACGATGCCGAGGTGACTTCCCTGATGATTACTCCGCCAGTCGATGTCGACCTGAAACTCCTCCATGTGGGGCGCGTCGACTGTCAGCTTCACCGTCACGAAGGCCAGATCTGTGTTCCGTGTGGGATGCCGGATCCGAAATGACGCGACGCTGGTTTCGGCGAGGTCGACGAGACAGTAGGCGACGTCGCTCTGGATGTGGAGTTCCCACTCGGTGAGGAGCCAGGTGGCGGTCTCGCGTCGGAGAAGGACACGGTCGTGTTCGGTGGGAAGTAGATCGCTGCCGTGACCTCGCTGAACGCGGTCGGCGATCTGTTCGTAGAAGTCGTCGCGGTCGCGGTGACCACCCTTGGCGAGGCCGGCGGCGCACAACCACCGCACACCGGTGTCGGGGTCCGACCAGATCGCGGCCCGCCATTGCCCGAGCCGGAATTTGAGGAGTCGCGGATCGGACGCCGAGGCGATCGGCTGTGGTGTGGGATCGTTGTCCGGGTCGCTGCCGTACAGTTCTGCGGCCTTGGCGATGACCGGATGAGCCAGTTCTGCGAGGGGATGTAGCGCGTCCCAGTTCGCGGCTGCGATCCGTCGCTGGCAAGCGGGATCGTCCCAGCCGTCGACGAGATCGTCTCGCAGCATACGAAGCGTGGGGCGCGCTCGGCGGTCGTGGCTCATCCGACCATGATGTCAAGTGAGGCGGACACTCTCGGGGTTGACAGGGGTTACGGGAGGTCTGCCATGAGTTCGTCGATCGCGCCGGCGCGGTGTGCGTCAGCGTGCGCGAACTGTTCGGCGAGTTCGCGGCGATCGTGCTGCCGCTGTCGTTCGAACGCGATCACATCGCTGAACAGGATGCGGCGGTGGCTGCCGACACGGTGCGACGGCAGCACGCCGCGATCGAGCAGGCTGCACAGGTGGGTGCGGCTCATCTTCAAACGGTCTGCAACCTGCTGGGGCGTCAGTTCCTGGTCCTGGGGGAGGAGGGCAACGTCGGCACCGTCTTCGACGGAAGAGGCCAGTCCGAGGAGTAGGTCACGGAGCTCGGATGAGTCGAGGCCGGCGGCGAACGCGCGGAGTGCCGCGACGTCGGCGGGATCGACGGACTGCGCCGCAACTTCTTGAATGGCAGACATGCTTGCTCCCCTGGTGTGCGCCTAGCGCCGTTGTTGTCAGTTAAGTGGCACAACTGTCGTAACTGACGCATCTGACATTACGTCATCACTTGCGTGCGTGCAAAGCGGTCTTGCGCGCACGCGAGCCCGCGTCATGGCGTGACGTCGGTGTCGAGGTGCTCGTCCTGTCTGTCGCCTGCCGTGGCCGTAGGTATTGAGGATCCCGGCAGGAAGGCGTGCAATCGCTCAAGGTCACGCCGCCAATCGGCGACCCGATACGTGGTGAACAAGACGCTGCGAGTGCGGCCGTGAAGCACGTCTGAGGTCTCGGAGTACACCTCGGCGACTCGTTGTGCAGCCGCCATTGCGGCCCGCTGTAGCCCCGGCTCGATCCTGGCTGCAACCAGAGTGAGTCGGATCTTGACGGCGGTGTGGCGTGTCTTTGGAGTAGTGATGAAAGTCGACCACAGGTCGCGACTGATCGTTTCGATCTCCCGCCTGACGCTCAGAGCTTCGGTGCGGATTTCAATTGCATCCATCTGTCAGCGGCCCACCTTGTCGATGGCATCGCAGAACTTTCTGGCGGCAATAAGTTGGTCGGGGAGGTCTCCGGGTGAGCCTGCTCCGGGAGTGCTGTGGGTCGCGTCGCTCCACCTGTCGAGGTACCCGTCCTTCGTGATGACGTGGCATGCACGGTCGAAGTCTCCGCGTGCAGGGGCCGTGGTTGGGAGAATTCGGCGAAAGTACTTGATCCGATCCTTCGTTGTCATCGCGTCGTCGAACTCGCTGCGCGCAGCGAGTCGATCGGGGGCCGGTTGGGGGCTGTTGAGGCGGAGGAAGAGTGCCTCGAGTACCGCATCGGCGGCCATCCGGAGAAGGGACTCGATATCACGGACTCCAGCGTCGGACAGTCCGGCCTTCGTTCCCATCTTGTGAAGGCGGTCGGCGTGTGTGAGCACGGTCAGCCATGGGCTGTCCGCGGGGTCGAGGACGATCTGCCCGTTACCCGTCCGGTGCGTGTGGAAGACGGTGAACGCGGACGGTGCGTGCACTCGTAGGTACTCGACGAACCGTCCGTCGTGCGTGGTGATGACGAGCGCTTGATTCCCGGCGATTGACGTCATGGTTGCCGCCAACTGGTCGACACGGAATTCGTCGAAGGCGTGGACAGGGTCGTCGAGAATGCAGAATCCGAACAGACCACCTTCGGCTGCGACGAGGACCGGACCTAGAATC
Organism: Rhodococcus daqingensis; assembly: GCF_042665615.1. NCBI lineage: Bacteria > Bacillati > Actinomycetota > Actinomycetes > Mycobacteriales > Nocardiaceae > Rhodococcus > Rhodococcus daqingensis. The sequence continues at coordinate 87,881 of NZ_JBHTCS010000021.1, read as the reverse complement.
AACGCGTTTCGCTGGCCTGCACTGAGGTGACTGAGATCGACAGGTAGGCCTGCGCTGTCAACGATTTCGAGTGTCGACTTACCCTTGAGGACCTCCAGTGAGTCCACCTTGAGCCCGACATCGGCGAGAAGCGCCGCGACCTTTGGTGCGACGAGGTCGGAGAAGGTTTGGCTGCGGGCGGTTCGGAGCCCGTTCAAGTGCTTGTTCCAGCGGTTCCGGGCGGTGTTCCACGAAACGGCAATCGCTGCGTCGGCACGATCCCGATTCCAGACATCGAGATAGGGTTCGACTGCATCCCAACGTTCGCACAGCCATTGATGGCGACGATCCGCAGAGTTGATGGCGGTCGTGATCAGCTCTGCCGCCGCGTCGGTGGCAACCCAGTCGCTCCACTCGGTGAGTGCGAGGAGTAGGCGCTGGTCGAGTTCATCCGCACTGATGGCCGCGATCTCGTCGGTCAGCGCCGCGGCGGTGTCTCGTACCGAACCGCTTTCGGAGGTCGCAGGAAGCGTGGCTATCACGCGACGCATCGGGTCAACGAGTCTTGTCGTCCGCAGTCGGCAGTGGCGTCGCAGCGCCTCAGTCGCGATCCGGGTCGCATCGAAGTCGGGCATGCGTGCGTGCAGGTGCTTCTGCCACTCCTTCCCGGGGGTACCGCACACAGGGCAGACATCGTGAGCTTGCTTACCAGCGAGGGCCTGATCGAGATGAATCAGTTGTGCAATCACGGCCGGCGTGAGTTCACTTGCGGCCGAGCTGTTGAAGTCGGATAGACGGCCTTTGAACTCCTGGGCCCATGCCATCAGCTGTTCCAGTTGATCGGCTGGAAGCTCCACGTGCTGACGCACCCGCTTCTGCAGGTCGTGTCGTGCGATCCACGCGTCCCGCTCGTCCTCTTCGTAGAACTCGTCCCACGTGATGGCCGTGACGTTGCCAACCTCGTCGGCGATCGCGGCGGCATCGGCAGATTCGACGCTCGCCTGTGCCTGTTGCCGGGCGTACTTGATGCGGTCATGGGCGGACTTGGCTTCAGTCTGGGCATTGGTGACTGCGGTGTCGAAGAGTTTGGTTGCGACGTCGATGCTCAGACAACGCGTCAACCAGGTGTGCAGTTCCTTTCCTGTTCGAAGCTCGTTGAACAGTTCGGCGTACGCGAGCACCGGTGGGTTTGCCAGAACTGCATGCCCCCAGGCGGACCATTCGGGCGCATCCGACGCGAGGGGCGTGACGGTGCCGTTGTCGGTCAGCACCGCCGTGCGTTCAACCCCGGTGTCGTGTACCCGCGCTGTGATTGTGAGGCGACAGCGGGGGTCGTGATCGTCGACGAGGTTGACGACGATCTCTGAACTCGGTATTCCGCGACTGCGGTGGTCGTTCGAATTCCAGAGGCCGTCCTTCTGCTCCACTCCGAAGGCGGCGACACCCACGGTGCCGGTCAACGCGACCCGGACCGCTTCGGCCAAGCTTGACTTCCCGGATCCGTTCTCGCCGTGTAGCACTGTGAGGCTCGGGTGGGCGTCGAAGTTGACGGCTACGGGCTCGACAGCGCCCCGAAATCCGTGGGCCGATAGCCTCGTCAGCATCCAGCGTCGCCCGCGGACGAGGGTGTCGTCGTCGGAGTCAGCGGCCAGGGTCTTGGCAAGGTTGACCAGAAGATCCCACGCGGCGACATCTTGCGACTTTGCGCCGACGTGTTCGGCCTCGAGGTCGGTGACCAGCTCGCGGAGTGAGAACTCGTTGATTGTCGTGGGTTGCACGGTCACGCCTCAGCCCGGTCAGAAGACTCCCTCATCGGATGGCGTAGTCCCTTTCCAGGTTCGGGGGTGAGGATCGGGTCGTAGGCGGTGCCGGTGTCAGCGGCGTGCTGCATGGCGTCGAAGATTTCCAGGACCACCCGCTTGGTGCGGTACTCACCGTGGGCCTCCTCGTCCTTGCGGCGGACGATGGGGAAGGTGTCGAGAATGTAGTCGGCGTCTTCGCGGGACACGCCGTACAGGTGGAAGAATGCAGCATCGAGCTCCGCACGCAGAAGGAATCGACGCTCCGGATCCCACACGAACGGGGCGCCCGTATCGCCGAGATCCTCGGCGAACGACTGCATGTCCCAGGCGGTATAGGTGAGTTCGAAGGACCTTGACGCGATCCACTCATGTAGCGGTCGTAGTCCTGTCCACGTTGGAGCAGTGGACAGTTGCTCCGGCGATATAACCGGCAGCTGTCGCATAGTGAAGAACTTGAGATGTGTGCCACCAACCTTCTGCCGAACCGTGAAATCGAACGCGAACGCGCTTAGGATCGCTGACAGGATGAGTGCGTCCTCGGCCCCATCGTGGGGCAGCATCAAAAGGGTGCCGTCGGGGGCTGCAACCGGGCCGAACGGAGAGCAGATTGCTGTGCGCGCGTCGGTTGCACGCGTGATGTCTCGCCACCCGAAGAGCCACGGACGGTTCCACTTCTCATCGAGCGTGTCGCGCACTTCACCTGCGTCGACCCAGTATCGAGGCTGGGTCGCTTGATTGGCATCTGACTTCTCGGACCTGGTCAACTCTCGAGTTGTCGAGTTCTCGTAAGTTGCCCACCGGTGATCGAACTGATGAATCATCTTCGCCTCGTACAACGGCAGCATCCGCTCGACGGTCTCGGTCATGTTGCTACCTCCTGCATTTCGTGACGGGGGCCGTGGCCGGGTGCCGGGGCGAGGATCGTCCGGTACGGCTCGCCGGTGTGGATGGCATGCTGCATGGCGTCGAAGATATCTAGGACGATGCGCTTGGTGCGGAACTCGTCGAACTGAGCCTCGTCCTTGCCTCGCACCAGGGGGAAAGAATCGAGGATGTGGTCGGCGTCCTCTCGGGTGACCCCGTAGAGGTGGAGGAAGGCCGCATCAAGTTCGGCTCGAATGAGGCTGCGGCGCTCCTCATTCCAGACGAATGCGGGTCCTGACTCGCCCAATTCCTGTGCCAGCGGACACATGTCGTTCGAGGTGTAGCTCAGTTCGAGTACCCGGTCACGGATCCACATCGCGTCGACGATGGGGGAGTCCGCGATGAGCTGCATCGTCGGCACAGGCACCTGCTCAGAAGTTGACTGCGGAATGCTCGGCTGGGAGAAGCTGCCGCGGAGCAAATAGTCGTACGCGAACGAGTTGAACGCGGCCTCGAGCATGCACAGTTCCATTGCGGACGGGCCGGACGACACGATCCAGCCATACGAGGTAGCACCCCGCGGGAGCAGGCCAGCGATACACGTCCGCTCATCATTGTTACGGGCCACCCGGCGATGGCCGAGTAGGGCGGACTCTGTACCCCAAGTGCGGCGCTCGAGCCGCCGCAACGTCTCCTCCTCACTGACCCAGTACTGCGGCTGCACCACAAAATCAGCCGACTCGAGCTCGTTGACCGTGGTCTGCCGATCGGGATCGCCGAGCGAGGCGAACCGATGGTTGAACTGATGACCCATCCGACCCTCATACATCGGCAGCATCACTTCGACGATCCGTCCGAAGCTCTCTCTCTCTCTCTCTCTCTCTCTCTCTCTCTCTGTAGAAGATGTTGCCGTCCAGCACCCAACCGTCGGCTTGGAGCTCTTCGCGGGTGTGGAACAGGTGCGAGTCGTTCGACATGTCGAACATTCGCATGAACGACACGCCCCACGGGTTGCCGTTCACGGGATCGTTTTCGTTGACCAGCACCGGCACCCGGCGGTAGATGCCGAGGGTGATCTCGGCGTCGCGGCGGGTTCGGAAGATTGGGATGGTGCCGGTGTTCGGGTTCAGCAACGTGATCTCCTCCGGCGTCAACGCGAACTCGGAGGTGGCGATCGCCTGCGGATCGTGCAGGAAGAACGCGAAGGTCGCCGCATCCTCTCTCTCGGCCCTGCCGGCCACCGTCAACAGGCAGAACTTAAACCGCGAATCGACGGCCTCGAAGATCGGGGCACGATTCTCGAAGTCGTATAGCGCCGCCAGGGACCGCTTCTCGATCAGATCCTTGATGAAGTACTGCGTCGTCGCATCGGTGGCGATACCGGTCGGCACGATGATGCCCGACCTCCCCTTCGGGGCTGTGACCGTGCGGAACAGCTCCGCGAACACCGCGTAGGTGTTGACGTCCCCGCGCCCGTTGAGCGGGTACCGCCCGGACGTCCGCAGGACGGCGCTCTCACCCTCCGCACGGCGGCGCGCGGCCAGGAACTCGGTGTGCAACCGCCGATCACCTTCCGACTCACTCGACGCGAGCGCCGCGATCATCTTGCGACGGGCCGCCGCATTGGGTGCCTTCGCGATGTCCTCGTCGCGTGCAGCGAAGAACTCCTGTTCCTGCAGTTTCACCCGCTCCCACGGCGGGTTCCCCAGCATGCACGAGAAACCGCCAGTCCAGCCATCCGGGCCCGTGCCGGTGACGGTGTCGTCGTGGAAGATCTCCGGGAACTCCAGATCCCAATGGAAGAACCGGTACTCGTGGGCGAGCCGGTCAATCTCGGCGCGGGTTGCCGCGGGCGCGGCGCCATCCTCCATCATGCGCAGCATCATGTTCGTCGGCGGTTCCGGCGCCTCCTCGTGCAGTGGCCACACGAACGCCGCCACCCACGCGTCGGCGCGGCGACGCCGGGCCACCATCTCGTCGGAGGATTCCAGATCGCGAAGTGCCTGGGCTCGGGCACGTTCGCCGGCCACGTCGTCGAGGGCGCCGACCAGTGTGCGGCGCTGCCGGGCGAGCTTCTCCACCGGATCCTCGGCGGCGCCGAGGAACAGTGCATCCTGGCCAGCGAATGCGCCGCCCTCGGACTTGTTGCGCTTCTTGATCGCCTTCGCGTACTCCTTGTCGTCGCCCTCGAGCGGCTTGAACGCGTCGTCCGGGACACCCGCCGCCAGCAGCGCCGGGGTGGTGCCGAGCAGTGCGTTGCCGACCTTGATCCGCGCATCCAGGAAGCCCAGTGGCTTACCGGGTTCGAGTGCTTCGAGCCACAGCGACACCTTCGCCAGATCTGCTGCGAGCTCGTTGATGTCGACGCCGTAGATGCACCTGCCCACCACGTCCCGCATTGCGTGCTGCACGTCTGCCGGGGTCGGCTGGTCCTCACCGGAACGCACCGCCGCCAACCGGGCCGCGATGCGGCGGGCGGCGGCGACCAGGAAGCCACCCGACCCGCTCGCAGGGTCGCACACCGTGATCGCCAGCAGACGCTGCTGGGCGTTCTCGGCGTCGTCGGCGTTCTTCACGGCATCGTCGAGCAGCGGGTCCAGTGCGGTGTCCAACAGTGCCGACACCAGCGTCGGCGGGGTGTAGTACGAGCCCGTGGTCTTGCGCTCATTGCCGGCCACCTGCTCGAGCGTGAACGTTTGCTCGGCCAGATCCACCCGCGGCACCAGCTCCAGCAACGACTCGTACACACTGCCGAGCTCCTCGGCTCCCAGGTGCCGGTAGTCCACGGGCTGGATCCGCTGCCCACGCACCGATACCCAGCCCAGCGCCCGGATTGCCGTGAGGAAATCGGTGTTGGCGATCTCCGCGCCGAGGATCAGGTCCGGGAACGGCTGTCCGGTCAGCTTCGGCTCCCGTGGCGACGGGTCGAACAGGCCGCCCAGCGCGGGCACCGCCAGCTGTGCGACACCGTCGCCGCCGAGCCCGCGCAGCACCAGCCGCGTCGACTGCCACAGGTCCGGGTGCGGTCCACCCGCCCGTGAGCGGCTCAGCCGCCGCAGCCGGGCCGTGGAGAAGTAGCGTCGGTAGCGCGCCGCCGCATCCGGCGGGGACTTCAGGTCGAGCAGCGAATCCCGGTCCTCCGCAACGAAACAGAACAGCAGCCGGTACACCGTCCGCAGCAGTGCCGTGTGGAACTGTCGGTCGGTGATCGCCCCCGAGTGCAGCGCGTTGACCAGCCACCGGTTCGACGGGTGCCGGACAATCCCGGACCCCAACGACGCCAGTGCGTGCTCGACGCCGTCCCGCAGCAGGTTCAACGCACGGGTGCCGGCATCGACGGCCTCGCCGCGCCACGACTCGAGCCAGCAATCCGCCGGCGGCGCTTCGTGGCCGCCGCGCTTTTCGAGCCGTGACACGTGCACCAGCTGCCACAGCAGCAGGAACTCCGCATACAGTTCACCATCGAAGATCGCCTCGAGGTCGAACTCGAGGTAGGCGGACCCGGCGAGTGCCGTCGAATCCCGCAGCAGCCGCAGTCGCAGGCCGTTGCTGACGATTGCCCACAGGTAGTCGTCGCGAATGTTGAGGAACTCCTGCACCATCGCCTGCGGTGCCCGCGCCGCGCCCCGCACCCCCGGATTGCGGCGGTCGAGGTCCACACCCGGGCCGAGCAGATGGACGGGTACGTGCCCCCACAGGTGCGAGATCGGATGATCGCCGTCGCCGGTCTCCCCGGCGGGCATCGCCGGTACCTGCCCGTAGTCGAGGGTCCGGAGCAGCGGCAGCAGCCACTTCTCCCGGGCCGCGCCGGTCCCGGCCGTTCCCGGCGTGCGGGATTCGTCCTCGGCTCGCCACGCGGACCACGCGCCGCGCAGGTATGCCCAGGCCCGTGACGCCGCATCACGCGGGGTTTCAGTGCCCACCAGGTGATAGGAGGCGGGGGACAGGCTCGCGGGATCAGACACCTCACCGGACTGGATGCGGCCGAGCAGCGCCGGCGGCACCACGCCACCGACGATCCGGACCCCCTGGAACGTGGTACTCACCGCAGACCTCCTGCCGCACGGAAGATGTAGACCCCGAGAACATCGACCGGCAGCTGCGGGGTCACCGCCAGCCCCCGCACCCCCAGGCTGCCGGCGCGGTCGCCGCGGGCCGTGCGTCGCACCGCCACATGCGCCTGCCTCAGTGTCTCGGCGACCGCGGCCGCCTGCTCATCGAGTGCGGGCGCCAGCAGCGGCAACGTCGACAGCACCGTGCCCACCACATTGGTGGCGGTCTCGATCGGCACGTTTGCAGACGGGCGGGCGCTCAACACCACGTCCACCTCGTCGGGCGAGAGCCACGTCGGATTCGACGGGCTGCCGGTGAACGCGAGCACTCGCGCCTCCTCCGCCACCGACGTCACCTCGCCGCGCCGCGACGGCATCGACAGATGCGTGCGGAACCGCACCAGCAGCGCCACCGTGGGTGTCGTGATGTCGGCGCTGACGATGATGCCGCAGCGGCGCGCCGGCCGCGCCGCCGCCGGCAACTGCGAATCGAGCGCCGAATTGAGCACGTAATCGGCGAGCGCACCTACCACGCGATCGGTGCGCTGCAACACCGCCACACCGGCCGGGGCGGGATGATCCGCGGCGAACCGCAACGCGTCCCCGGGGACGCGCACCACATCCCGCAGACCCACCGGTGCCAGTGCCAGGTCGGCGGCGAACCCGTCGCCATCTGCTGTCACCGTCGCGCCGAGATCGGCGAGCGCCGCCCGCACGAACCCAGCGACGTCGTCGGGGGAGCCGAGGCTGACGCGGGCCGCATCCACCGCCTCCTGCACCTCGTCCGGGCGGATCGTGTTCTGCGCGAAGCGGCTTCGGCTGCGACTCTCGTTCTCGGCGCTGCTACGCCACTCCTCGCTCAACTCGTCGGCCTTGCCCTCGAGGCCGAACCCGAGCTCGAGCTGCTCGCCCTGCTGCCCACGCATCAGCACACCCTCGAGCAGCGCGGCGAGCACCTGATCGCTCTGCGGCGGCACCGGCACGCTGATCCCGAGGTCGCGGCGGATCGCCTCGTGCTTGCGGAGCAACACGTCCAGGATGATGCCGTCGATACCATTGTCCTCGCCGTATAGCAGCAGCGCCCGCACCACCTCGGCGGGCTGACCGAACCGGTCCACCCGGCCCTCCCGCTGCTCGTGTCGGGTCGGGTTCCACGCCAGGTCGTAGTGGACGACTGCCTGGAAATCCTCCTGCAGGTTCACGCCCTCCGACAGGCAGTCGGTGGCCACCAACACCTTTCGGGAACCGACCGCCCGCTCGGACAGCGCGGCGACCCGCTGCGCCCGTTCCTCCGACGGCAGCTCGCCGGTGACGATCTCCACCTCGACCCGCTTGAGTGCCGCCCGCAGATGCGCGGCGACGTAGTGCGCGGTCGGGATGAACCGGCAGAACACGATCGGGTCGAACCCGTCCTTGAGCAGCTTCTGGACCTGCGCGGTCAGCAGCGCCAGCTTCGCATCCTGCGCGTGGTCGCTCTCGAGCGCGAGGGCGCGATCCCGGAAGGTCCGCAGTTGGCTACGTTCGCTGGGCCGCTCCTGGCTCTCGTGCAAGAGGGCGCCGGGCACCACATCCCCGCCCTCGGCGGCGTCGTCCTCGACCTGGTCGAGGACCTCGGATGCGCCGAGCCGGTCCGCGGCAGTCTCGGTCTCCGCCTCGGCCGCGGCGGCCCGGGTACTCAACGTCGCGGCCGCCGCCGCAGGAGAGGAGGCCATTGCCCTCAGCAGCGATAGCGCCGACCACCACCGGACCCGCTGCTCGAGCACGGTACCGGTTCGGTCCTGCACCCGGCCACGAACGTATGCGAGGACATCGTCGAACAGCGTCCGATGCTCCGGGGTGAGCCGGTACGCCACCTCCTGCGTGCGGCGATCCTTCGGGAACTTGGTCTCCTGCCCCAGATAGCCGCGGATGTCGGCGCGGCGGCGCTGCACCATGTACTCGGCCAACAGTCGCCGTCCGGCCTCCGACGACAGGTTCGCGTCGTGCAGCGCCGGATCGAGCAGGCCGATCAGGTTCCGGAACGCGCCCTCGTTGCCACTGTGCGGGGTCGCGCTCACCAGGACCAGATGCCGCTGCGGATCGTCGGCCAGGTCGCGCACCAGCCGGTATCGTTGGGTGCGGCCCGCGCCACCGCGACCGGTGTCGTCCGCCGCCACCCCGTGCGCCTCGTCGACGATCACCAGATCCGGTGCGCCCCGGAGGAAGTCGTTGCGGCGACGCTCGGCCTTGATAAAGTCGGTGGACACGATCGTCACCGGGTACCGCTCGAACAGCGACTGCCCGTACTCGAGTCCCCGCTCGAGACGGGTTACCGTGCCTGGCAGCACCAGCTCCGCGTCCATCCCGAACTTCTCGGACAGTTCGCGTCGCCACTGTTCGGCCAGGCTCGGCGGGCACAGCACCGCCAGCCGCTGCGCCGACCCCTGCGCCAGCATCTCGGACGCCACCAATGCGGCCTCCACCGTCTTGCCGATACCCACGTCGTCGGCGATCAGCAGCCGCACCGTCTCCTGTCGCAGCGCTAGCAGTAGCGGCACCAGTTGGTACGGCCGCGGCGACACCGACAGGCCCGCCAGCGATCGGAACGGCCCACCGCTGGAGCGGAACCCGATCCGCAGCGCATCCCGTAGCAGGCGGGCGCTGCGGTCGTTGCCGAGATCGTCGGCCTCCGGAGGCGGGAACGTGGCCGCCTGCACCGGCTCGAGCGCCGGCAGCACACCCGCGACATCGTCCTCGCCGCCGCCGAGCGGACGCAGCACCAGCATCTCGGCGTCGCTGGCGGGCAGCACCACCCAGTCCCGGCCGCGGGCACGAACAAGGGAACCGACCGCGAACTGCGCGGCGGTGGAAGTCGACGTCACGAGGCGGCCTCTCCGAAGACGGTGGGATGGGCATGGACGACAGTGAGCAGGTCCGCGTCGACGGGGATCTCGATCACGTTCCAGCCACCGAACTGCAGGGCGACGGCATCGCGGACGTCGGCGCCCAGCTCGTGGACCAGGACCGCGGTCGGGATCCCCGGCGTCGGGAATGCCATGTCGATCCGGACCCCGTCGTGCTCGACGTCCACCCGCTCCGGGATGCGGAAATCGTTGTCGTGCAGCAACGTCCACAGCGCCGCGGCGCGGGGTCCGGACGGCGCCTCGGTGGGGTTCGATGCCCGGCTTGTGGCGGCGATCGCCGGGACGGTCGTCGCGGCGGCCAGTTCGCGTAGCAGCGGGACGACGGCGCGGCGATCGATCGACTCGTGGTCGAGCTGGTTGCCGTACGAGAGCAGGCAGCGGTAACAGCCGCGGACACATGCCCCGTCGATGTCCGTGCCGGTGTCGGGATCGACGTGCATGATTTCGAGGGACCGGCGGGCCGCGCGGGCGACGGCGTCCGGCTCGGACTGCAGGCGGCGCAGGACGCCGGCGCCGCCCTCGGCTGCCTCGATCAGTAGCAGTCGACCGCGGTCGTCCGGGTCGGGGAGCAGCTCACTGGCCAGCTCCGAGTCTTCGAGTTCGAACGTGGTCTCGATGCCGCGTTCGAGTGCGTACTGCAGCGTGACCGCTTCGGAATCGGACACCTCGTGCGCCCAGCGCAGGACCGCGATGTTGCGGCGATCCTCCACGTACGGGGTGACCTGCGCCTTGCGGGTGACGTCGTCGAACCCGGCTTCCATCTCGTCATCCGGATCGGCGGCGTCGTCGGACCGATAGTCCTTCTCCGACAGCCACCGCCCCTTGACCAGGTCAAGATAGAAGCCGTGGATGTCCTTGAACTTGCGGTTGCGCCGGCCCAGATTGGTCACCCGCACCTCGGCGGCGTCCCCGTACTGGATGTCGAGCGATGCGCCCCCAGACGCGGCCGCGACCTTCGCATCGAAGCGGCCGCTGCTCGATCCCCGCGGCAGGAAACGGTAGGTGGTGCGGAGCTCGAATCCCACCCGGTTGCGTTCCTCCTCGTCGGCGCTGATCCGCTCGCGGCGCCGGGTGATCACCGACTGCAGCTGCAGCAGTTCCTTCCACTCGCCGGTCAACGGTGCGGCGCACGACTCGCACACGTCGATGCCCGCCTGCACCGGATGGTGGTAACCGCACCCGTCACATACTCGCGCCGACGTCCGCAACACCTCGGCGCCGCCGTCGTCGTTGCCGCGCGGCAGGCTGACCCGGGTCACCTGGTAGCGGGCGCCGTCGTGGTAGATCAGTGCGCCCGGGCCGAACTCGCTGATGGCCAGGAAGCGGGCGCGCTGCAGCCAACTGCCGTCGCCGCCGCGTTGGCCGGGGATGAACGCGGCCAACGGCAGCCGCGGGAACGAGTAACCCGGCAGGAAGCCCTCCGATGCCAGGTAGCGGTAGGTATAGAAGTCCGATTGGCCGTGCCCGTCGGACTGGTTGAGCAGCAATTCGATTCGCTGCCGCGCCTCACCGGAGCGGCGGTCGGATTCCTCCCGCTCCTTGCGGGTGCGGGTCGAGTCGCTGGACTGCGCGTATGCCGCATCCCGTTCGCGGGTCGCGGTCTCGTACAGGCTGCGCCACCGGTTGAACGCCCGGTCGAACTCCGCGGCCGCCTCGTCGATCACCTTCCCCGCCCACGCCGCGTCCCACCACGCAGCCTCGGCCAGCGCCGGCTCGAGCGGACCGAGCAGGGCCGCGGACCTGGTGGCGGCCCGGGCCCGGGCCAGCGGGTCACGCAGCACGTCCATCAACTGCGGTTCGGTCGGATAGCCGTCGGCGGTCAGGTCGAGCACCCCCGCGATAGACGAACCGAGACCCTGCTCGGTCGCGGCCAGCGCCTCCGCCAGCCACACCGCGTGCACGTGCGAGCGGACCAGGTCCTCGTTCGCGATGTCCAGGCGTGGCGGAATCACCTGCCCGGACACCATCAGGTTCGACCGCTCGAAATAGTAGCTGTCGTGGCTGTTACCCGACGCGCAGTAGGTGACCACCACCGCCGGCTGCCCCGATCGGCCCGCCCGGCCACTGCGCTGCGCATAGTTCGCCGGCGTCGGCGGCACGTTGCGCATCGCGACCGCGTTGAGTGACGAGATGTCGACACCCAATTCCATGGTGGGGGAACAGAACAGCAGCGGCAGGTCGCCGGACCGGAACCGCTTCTCGCGCTCCTCGCGTACCGCGGACCGCACCTGAGCGGTGTGCTCGAGCGCCTGCAGACCCGCCAACTCCTGGCCGACGTCGCGGTACAGGTCCCGGAACAGCGGCACGACACGCGGACGGGTGTCGGCCTCGTAGCGTCGGCGCAGCGGATCTCGGGTACCGAACTCGCCGGTACCGGCCCGCAGCAGCATCGTCGACGCCTTGAGTCGGTAGCCGCTCGCCCGGCCGTCGGTCGTCTTCGTGATCAGGCCCTTGGCGGCGAGCAGGTCGATCAGGGAGACGATCATGTCGGAGGCATCGGTGGTGCTCAGCGCCACCCGGTCCTTGTAGATCTGGCGCAGCCACTTGCCGAAGTTGCCGCGCCCGGTGAGGTTGAGGACGGACCGCGGTGCGCCCTTGCTGCCCGACTCCGGTACGACCAGACCGATGATCGGATCCGGTTCGGTCGGCGACAGCGCCCACAGGCCGTCGAGGTGCTCGCGGCTGCGGCGGCGCAGGCCGTTCACGAAGTCGATCGTCAACGCCTCCGCGTCGATCGCCAGCACCCGACGGAACTCGTCGAGCAGCACCTCGATGATCTCCTGCCGCTGACCCGGATCGATCAGCCGGAACATCGGGTGCGCCTCGTCCCACAGCTCCGTCCGCTCCGACAGTGCCCGCGCCAGCGGGTACTCGACCACCATCAGACCGCTCTGCTCGAGGTTGGGCAGCGTCACCCTCCACCCGCGCTGCAGGTCCCGCAGCGTGCGATACTCCACCACCGACTGCAGGGCGCGGCGGACCGGCCGCTCGTCCAATGCGTCGGGAACCTGCGCGTACTCGTGAAACTCGACTGCCAACCGGTCGGTGACGGCCTTGCCGAGGTCGGACGGATCGAGGCCGTCGTCACCGGCCGCCACGAGCGCCTGATACAGCGCCGTGCGCACCTGCACCACGAGCACGTAGTCGTTGAGGTGCCCGGCCTGTAGTGCGGCATCCTGTCGGTTGTCGACGAAGGTGAGCAGCTTCCGGGCATTCGGGGACAGGTCGGACTCCGGCGCCGCGCGCAGCGCGCGGACCAGGCTGGACGCGATGACCGTCATCGCGCTGCTGCGGCCCTCACGGTCGAGGGTGACCAGCTTGGTGAATTCGCTGCTGCGCAGCGCCTCGTAGGAGACACCGCAGCGCAGGCAGAACCGCAGCGATGACGGAATCCACGCGGCGAGGGTGTGCCCGGGCAACTCGTGGTCGGGGCCGCGTGACGCCACTGCCGCGCCGTCCGCCGCGACGAGCAACCGTTGTGGGACATCCTTGGCGCGGGTCTTCGTCACCGCGCTGCCCTGCGGTGTCACTTCCAGCCACGACGCAGGCAGTCGTCCCTCCGCGACCGGTTCGGTGGGCCATGGGTGGTCGGCGGAGATGTACAGGTAACCGTCGTCGCGGTCCGTCGGTCGTAACTGGTGGCGGGCTGTGAAGGTGACCGTGCGGTCGCCGGTCTCACGGCGAACCATCAGATAGTCCTGCCCGCACTCGCGGCAGAACGCCAGCGGATAAAGTCGCCGCTCCCGATCCGGGTGCGTGGGGCTCGGGTCGAGCACCACCTGGAACTCGGTCTCGACCGCGCGGGTCGCCTCCGGTTCGACGGTGGCGAAAACCGAGCCGCCCTTGGACAGGAACTGGTGCAGCCGGAACGCGAACAGCGGTCGATCCGTCTCTGGGTGCCGCGTGCGTGAACCGGCCAGCAGGGTCGCCCGGATCGCGGTGTCCGCGCTGCGCTCGTCACGTCCGGTGAGTTCAGCCAGTCGCTGTGCGGCCGCTGAGATGGTGGACGGGGTGCGCCGCACCAGCCGCTCCGAATCGGGTTCGGTGGTCAGGCCGAACGCATCCTCGATCCAGGCGGCCAGCGGATCCGATTGCAGCGCAGCGTAACCGGAGCGCAGTGCGGGATCGTCGTACTCGACGTCGCCGCGGCGGTCGACGGCGGTCGTGAGGGTGGTAGGGGTGGGGGCGATATCGGTTGTTGCCCGTACCAGGGTCTCGGTGACGACGTGCGCGGGACGGATGTCGGTACCGAAGATCGTCGACGCGACCGCCGCGACGTCCGTCTGCTGTTCGGCGATTGTGCCGCCACTCGACATCGTCGCGGATGTCCCGACACACTGCAGGGTTTCGTCGGCCTCCGCGGCGTCACGAACCCGTCGCACCAGCATCGCCACATCCGCGCCCTGTCGGCCGCGGTAGGTGTGCAGCTCGTCGAGGACCAGGAACTTGAGCCCACGCGCCGCCCGCACCAGGGACGACCGCTCGTCCGGGCGGGTAAGGACCAGCTCGAGCATCACGTAGTTGGTGAGCAGGATGTCGGGGGGATCGGCGAGGATCGCGTCCCGCTCCTCGCGAGACTCCTGGCCGGTGTACCGCTTGAACGTCACCGGCGGCCTGCCGCCATAGCCGTGTTCGAGGAACTTCTTCAGCTCCTCCACCTGGCTGTTGGCCAGCGCGTTCATCGGATACACCACGATCGCCTGCACCCCGCGCCCGGTGCCGGTCCGCAACACATGGTCGACGATCGGGACGATGTACGCCAGTGACTTACCCGACCCGGTGCCGGTGGTCAGCACATACGACGCGCCCGATCGTGCGATCTCCACCGCGTCACGCTGGTGCCTGTGCAGCGTGATGGACTCGCGACCGGCGTCCGCGTCATCGGCCTTGAAGCGAAAGATCCTTGCGCACTCGGGATGCAGTAGGTCTGCCGAGACGAGTTCGTCGATACGCCCACCCGACGCGAACGACGGATTCAACGCCACCCACGGCGCCGGCCACTGCGACCCCTTCGCGCTCTGGTCCGACACCACCGCGGCAACCCGTTCGTCGCGGATGTCGACGAAACCCTCGGTGAACTGCCGGTAGTCATTGATCAGCCGTCGATGAATCTCGAAGGCGTCCACTCTGGTCTCCTCAGCGGCAGGGAATCGTCGACCAAACTGTAGTCGGAGGGGCTGACGGTCAGTCGCAGGTGCAAGGTGGAGTCGCGGAAACCAAGGGCATCGATGTGCTCACGACTCCTGTTCGGCTTCACTCTCGGCCTCGAACGGCATGCGCCGTGAGGTCGAATGGTGCGCTGGACGTGGCTCCTCCCATGATTCCAGCACCAGACAGGTTCATCCTCGTGCCGGCGGTGCCAGGTCGATCCGCAGCACCTCCCCGTCTGCCGCCCCGGTACTGAGATACCGCACTAGATCCTCCTGCCGGGGCTGCCCAAGCGTCAGCCGGTAGGCCCCGACGGTGCGCAGCAGGCGCTGGTACCGTACCGACTCGCGGCTGAGCGGCATCGCCGGCACGTACCGCTCGATCGTCGCGCCGCCCGGCCGGGCGTACACCCAGTCCGGCACCAGGTCGGTGTCGTTGGGGGACTTGGCGGCCTCGGCGGCGGCGAACATCGCCGACCACGGGTCGTCGCAGCCCGAGGCCAGAACGGCAGCACCATGTTCGGCGGCGATGTTGCGGCGGATCGCGTGCCCACGGAAGCGGTGCACGCGGCCCTCCCGCTGCTCCATGTCCACTGGATTCCCCGGCAGGTTCCAGTGCACGATCGCGTGACTGTACGTGTGGAAGTCCAGGCCCTCCTGACCCACCGACGTCGACGCCAGCACGAACGGCCAGAACGGTGAGTTGTAGGCCGCCAGTACATCCCCGGCCCGCTCCTGCTGCCGCTCGTCCGTCGCCCCCTTGTGACCCATTCGCATCGCAAAGTGGTGCCGGATCGAGTTCGAGCCGTCGATGGTCACGTCGTCGCCGACGGTGTCGAAGACGTCGATCTCCGCGCGGCCCAATCCCACCGACAGTGCCCGGCCCAACTTCTCGGTCAGCGGCGTCAGGTCGTTGCCGTCGTGGTCGCGTTCCACGCCGCCGAGGGAGAAATACTCGTCGAGCATCGACTGCAGGTTTCCGGCCTGGCAGTAGTCGAGGACGGAGCGCCAGTAGGCGTCGCCGGGCGTCGACACCCGGACAGCCGCGGCGATTTCGGCCTGGTTGAACATCGACCGCAGGTCCTTGGCCGCGTCGAATGCGGTGTCCCAGAGTTCGTCGTCTGAGAACGGCCGAACCGAGCCGGTCGCACGACGGAGCGCCCGCAGGACACACGTTCCAGGACCGGCGAGACCGAGCTCGGTGACCGTTTCGACGAGATCCTCGGGAAACCCTCCCAGTGCCTCGACGTCCAGCTCGTCCGGATCCTCCGCCGAAGCGAAGTACTCCGGGATCTCCACCGGGAACGGACGAGCGGAGTGCGCGTGCCGGTCCAACAGCAGCGGCGCCGCCCAGTACCAGGAAGGGTCCGCTTTCGACCGCGACGACCGGGCGATTCCGCGCTCTGCGCACAGCGCCTCGAACCGCTCCCGCACCGCGACCTCCGCCACGGCGCGCAGCTCGGCGGCGGTCGGGGAACCGCCGACCCGCTGCGCTAGCGTCAGTGGGTCGCACAGTTCCGCCAGCACGATCGACGGCTGGAACAGGGCCTCGGGGGCCATGTTCTGGTTGGTGCCGTCGTGCCGGGGACGGCGGATCGGCTGGGTGAGGGTTGCCCGTTCCGAGTACCTGTCGGCGCGGCCCGACTCCTTAACCCCCCGCCGCTCGGCCTCATAACTGACCACGCTGGCAATGGCTTTCGGCGCCACCGTCCACGCGGAGAACACCAGCCGCTTCGTGAACGTGCTCAGCGCCTCGTCCGCGAATACTCCGGCCGGCTGGTAGTAGGGCAGCGACGGTGGCAGCCACGCGAGCTTCCAAGCGCCGCGATCGACGGTGTCGGCGACCAGTGCCCGCATCTTCGCGTTCCCCGCACCAAGCGGGCGATACTGCTCGACGGTCGACCAGTCGATGAGGCCGTCGGCGGTGCGGATTGCGTCGTGCACCGGCTTTCGGACGGCCGGATCCGGGGAGTCGATCGCCTTCTTCAGGGCCTGCTTGACCTGGTAGGTCTCCATGATGTTGAACAGGTACGGGCTCGACCGCCACAGCTCGAAGATGTCCCGGCCGCCGCGGTCGCGGCCGATTGCGTCCGCGATCCGCTGCCCGCCCGCATACGCCTGCAGGTCGCCGGCGGTGACGGGCACCGGCATCGGCTTCTCGGTGAGCATGCCGTCCCGGTCCGGCGTCGACGCCAGCCGCTCGACCCGCGACATCACCCGGGTCAGCGTGTGCTGCACCCGGTCCCGGGCCCCGAGCCCCTCCTCGCGGGAGTCGGCGCCGGGCAGAGCGGCGCGGCGCATCGTCTCCAGGTCGCGGCCCAACGCGGCGACCCGCGCGTCGACGTCCTCCGTGGGCAGGTTGCGGCCGCCGAGCAGGAAGCGGACGGTGGCGAGGAAGTCGTCGTAGTGGTCCGCGCCCTCCGGCTCGTCGGGGAGCGTGTACATACTGAACGGGGTCGCCGACAGCAGCAGAACTCGCGCGGTCGGCTGGTTGAACAGCGCCTTCGCAAGCTCTGCCTCCTCGTTGTCGTCGTCGAGGAGCGTCTTGAAGCGGTGGAACTCGTCGAGGATGATCAGGTCCGGCTCGAGCGCGCGAATGGCGGCGTGCGCTACCAGGTTCCGCATCCGGCCAATCAGCCGGTTTCGGTAGCGGCTCAGGTGCCGGTCCGCGTCGCCCTTGAGGTAGGCGAACCGGGAGTGGGCGACGTCCCACACCTCGTCCTCGAGGCAGGCGAACTCCGGCTCGATCGGGTCCGCGGCCTTCAGGTCCGCGATGAACGCGTCGGCGATCTCGTCGGTGATGGCGTGCGTGTCGAACGCCTTGATCTTGCCCTCGAACCGCTCCGCACCGGAGCTGCCGCGGAAGAACTTCAGCCAGCCCTTCGACGTCATCTCCTGCCGGCCCCAGCCGCGCCGCAGCAGGTGATAGAGCAGCACTCGCTCGGCGGACTTGCCGGCGGTCTCGCCGACCGTGAACGACGTGCCCGGCGTGAAGGAGATGTAGTTGACCTTGCGGTCGTGAAGCGCGGAGATGTTCTCCATCAGCAAGGTCAGCCGATCAGAATGTTTGAAGTCGTCAACGTGATCGAGCTTCAGCTTCTTCAGGTTCTGGCGAGCGATCTGAGAGTTCGAGCAGATGTAGACGATGTCGATGCGGTCCTCCCGGTCCCAGAGGTGCTCGATCGTCTCGGCGATCACGCCGCGCCCGACCAGGGTCTTGCCGAGCCCGACCTCGTCCGCGACCAGGAACCGGGTGGTGGGGTCCGGGTCCTTCCACAGCCGGTTGGTCACGTGCGCGACGGTGTCGCGCTGGAATCCCTTGAGCGGTGCGAGGGTCCGGGCCAGGTCGGGCTTGGTGGTCACTTGTCTCCTCCCGCCACCGCGGCGTGGGCGAGTCGTACCGCGTCCAGCAGGGCGCGCAGGTCGTCGTCGATGAGATCGGACGGGGCGTCGAGATCGCGGAGCAGCGCGTCGACCCGGTCCAGCGCGGCGCGATCACCGACCACGGCGCGCACCAACGGCTCGAACAGCACGGTGCCATCGACCGACCCGCGGTCAGGTGCGCGTTCCCCGTTCGGTCCGCGTTCCACCCTGGTGAGGGCATGGAGCTCGCCGCCGAGCAGGAACAGCAGGCAGCGGGTCAGATCCTGGGCGGTGCCGATGTGGCTGCGCAGGATCAGCCGGTCCCGGCCGGCGACGTCGCCGACCAGCGCCGCCTTCACGACGCCGAACAGCTCGACGCCGTCGCGGCGGGTGCGGACGGCGACGAACGCGGTCACGTTCGCGGCCGCGACCCCCGGCCAGCTCACCTCCACGGCGAGGGGACGGTACTCGCCGCTGAGGGAGACGGGGCTGACCGCGACCTCCCCGTCGAACGCGCCGACGACATCGTCGGGGACTCGGAGCGTGCACAGCGCGGTGTCGCCGTCGAGGGTGAAGTGCAGCTGCGGTTCGGCGGCGGCGAGCAGGGCCCGGAAGTCGGCCATGTCCTTCTCCACCCGCGCGAGGGCGTCGGCGTCGGCATCCGGGTCGGCGGTGGTGATGGTGTACGGCTCGACGATCCGCGCGAGACCCGTTGTGCCCTTAGCGTTCTCCCAGACCGCGTCGACGCCGCAACTCGCGGCAGGCCCGCGGAGGGCGGCGGAGAACTCGACGTTGCCGCCGAGCGCGGCGCTGGTCGCGTTCGCGGACCCGGTGATCAGCAGCGTTTCCTTGCCGATGTCGAAGGCGAACGTCTTGGCGTGCAGCCGGACGGGACGCCGCCGACCTCCGAGCCCGGCTCCGGGGCGGACTCGTCGTCGCCGGGCCGGTCCGCGACCGATTGGAGGGTGAACGTTTCCGCGCGGGCGAAGGCGTCCGACCCGGTGCGATCGAATGTCTCGGCACGGGAGACGATCCGGGCGCCCGGCGCGATCGCCGCGAAGCGCCGCGAGGTCGCTGGGTCGAAGAACGGGGAGATCACCAGCGCCCGATCCGCGGCATCCGGGATCGGCAGCGCCGCGCCGGCGGTGAGGCCGAGCGGGTGCAGCGTCATCGACGTGAACGGGGCCGGGCACGTGAAGCGCGCACCGCGGACGGTGCGGGCCAGGTCCCGGACCGCGGCGGCCCGCGCGACCGGCATCGGGGTGGTCGCGAGATCCGGCAGCGTGGCGACGAACTTGGCGATCGGAGTGGGGTCGACGACCTCCTCGGCTTCGGGCTCCTCGTCCAGGACGAGCAGGGTGTCCCAGGACGCATCGAACGTCAGATTCCGGCTCGAGCACAGGAAGCGGTGCAGGTGGCCGCCGTCCTCCTCGCTGACGAACCGCAGCAGCCAGATCTTCGGGTGGAACAATCGCCCCGGCTGCGGCGCCCGCACCTCGACGACCGCGTTCTCGGCGAACGACAGCACGGTGCGGTACCTGGCCGGCAGCTTCAGACCGCCGGCCTGCGCGAACACCGTCATCGACCCGATGTAGCGGCGGATCGACTCGAGCAGCGCAATCGGGTCCGCGTCGTCGACATTATCTGCACCGGAGCGCGCCGCGAACGACAGCGGCGCGAGTAGCAGCGCCGTCAGGTCCAGCGAATACGTGGTGGTGACAACGCGGTCCACGCGGTACCCGGCGGGTGGCTGCAACGCGTCGGTGAGCAGGACGCGGGTGTCGGGGCTGAGCATCAGTTCTCCAGTCCGGCGATCACGTCGCCCAGGATGCGGACGGCGACCGGCCAGTTGTAGGTCAGTTGCCCACCCGACTGGCCGCGCCACGCGTTGACGCCCGCGATGTTGCCGCCCAGGCGGGCGCGGGCGCCCTTGAGCTGAACCTCCCGGTCGCGCACCAGCTTCTGCGCGCCCCCGCTCGGGGCCGCGGTCTCGTGGCCGGCCGCGTCGATCCAGGCGTCGACGAACCCGACAGTTGGCGGGGTTATCTTGCCCGTGCGGTGCATCAGCTCCCAGAACTCGGCGGTGTCCCAACCGTCGAGTACGCGTGTCGTGTGGACCTCGGTTACCCAGTCCTGCCACGCCTCGGTGTAGCCGACGACGAGCTCGTCGTCGTCCTTCGCGCGCGCCAGCGTCAGGTTGTAGAGCACCGTCGCCCCGGCCATCGCGATCGAGAAGCGGCGGCCGTGGTCGATGGTGCCGGCGAGCGGGCCCTTCAGCGCGTCGGCGGCGTGGTGCTGCCACAGGAACGGGGCGTCGGCGTCGACGCCGTGCTGGAACAGCCACGGGAACATCGACCGTGCCTGCGTGGTGCACATGCGTTCGCGCAGGTACTCAGCCTCGGAGGGAGAGAGCTCGAAGGTGGTTTCGGTGAGCAGGTCCTCGGGCGGCTGCGGAAGCCGCGGGTCGAACCCGGTGGGAGCGGCGTCGGGGCGGGCGCCGGGATCGTCGGATGCCTCGGTCCGGCGGTCGAACCTCGCCGCGTCGTACGCCTGCCGCAGCGTCGCCGCGATCGACCGGCCGTCGGTGCGCAGCCCGTAATGCGCGGTGGCCGACCAGAACATGCCGCTCGGCAGGCGCTGGAGCCTGCGTTTGGAGGTCCGGCCGATCAGGCCCTGCGTCTCGCCACCACGATCCAGGGACTCGATGAGTCGGAACTCCTTCTCCCGTAGTAGGGAAGCGAGCCCACGCGGATCCTTTGCCTCCGCGGCCGACGCCTGCGCGAGCCACGGGATGAACAGCAGGTACCGGGCGCGGGTGTGCAGGGTCGATAGGCCGGGCAGCAGCAGCGCCGAGAAGGTGTCGCGGATCGAGCCGAGCCCCAGCTCGTCGACGGTGCCCTCGTCCCGGAACTGGTCGATCGCCTGCATCACGCGCCGGCGTTGGGTTTCGTCGTGGTCCAGCCAGGCCAGGTGGGACACCATCGAGTTGTGCGGTCCTTGTCTCCGGGGGATAGCGAGGGGTACTCGGCCCGGTCGTGCGGACCGGCAACGGTGATCGTTTCAGGTGGAAATCAATGCCGCGTAGCCGGGGGTTGGTCACGCGGCCAGGCTGTCATTCAGATGACGGACACCGTTGTCGTGCAGGAACTCCCACCGAGTATGCGCTCCGGCGCCCCGGGTTCGGAGACAGTCGTGTCGACGTGCCCGATCTGAGAATAATGTCACCCTCGGATGGCACAATCACGGAGACGAAGGGGAGACCATGGTTTTGCCATTGATACCTGTCGCGCTCATCGCGGTCGGAGCATTGACTGGGGGCAGCGGTGTGGCGCTCGGCGGGAAGGGTGCTTACGACCTGAAAAAGGCTGCGGGCCAGATCGCGGAGGCGCGCAGTCGCTACGACCGCCGTTACGCGGAGATCGAGACCTGTGTTTCCGCTACTAATGATCGGATCGCAGACCTCGGTGGCCAGCAGAAGCGGGCGATCACCGACGTGGTCGTCCGGATGATCGACTTTCTGAAGCGCCACGAGAAGCAGGTACGCGAATCCCAGCGGCTACTCGCAGACGGCGTCGACTTCGACCAGACTCGGGTGTCCGACGCGCAGAAGCTCTCCGTCGACCTCGCCTCTTGGCTGGGAGGAGCGGCCGGGTCGGCAGTAGTCGCCTCCGGAACCTCCGCCGCCGTCGCGGCCGCGGCCGGCACAGTCGGCGTCGCCAGTACCGGAACGGCGATCTCCGGTCTGTCGGGTGCCGCGGCAACCAATGCGACGATGGCGTGGCTCGGAGGCGGTTCACTGGCCGCGGGTGGAGGTGGGATGGCTGCTGGTGCAGCCGCCCTGAACTTTGTCACGATCGGACCCGCACTACTCGTCGGGGGAGCCGTGGTCAAAGGGCAGGGGAAGAAGGCCCTTACCCAGGCCAAGGAAGCGGATGCCAAGATCGCTGTCGCGATCGCAGAGTTGGACGAGACGGAGACCAGGCTCGGCGCGGTGGCATCACGGGCGGACGAGATCAGTGCCCTCCTTGAGCAACTCACGACGAAGGCGGTCGAAGCCCTCGACGAACTCGAATCGGAACCGTTCGATCCGGCCGTTCACACCTCTCGGTTGCAGCGAGGACTCCAACTCGTCAAGGCGGTCGCCGATGTTGCCGCGGTACTGCTCGTGGACGACGAGGGCGAGTTGACGGAGCGCAGCGCGAAGGTGACGATCAGGTACCGACCGATGGTGGAGGCAAACGGACATGGCTGAGCCGGACAAGGTGCACGTCGGCGAGGTGCTGCCACCTCGAGTGGTGACGCCGTTCGACGGGTTTGCGGCCCTGTCACAGATCGTCGACGCGGTCCAGGACTGCGTGAAGGTCCACGCCGTGGAGAACACGAAGCAGGCAAGGCTGGCGACGTACGAGGCGACCGAGGTCGCGAAGATCAAAGCGGCGGAATCGGTTCTCAAGCAGTATTTCGAGCAGTCGTTCGCCGAGCGGCGCTCGAACTTCGACGAGCTGTTTGGTCGCCTGGACACCGCGCTCGACCGGGGGGATTCGCAGATTGTCAACAGCGTCCTCACCGGCATCGTCGAGATGGCACGCACCTCACCGCTCGCGAACATCGGGGACCTTGGCCAGATTCGGGCCGCACTCGACGACCCGAACCACGTCTGGGAGCTCTGAGCCTGAGGCCCGCGCGGAGGTCGGTCACTCGCGAGGTGTAAGTGTGGGCTGATTGGTTGAAGGTCTTGTGTCGGACGGGGTGACTCAGCCGAGGCCTGGCCCGCCGGCCCGACGTGTTCAATCACGCCTATCGCGATGTGGCTCCGACATGGCTGGGCAGCCGGCAGTCGATTGCCTCGCTGCTAGCATTCGACCCGGGGAGTCGATTTGGGGGAATCGTATGTCATTGAAGGTTGATCCCGAGATGCTGCGCAAGTTCGGGGATGCCGTGTCCGGAGTATCCGATTCGATCGCGGGACTCGACGTGAGCTCGCCGTTCGTGGATTCACAGCAGGCGCTCCCAGGTACCCAGTTCTCGGACGTCTGTGTGGACGGATTCGAAGTGACAGCCGCGGCGCTTCGGAATGTGTGCTCGAGGCTTATGACGATCTCTGAGATCGCGCACGGCACCGCGAACAATTATGACGTCACCGAGACCGACTTCACCGCAAAGCTGCACGTGATGGACGTTCCCTCATGAGCCCGACCGTCTCGCAGGTCAAGTCCTGGAACGTCCATGCGCTTCGGGCTACGGCCAACGGCATCGAATCCGTCGCAGCGAAGGTTGACGCTCAGGTGGACTGTCTCACCTCCGAACAGGACGCTCTCGCCGAAACATGGCACGGCACCGCTGCCACCGCAGCGGCCGGGCGCGTCGTGCAGGAACAGCGACTCGGGCGGGGCGTGTCCGGAGCCCTCGACGCGGTCGCGGAGGAGTACCGGGTGGGTGCGGGAATCGTGGAGTCGGCGCGTGACCACCTGGTCACGGTGGTCGCAGGCGCGCACAGCCGCGGATACCGGGTCGCCGACACCGGGGAGGTCGATCCGAGTGGACTGTTGGCGATGCTCGCGCTCGCCCCATCGGGTATGGCCGACATCGCGGCTCTTCGGATCAAGAAGGAGGCAGCGGAACTGACTATCGCGGTGGTCGGGGCGCTGCGGCAGGCGGAATCCGCCGCGTCCGATGCATCGAGCCGGATTCAGGACGCGACGGTCGTACTCCAGCGGGCCGGAGACGCCGCGGTGCCTGGCAAGGTCGTGGAGGAAAAGAAGGACGTCTTCACCTGGAAGCCCGACGTGCCGGCAACGGTTGCCGCATCCTCGATCGGTCTGGTGGCAGACGGAACAGGGGCGGGACTCGTCGGCGCGGCCACCACCTCGGGTGACGACCTGGCGCGCTCGATCGGTCGAGGTCTTGGGCCGTTCTGGGCCGTCGTCGGCACGGTGCCAGCTGTCGTCAACGACATCGACGGTGGCATGGATCCGACGAAGGCGGTTGTGTCCGAAGGTGTCGGTGCGGGGTTTGGGTTGTCACTTGGAGCGTGGGCGGGGTCGGCGGTAGGTCCGGTGGTCACGTCGGCACTGGCGGGATCAGCGGTGGGATCCGCGGTACCCGGAGTGGGGACGGTTGTTGGATTAGTCGTCGGGGCCGGCGTCAGTGCGGGCGCCGGATACGGCGTATCCAAGATGATTCAGAAGATCTGGGA
Organism: Rhodococcus daqingensis; assembly: GCF_042665615.1. Lineage (NCBI taxonomy): Bacteria > Bacillati > Actinomycetota > Actinomycetes > Mycobacteriales > Nocardiaceae > Rhodococcus > Rhodococcus daqingensis. The sequence continues at coordinate 63,575 of NZ_JBHTCS010000021.1, read as the reverse complement.
TTGACAAGTCTTGGGTGGCCGGCCATGAGCGCGGGGCCCCACAAGTCGAGAGGTAAAGGCAAGGATGGCTAAACGCCCCGCGGGTACGAGTGGTGTTGACCCGACGTTACCGGAGTTGGGAATCCACGGTGTTTGGCCGCATGCGTTGCGAATTGCGCCCTTGGTTGGGGTGGGCTTCGTTGCGCCGGTCGCGGTATTGGCCGTACTCCTCGTGTTGGAAGGATTGCGCGATCACGAGACAGAGACTGTCGTGCTGGCGGTGGGCTTCTTCGTACTGGCATGCGTCGGCACCATAGGTCTGTTGGGCTTGGCTGGATTTCGGTACTTCGGATTGTCGCGCAGAGTCACCGGGGTAGGTACAGGCGATGGGTGCGGTATCCGGATCCCGATGCGGCGGTATCTGGTTGCCCTGCTCATAGTTCTCGGATTGGTCGCGGCGTTCACGCTCGTGACCGCGATCGGATGGTCGTTCGGGCTCGAATCGACCGCCAGCTTCCTCAACCCCGACGATGTCGGTGAGGCTCGGTTCCTTTTGGTTTGCGGCGGAATCTCGGTGGCTGCGTTCGTGTTCTTCGTGGCGTTCCGAGCATCAACGGTCTTGATCGTCTCGCGAGCGGGTATCCGGCGAACCACGCGGCGATACCGCGGCCCCATCGTCAAGACGTTCGACGTCTTCTTGCCGTGGGACGACATCGTCGAGTTCATTCCGGACGAGCAGATAGTCGGCGGCCTCATCGAGGTCCGCAATCCCATCATCAGGATCCGGTCGACCACGACGCGCACCAAAGCCGAGCAGCTCGCCTTCGACACGGACGATCAAGTCACGGTCCTGGCCCACCTCCTCGTTGCCGAACCCAACACCCTGCTTGCGCTGCTCCAGTTCCTCAAGGACAACCCCGACCGCCGCGACATTCTCATGCGCCCCGATGCCCGTGAGCTGTTGCGCCCGCCGGCGCTGCGCGTGCGGTTCCGGGAGGCGCGTTCCGCCAAGTCGTCGGGTTCGAGAAGGGCCCTGCGAAGTGGTTTCTGACGCCAATGATTCGGGTGATCAGACGATCGCGGAGTACCTCGCCGCGCATGGCATCGGCTGCGTTCCATCGGATGACGGTGAGTCGACGGTTTCGGTCCCGGTGCTGCCGGGGTGGTCCGAACTACCCGTTGGGGAGGTTTCTGGGGCAGTTCAGGTGCTGGTATGTCTGGGCGCCGCGACGGAGGGATTCACTCCGAACGCGGTGCTGACGCACGGACGACTCACGGCCGCGGCCGAGCCGGGGGATGTGCTGGCACGGGCGTTCGCCGATTCACGGCGACTGCCTGGATGGCAAGACGTGGAACTGTCGACCGCCGAATTCCACGGTCGCCCCTCGGCGTTTATCCGAGGCATTTACGCGGTCGAGCCCTGGAATCTGGATGCTACGACCCGCTACGTCGTGTCCGACGGGAAGCAGGGGCAATACCTCACCCAACTGACCGTCACGTCGCTGGCGAGTCGGGACGGCGACCTCGCTACCGACGTCGCCGTCCTCAACCTGGGGCTTGAGATAACCCAGCGTTAGACCTGCCGCGCTACGCCGCCAGCAGGTCCTTGTACTCCGGATTCTGCTCCACGAACTTCTCCACATACGAGCACGACGTCGCGATCGAGATCCCGTCCGCCCGCGACGCGTCCAGCGCTGCCGCGACCAGCTTGCCTGCCAGCCCCTGCCCGCGGAACGCGGGATCGGTGACCGTGTGGTCGAAGTCCCGGACGCCGCCGATCACGGTGTAGTCCGCGTACCCGGCGAGTGCGTCGTCGACGTGGATCTCGAAGCGGTTCTCGGCCGGCTTGTGCTCGATGCGGTGCGCCACGGTGACGGGTCCTTTCGTCGGAGGATGCCTCGCACGTTACCCATGCGGGGTACTAGCAGGGTCAACTATCCGGTCCCGAGCGCTATTCCGGAGTCCGCCAGGGCGGGGCGAAGGTCGTCCAGAGTGGCCGTCTCGTGCAGCCACGTCGGCGACGTGATCGGGGTCTCCAAAACCCGCTGCACCGCCCGCGCCGCGACCGCCGCCGTCGCCCGCGACTGCGCGCGCCCCGTCGCCCACCACGACCGGCCGTCGCCGCCGCGGGCGGCGATCACCCAGCCGTCGCCGCCGGGCATGCCGCCCGCCGGGATAAGTGACGCGATCCGCGGGGTCCAGGTCAGCGCGGCCAGGCCGACGGTCGCGAGGCGGGAGTCCAGTCGCAGGTAGCTGCGGACCGGGACGCCGAGGTCCTGGGTCAGCCGGTGCTGGTCGGCGAAGTCCGTGCGCAGCGCCGGGAACGGCGGGTAACCGGCCTCGGCCGGGAGGTCGAACCGCGTGGGCCGGGTGTAGTTCCGCACCCGCGAGCCGTCCGGGTCATCGAAGCGCTTGCCCAGCAGCCCGTAGGTCCAGGCGGTCGCCGCGGGGCCGTGCGCCTCGCCGGCGCCGAGCCCGATCAGCACGTCCACCGGTCCTTCCGTGCGCGCGGCCTCGGCGGCGAGCAGGCTGCTCAGGCCGGGCGCGATGCCCACGCCGAGCAGCACCGGGCCCTGCACCCGCTCCAGCGCCCGCGCATACTCGGACGTCGCGGTGATGTCGACGAACGGGATCCCGCGCCCGGCGACCGCCGCCGCGACCGCGGGCTCCTCGGACCCGGAGCAGTTCACCACCGCGGACACCCCGTCGATCCCCGACTCCAGTGAGCGGGGATCGGTCAGGTCGACCACCCGGTCGGCCCGCGCGGGATCGCGGCCCGCGGCGAGCGCGTCGACTCCGTCTGCACGCAGCCGTTCGACCACGTGCGCGCCGACCGCGCCGTATCCGCCGAGAACCAGTACCGAGGTCATGTCGTCTCCCAGATCGCTAGAGTGAAGCTCTAGTGCGTAACTCTAGATCTACACTTCAGTTCGTGGCAACACCAATCGCGGACGACAAGACACCGGCGCGGCGAAAGATCCTGACCGCGGCGCGCACCCTGTTCACCACCGCCGGCTACGCGTCGACCACCATCAAGGCGATCGCGACCGAGGCGGGCGTCGCGGTGCAGACCGTCTACTTCGTGTTCGGGAACAAGCGCACCGTGCTCGCCGCGCTGCTCGACGTCTCGATCGCGGGCGACGACGAGCCGATCGCCACGCTGGACCGGCCGTGGGTGGCCGAGGCCGTTGCCGAGCCGGACCCGCTGACGCAGCTGCGCATCCAGGTGTACGCGGCCAGGCTGATCCTGGACCGGGTGGCCCCGGTGCTGTTGGCGGTCCGCGCGGCGGCGGGCGCGGACCCGGAGGTGGCGCAGCTGTGGCAGACCACCTGCGAGCACCACGAGACCGTGCTGCGGCACCTGATGACCGCGCTCGCCGGCAAGGTCGACGGCCTCGACGTGGACCGCTGCGTCGACGTTGGGCTGGCACTGCAGAGCCCCGAGACCCACGCCCTGCTCATCGACGAACGGGGCTGGAGCGCAACGGACTACGACGATTGGGTGGTCGAGGCGCTCGCGGCCGCCGCGGGCATCGCGAACCGGCGCTAGCCGAACAGCTCCCGGATGTCCTCGGCGGACAGCGTCGCGTTGAACGCCCCGCCCTCGTCCACCACGCTGGCGAACAGCTCCGACTTGCGGGCCTGCAGCGCCATCACCTTCTCCTCGATGGTGTCCCTGGCGATCAGCCGGTACACCATCACGTTCCGGGTCTGCCCGATCCGGTGGGTGCGGTCGACGGCCTGCGCCTCGCTGGCCGGGTTCCACCACGGGTCGAGCAGGAAGCAGTAGTCGGCCTCGGTCAGATTCAGCCCGAACCCGCCCGCCTTGAGGCTGATCAGGAACACCGGCGCGTCGCCGTTCTTGAACTCGCCCAACACCTTCGCGCGGTCCCGGGTGCTGCCGTCGAGGTAGGCGTAGCCGACGCCCTCGGCCTCCAGGCGCGTGCGCACCCGGTCCAGGAAGCCGGTGAACTGGCTGAACACCAGCGCCCGGTGCCCGCCCTCGATCACATCCTCCAGCTGCTCGAGCAGCGCGTCGATCTTCGCCGACGTGATCGAGGCGTGCTGGTCGTCGATGAGCGACGCGTCCAGGCTCAGCCGGCGCAGCAGGGTCAGCGACTGCAGGATGGTGAACCGGTTGGCGTCCACGTCCTCGACCAGCCCGAGGATCTTCTGGCGCTCGCGCTGCAGGTGGGTGTCGTAGAGCTTGCGGTGCCGCGGCGACAGCTCCACCTCGAGCACCTGCTCCTGCTTGGCGGGCAGGTCGGAGGCCACCTGTTCCTTGGTGCGGCGCAGGATCAGCGGCTTGATCCGCCGCCGCAGCCGGCCGAGCAGCTCGACGTCGCCGCCGTTCTCGATCGGGGTGCGGTAGTACTCGGCGAACCGGGTCGGGTTCGGGAACAGCCCCGGCGCGGTGATCGACAGCAGCGACCACAGCTCCATCAGGTTGTTCTCCATCGGGGTGCCGGTGATCGCGATCTTCGTCGGCGCCTCGATCCGGCGCATGCACAGGTACGCCTTGGACCGGTGGTTCTTGACGAACTGCGCCTCGTCGAGCAGCAGCATCGACCAGCGGAGCGCGGCGTATTCCTCGTCGTCGAGCCGGGCCAGGGTGTAGGAGGTGACCACCACGTCGGCCCCCGCGATCGACTCGGCCAGCGGCGCACCGCGTTTCGCCGCCGTCTCGGTCACCGCGACCACCCGCAGGTGCGGGGCGAAGCGGGCCGCCTCCGACGCCCAGTTCGAGACCACCGACGTCGGCGCCACGATCAGCACCGGCGGATCGGACGGATTCGCCTCCCGGGCCTGGCAGATCAGCGCCAGCGACTGCACTGTCTTGCCGAGGCCCATGTCGTCGGCGAGGATGCCGCCGAGGCCGTTGCTCCACAGGAAGTTCAGCCAGCGGAACCCGTCGAGCTGGTACGGCCGCAGCGTCGCCCGCAGCGAGGCCGGTGCCTCGACGGTGGACGACGCCGCCACGTCCAGCAGCCCCTGCACCTGCTCGCGCCACCGGGCGGCCTGCCGCTCGACCACCCCGAGCGCCGCGAACTCCTCCCACAGCGACACCTGGAACCGGCTCAGCCGCAACCCGTTCGGGTCCTGCTCGTGCAGGTCGCGGGCCTCGGCAATCAGGTCCTTGAGCCGCTGCAGCTCCGGCTTGTCCAGCGAGAGGTAGGCGCCGTCGGACAGCAGCAGGTGGGACTGGCCCGCGGTCAGCGCGGCGAACAGGTCCCGGAACGGCACGGGGGCGTCCTCGACGCGGACCGTGATCGACAGGTCGAACCAGTCGCCGCTGTCGGTGGCGTCGGTGCCGACGCCGATGCTCAGGGTGTCGCCGGCGTCGCGGTAGTCGGCGGCGGTGCCCTCGACCCGCACCTCGACGTCATCGCGCCCGCGCAGCAGCGGCAGCAGCTCGGTGGTCAGCCGCGCGGTGTCGAGCCCCTCGAGGCTCACCCGCGGCAGCAGCCCGCCGCCGGGGCCGAGCAGCCGGTGCGTCTCGAGCGGCAGGTCCAGCCCGGCGAGCAGGGCCCGCTCCGCGGCCGCGTCGCGGAAGGACTCGTCGTGGCCCGGAGCCAGCTCCACCTCGTGGTCGGTGGCGCCGATGGCGTAGCCGAACCGCCAGTGCAGCTGGGCCCGGTGCCGCGCCTGGTACGCGACGTCCAGCAGCAGCGTCGGACCCTCGATCGTCGGGGCGGTGAACGAGCCGTTAGGGGAGCGGACGCTCGCGGCCCGGCTCAGCCGCGGGTAGTAGGAGGTCGCGAACCGGTCCGCGTCGGCGGCGGGCACGGTGATCGAGGCGCCGGCGATCGCGAGTTCCTGCATCGCGCGCGGCGCCGTGCCGGACAGCCGGGCGATCCGGAACGGCCACTGCGCGGGCGAGGGGGCGCGCGGGTCGTCGGGTCGCAGGTAGATCACCCCGTGCGCGTCCTCGCCGAGGAAGCCGAGCACGTCCACGGGCAGCTCGGCGTCGTCGGTGCGCACGGTCGGGGTGACCACGAGGTCGCCGCCGGTCTCGTCGATGTCCACGCACAGCTCGGCGGTGCCGGGGTGGGGGAGGGCGCCCAGCTCCTTGGTGCCGTAGAGCAGCTCGATGCCCGCGCCGGCGGCCTCGTCGAGCAGCGCCCACAGCCGCCGGCTGGTGATCGTGGTCAGGTCGAGGTCCTTCTCGGCGGTCCCGTAGCCGCTCCGCCGGCGCCCGCCCAGCTGGTGCACCGTGTGCAGCTCGGTCAGCAGGTCCCGGTGCCGGGGGTCCACCTCGTGCATGGTCGGCAGGTTCGCCCAGGCCATGTTCGCGTTGACCCAGCCCGACCTCCCGGGCCGCGCCAGCCTCGCGTACAGCCGCCAGAACTGGGATCGGGGGCCGGGGGTCAGCGTCAGCTGCACCGCCAGCGGGACGGTTCCCTCGATGCGTCGGTCGTCGCCGCCGAGGGCGGCCCCGAGCAGCTCCTCCCAGGACGGTGGCGCCGCGACGGCCTGCGTCTCGGGCTGGTCGAGGAGGGCGACGGTCAGCGCGACCGAGTGCTTGCAGTTCATCCGGACCGGGCAGCTGCACTCGCCGTGGCTGAATTCGAGCCGGTCTGTGTTCGGCTTGAACCGCGCGGTGGTGCGGTACAAGTCGGTGCCGTCGACCAGGCCGACCGCCCGACCCTCGGCGGGCATCCAATCCAGCTCGAGCACCGCTCCGCCGCGGGCGTAGCGGACGCCGCGGTCGTAGGTCGTCGTGCCGACCGCCCGCACCAGGGTGGTGATGGCGTGGTCGCGGTCGATGGGCGAGAGCATGGGTAGACGGTAGTCGGTGGGGGCGACGGTGAGTACGGTCAGGAGACGGGAAGAAACGCGTGCGTCGATTGGGGCGGATCGTGGCTGAACGCATCGGGCTTGTCGTAGCGGGAGCGGGCGCGCGAGGGGCCTTCGAGGCCGGCGCGATGGCGACGCTGGCGGAACGGATGGCTGAGGACGACACCCCGCCATCGATCCTGGTGGGCACCAGCGCCGGCGCCCTGAACGTGGTCGGGCTCGGCGGTTTCCTCGACCTGGGACTCGTGGAGGCGGCGGACGAACTCGTCCGTCAGTGGGGTTCGTTGGAGCTGGACGACGTCTTCGAACCGGTGAGCAGCGTCGTCGGGAACGGGCTGCGCTACCTGGGGCAACTCGCCGGAATGCCGGTACGGCTGCCGAGTCTGTTGGACACCGAGCGGCTGCGGACAACCCTGTTGAGGCTGCTGCCGTGGGACATGCTGCACGAGAACATCGCCGCAGGAACGATCGATGCCGTCGCGGTGACCGCGACCTCCGTGGCGACGCGGGGAACGGTCGTGTTCGTGGAGAAGCACCCGTCCGTGAAGCTCCCGCGCTACGACGCGAGCCGCAACATCACGTACGTGGAGACGACACTCGGCGTCGACCACGTGCTCGCCTCCGCCGCCGTGCCGGCGCTCTTCCGCCCGGTGCACGTGAGATATCCGAAGCGCTGGTCCGGGTGGTACGTCGACGGCGGGTTGCTGCTCAATACGCCGCTCAAGCCCGCGATCGATTTCGGTGCCGACCTGTTGGGCGTCGTCGCGACGCACCCCCGGACCTGGCCGACCGGGTTGCCGTCCGCCCAGCCCATTCACACCGGGAAACCGGACGTGTTCGGTGCCGCGGCGCTCGCCCTGCGTGCCATGCTGGCCGACCGCATGATCGAGGATCTGACCGCGATCGAACGCCGCAACAAGCGTGCGCACCCCTACCCGAAGAAGCCCTACCGGATCGGCGTCACGTTCGCCGGTCCGTCCCCGGGCCGGCCCGGTGAGATCGCCGCGCTCGCGGACAGGGTCTTCCGCGAAGAATTCGCATGCCTGCGGGGTGCGAACAACCCTGCGTTGTGGGCACTGGCCCGGCTGATCGGGGGCGAGGCGGCAGACCGAGGCGATCTGCTCAGCTTCCTCTTCTTCGACCCCGCCTTCACCCGGCAGGCAGCAGACCTCGGGCGTACCGTCGACCTGGTCGAATCCGGGTAGCCATGCCGCTGCCCGACCCCGTCCTCGCCGACTCAGCTGAGGGCGACCGGGTGGTAGTACAGCGCGGTGTCGGTCTCCTCGACCCGCACGTCGACCATGTCGCCGACCTCGAGGTAGTCGCTGACGTTGATCCGGGCGCTCGACCCCATGAGCCTGCGGACCGAGCGCGCCGGGATCAGGCCCTGCCGGCCGTCGAGGGTGACGGCGAGGGCATAGCGCGGGCCGGTCCGGGTGATTCGGGCATAGACCGTCGGCTCCTCCGAGCTCTCCGGCGCCGTGCCGTCCGCGTCGGCGTCGAGTTGCGCCGTCTGCCGGTCGAGCTCGGCGGCCAGCAGGTCGGCCATGGTGTCGACGTTGTCCAGCAGCGTGGCCATCTTGCGCGCCACGTCCCGGTGAAACTCGTTGGGCTTGAGCGCCTTACCGGGCTTGTACATGTCCTCGTGGGTCAGCTCGCCCCACGCGTCCTGCAGCAGCGTCTTCACCTGCACCTCGACCTTGACGCCGAGATCGCCCTCGTGGGTGGCGACCTTGATCAGCAGGACCGCGTGATACGCCCGGTAGCCGCTGTCCTTGGGATGGGTCACGTAGTCCCGCGGCGGGACGGCCAGGCGCACCGAGCAGGCGGGGGAGGTGCAGGCCTCGTGCAGCTTCTCGGTGAACGCGGAGAGATCGCGCGGCGTCTTGCACAGGACCTTGATCCCGATCAGGTCGTGGATGGCGTCGGCGATGTGGTCGGTGGTGGTCGGCCGGGCCATCTGCCCCTCGGCGATCCGGCGCCGGACCTTGTCGGCGGTGCGCTCGCGATCCTTGATCCGGGCGGTCTTGGCATTGAGCCGGTCGCGGTCCAGGTCCTCGAGCACGTCGTCGGCGAGCGTGTCGAGGAACGTCTGCGCGGTGACCAGCGCCGCGGCCCACGCGCGCTCGCGCTGATCGTAGAGCTGGTTCACCAGCGCCGCGATGCTGTCCGACTTCTTCCTGGTGCGCATGATCCGATCCGGAGTGTGTGGGTGGTTCGTGGGGTGAGCCGTCAGCTCGGCTCGTCGAAGAGCGTCTGCTCGCCGGGATCGCTGAACAGCTCCATCTGACGCACCGGCTTCGAGGCCGGGGGCGGGACGGTCAGCTCGCCGTGATCGACCTCCATCGGCGCCGGCTCGGGTTCGGGCGGGCCGTCCAGCCGCCCGCCGAACCGCGCCGCGAACTCGTCGTCGACGGTGCGCGCGAACGCGAACAGCTGCTCCAGCATGTCGATGAGATGCTGCGGGACATACGGGTTCGCGAGCACCGCCGCCCACGCCTCCACCCGGTCCGTGGACAGGGTGAACTTCAGGTGCGGCCAGCGGCGGTTCATGTCGGCGATCAGCTCGCTGGCCCGGGTCCGGTCGCTGACCTCACGCACCAGCGGCACCCGCACCTGCACCTCACCGCCTTCGAGGTGCGGCCCCACGAACCCGACCACCCTGCCCAGGGCGAGCATGAAGTCGCTGTGGCCGTCGTCGCCGGGCGGCTCGTCGAACAGGCGGGCCAGCGTCAGCGCGACCAGCTCGTAGAGATGCTCGTCATCGCGCGGCACCACGGCCGCACCCAGGTCCAGGGCGAAGAACTCCTCGTCCGGCAGCGACGGTTCGAACTCGAGCGCCTCCAGCGTCCCCACTGCCTCGGTCCGCAGGAAGCTGGGGTGCGGGACGCTCCAGGTCTCCCGGAACACGGTCACCGCCATCGCGGCCAGCTGATCGGCCCAGTTCGCGGGCTTGTCGACGTAGAACGCCGGCGACCCCGTGTCCGGTTCGTCCTCCGGGGCGCGGGTCGGGCGGTGCCAGCCCAGCTCCACCAGCCGCGCCTCGGCCGCGGCGGACAGCCGGTGCCGGGGGTCGAGGTAGGCGTTCGACGGGACCTCGCAACGCACCTGGTCGCCGCCCCACGCCAGGAACTGCACGCACGGGACGAAGCCCTCCACCGAGGACTCTTCGCCCAGCTCCAACGCCAGAAGGTCGTCGTCCACCATGGACGCGACATGGTCGGCGAGAACCACCTGGAAGTCGGCCCAGGCCTGCTCGATGTTGTCGTCGAAACTCGCGGTCATCGTTCCCCCTGTCGCGTGTCGTGGAACCCCGACATCAGCAAACCTATCGCGAGGGTCCGACGAAGTCCGGGAGGCGAGCGGGCCGCCATTGCCTGAAAACGAGACAAGAATCGGACATCGTGAGCTTCTGAGACAAGCACCTGGGGTCTTGTGATCCGATGAGACGACCATGTCGTCGGATGAACAGCAGGCGAGGTCACCGAACTCGAAAGATGGTGTGGCCTGTCCTCGTAGGCCCGGTCGGCCAAGTCTGATTATGGGACGTTCCGGTGGGCTCGGGGCCCACAGAAATGGGTCCTGGATAGGGCGCCCTCGCAGGATCAGCGTGCAGGACGGGTATCCAGGACTGCTTGACGGCCGCCGGCCGAGGAAGTCGATCGCCTCACTCACCGGAGTCCTGCTCTGTCTTACCGTTCATCAAACAGGACACCTCCATCGCAGGCCGGAAGTGTGGACGAGTGGGTGACGATCGGCTTCGTGATGGCCGATGGCTGCGAGCCTCATATCGGAAACGGTCGGAGGTGTTCGGGTTGCTACGCGGAGTCCGGTTGGCCGTCGATTCGTTTGACAGGCAGCCACGTCGCGAGGGTAAGAGCGAGTGAGCCCAGGAGTCGTTCACCGAACACGCAGAGGGTCTTCTCCCATGGATGCCCGAACGTTCCCTCGCTGAGGTCGTCCCGCAGAAAGATGTAGTAGTCGCCGTTGGGGTAGACGGGAACCCGCCACTCGGTGTCACGAGTGGCGGCATGGAGGGCGGCATCGAGTCGGTATCCGGGGTGCTGCCAGTCCAGCACCACGAACGTCGGGTCATCGGGAAACTCGCAGACGAAACAGCGCAATGCCTCGGCGTTCACCGCGTCGAAGCGGCTCTGCCAGGCGCCTGAGATGTCGGCGGGCGCGTTGAGATCGAAGGTGATCGACGGTGTCGGTTCGGCGATCGCCGGCCAGGTCGATTCGGTGATGCCGGGCCGGAATCCGAACCTGTCAGTGAACCGATCCCAATATCGATCCTGGTCATCCAGCGTGGTCCAGCCATTCGGCAGCGGGCTGCCGAAGTTGTGCGTGTGCCTCATCATCGCGGCGACCTCCTTCGGCTAACCCCGGGCCGTTCCCGTTGTCTGTCCGCAATGACGATGTCACGGGTCCGGCGAGGATTGACTGTCCGAATCGAAGATGGCAACGGTTCGTATCGATCTATTGCCCAAAGGTGAAGCGCAGATTGGCGTTGATCAGCTCGTTGATCCGCTTGCGCATCCGGATGACCGTAGCGCCGTCCGGGATCGGGTCGTTGACTACCAGGGTCCACCGCAGAGTGGCACCGCCGCGAGGTGGTCCGGTGATGTCGAATTTGATGCGGGCATCCGGACGTTCCGGCCACAGCGATCCCCACACCACCTGATTTGGCTCGGTTGCATCGACGATGATGGGGCGCTGCTCGTTCCCGCGCAGGACCAGCCACGGCCTGGTCGGGTCTCGATCCGGTTGGATGAGGGCCTGGAAAACCACGTGAGCCGGTGGCGGCTGGGTGCGACTCCGACTTGCGATTTCGGGCATATCGCACCGTATCTCCGCCTTCCACGGGGCGCGGTCTAGGCACTGAGATTGGGAGTGTGACTCGCGGCGATATGTGGCGCTGTTCTCGCACCGTCAAATGGCGGTTCGGTTCAACCAGGGTCGCGCCCCGCTGACGCGAGGCGCGTCAATCGTGAGGGTTGCGCAGTCGTGTCTGCCGATCTTTGTGCAGGACGGATTCAAGCATGAACAGCATCGCCGGTTCTGTCTGGATCAACGACGGTCAGCTGCTGAAGTCGAGGTTGACTGGTTCGGTGCGTGTTTGGGCGGTCGTAGGTACGTCGGTCCCGACCTTCTCGAATGTCAGGCCAGAAATGTCGACGGCTCCCGCACCCGAGAGCAGTACACCGAAGGCGATGGCGCGGGCCTGCGGGGCGACGTCCAGCACGATCTCCACACTCACCCACCCGGTAGTGCCGCGCACCGCGCGGTCCTGCATGTTGTCAAATGCCTCGACCCCATTCGGCCCGTCGATGCGCAACCACAGTGCTGCCCACCCGCCAACATCGTCGCCGCGGAGAGAGCCGGCAAACCTGATCCGACACCCGACGTGCTCATCGGCGGCGATGGTCTGCATCGCAGTACCGAAACCCTGTGGCGCGTCAGCGGTGCACCGCAGCCGAGCAATGGTCTTGCCGCCTAGAGATTCGGCCGTCTTGTCGAACGAGTACTCGGGGGGATGACTTCCCGCAATGTTCCAGCCGTTCATCCTTGCGCTCCTATCTCGTGAGGGGTGGGGCAAAACGGTCGCAAGTGTCGCGCGGGCTCGGTGCAGCGTGCTCTTCACGGTGCTCACCGAGATCCCTAGACGCGAAGCGATATCGGCGACACTCAGATCGCTGTAGTAGTGCAGGACAAGTACCTGTGCCTGTCGTGGCGGAAGCTCCTCAACGGCCTCCGCAACCTCGTCCAGACGGGAGAATCGACTCGCGTCGACGACCACCGGCGGCACATACAGTGCTGCACGCCTCAGCGCAGCCTCTTCCCTTCGGCGGCGACGCAGTTCGTCCAGTCCAGCGTTGTGGGCGACGGTCGAGATCCACGGCGACAACGAATCGATCGGAGTTCCACGCTCGGTGCTCAGCCAGGCGCGGACCAGGGCCTCCTGGACCGCGTCCTCGCCATCTGCCCAACCGCCCAGCTGAACCTGCACCCTGCGCACCGCCCCGGCGAACTGTCCCGACACCCACGACTCCAGATCCTCGGCCCCCATGCAACACTCCCTTCAGTCCTCCTCACCATCTAGACGTTCGAGAGCATGCGGAAGGTTGCCTCGCTCGCGTGTCTTGTTTGACGATCGTCCAACCGGACACCGCTCGCGCACCCCGGATCTGCTCGATGGGACGCAAACCGACCCGGTGTTCGGCTAATCCCAGTACGGCGGCTCGCGTTCTGGGTCGTCGAGCACTGCGTCGATTCGTTGGTCGGCCACGATCCGATCTATCGCTTCTACATCGGCGCCGATGGTCGCGAAGTGCGGATCGACATCGTTGGTCACGCACCAAGCGCGATCTGCCGGCCAGATGAATGCGGGATCAGGCGAGTCGCCATACGGCCACCGCACAGGGTCGTCGCTGTTCCAATCTGCGTAGTCCGCCAGCGTGCCGCGGAACAACCAGTAGACGCGATCGGGAATCGCGAAGTTGGGCGCTGAGTTGATGGTGGTGGTGCCCCACCCCTCCCACATGCAGAAGTAGCACTCGCCTGGTGTGGTTGTGTATCGAGACAGGACCTCCAGCGCCACGCCGATCTGATCCTTCTCCGACAACCCATCCTGATCGAAATCGACGTCACTGGTCTTCTGTCCAGGAAAGCTCGGGTCGGGGATGAACCTCACCCGTGCATAGCTCGGATATCCGACCGGGCCGCGCCCCGCTAGTCGAGACCACGGAAGCCCTTGCTCGACGAGCCAATCGGCGGCCGATGCGTCGCCGCACAGTTCGAAACTCACCCAGCCATTGTCCACGTGGTCGGACCGCGTTGCGGCACCAGCGCGATGCCGACGCTGGTGTCCTGTTTGACGATCGTCAAACGGGACACGCTGCGCTGGTGGGGATAGGGCGGGCATTCCATGCGCGGATCGCCCACCATCGCTGCACCATTCACTTCAGGCGGCTACGGCGAGAAGTATCGCGGTGGCGATGAGGATGTCCGGGCCGCGGAGTTTCTGCCGGATCAGGTCGATCGGCAGTTGACCGACGCCGGTCACCAGAATGAGCCCGTCATAGGTAGTTCGTGGTCGGGTGCGCAGGCGGTACGCCGCACAGCACGAACCGATCACGGTGGTCGCCAGCGCAGGCGCCGACCAGCCCACGAGCGGTGCCGTCATCACCGTCACCGCCGCAGCCGCACACGCGGGGATGACCATCAGCGGCAGGCGCAGTGACCGGTCATCAGGGCCGAGCATCCCCGCCAGCTCGGGGTCGCTCGACAGCTCCCGTAGCCCGGCGCTGAACACCGTGGCCGCGACGAACGCCGCCGCCAGTTGTGCCCACGCCCCCGCGGTCGGCGACACCATGCCGCCGAACGTCCACGCCCCCGCGACGGCAGCTGCGGCGACGACGAACGTCGATGGCCGGCGCAGATGCCGGAGGAAGTCTGCGCGGATCAGTGCACGAGTGCGTCCGCGAGGCAGCGGGCGAGTCGGCCGGCGAGCTATACGCCGCCACGCGCGATCGTCGACGACACCGGCCAACACCGACAAATCCATGCCGACGATCGAGGCTCCTGCTGACACAGCAATGTCGGCGCCCTCCTCGAGATCCGCCGCCGTGATCCGGCCACACGCACGCAACGCGGCGGCCGCCAACGCCATCGTGATGACCGCGATGACCATGACCGGGGTCCAGGTGGCGGCGACCGGAATCTCCAGCCCGGCGGCCGCAGCCACCACCCCACCGATACCCACTGCTGAGAACAGGACCTGAAGAACCGAGATCGTGCGGGCCGGAAGCACTCGGGACTGGGTCAGCACCGCAGTGGCGGCCACACCCACACCGACCGCAGCCCCACCGACCGTCAGCGGTGCCCACTGCGCCACAGCTCCGGCGAACGCCGCCAGTCGCCCGCCCGCGGCACCGGCGGTGGCAGCGACCACGAACGTCACGACCAGGATCGGACGGAGCATCCCCGCCCGGCCAACCGGGGTGGCCAGCAGCCAGAAACCACCCTCCTGGCTGGTGATCAGCGGTCCGACAGCGCCTGCCGCCGCGGCACCAGCCGCAATGGCGGCAGCACCGACCACCCACGCCCAGGTCGGGTTCCACCCGTCGGTTCCGGGTAGCTGGGCCGAATCCGCCAGCGCTGTCGCTGGTCGGGTCGTCAGCCACCACACGAGCCCGGCGACAACGTAGGCCCCGAGCGCGGCCAGCACGATCGTGCCGGCTCGGTCGCCGCCCGGCGCGTGCGCACGAGCGAACCGACGGCGCATCGCACGCAGCGTCCCGGCACTCGGGACCGGAGCGGTGGTCAGCGCCATGAGTCACCGTCCACTGTGTCGTCGGCGACCGCCGACACCAGCGCCGGGTCGTGGGACACGATCAGAACCGCGGTCCCAGCGGCCTTCTCGGCGTTGATACGGGCAGCCAGCCACGCTCGCCCACCGGCATCGAGGTGTTGCTCGGGTTCGTCGAGAACCAATAGACGCCGGGGCCGAACGAACGCGGACGCGACCGCCAGCCGTCGGCGTTGGCCGCTCGACAGAGTCACGGGGAGTTGGTCGGCAGCGCTGGACAGTCCGACATCGGACAGTGTCCGTGTCGCCAGCACATACGGGTCGGGCATGCCGTGGGCGGTCGCGACGAGCTGCAGGTGCTCGTGCGCGGTCAGGTGGGCGAACGTGGCGACGTCACCAACCACGGACGCCACCGCGGCTCGGAAGGTGGGCGACGACTCGTCGACGACCGAGCCGTCGACCGTGATGGTGCCGCCGTCGAGCCGGTCAGCGCCGGTCACGCACCGCAGCAACGTGGACTTGCCGGCACCGTTCGCGCCAACGATCGCGCAACACCGGCCTGCCAATACATCAAAGGTGACGGCTGCGAACACGCGTAGGTCACCGAAGCGGCGCTCGGCATCACGGACGGCCAGGACCTGGTCCTCCGGTTGGGAAGGGTTGAGCATGGGGTACTCCCGGTTCCTCGAGGAAGTGCAGGGTCGCGAGGAAGCAGGGGCCGATCAGACCGATGCAGGAAGAGCGGCCCCTGCGAGGGGGCCGGGTGCTCGAGGTCGCCGCGGGCGGCCGGGAGCGTCGGGGTGTGAATGGCGGCGGAACGCGCCCCGCAGGCGCTGTTCTTCGCTGGTCGGACCGCGCGTGGTGCGGCAGAGCCCGAACATCAGGTCTTCGGCGCGCCAGACGAGTACGAGCGCCGCGACCGCCGCAATGGCTACGAACAGGCCAGCCAAGAGTGTGGTGGCACCGGTGGAAGCGAGCCCCAACGCGAGAACCCAGATGGCGGCCCACAACAGCAGAAAAACCAGCACGTCCGTGCCGCGTCTCCAGCTGTAGTTCATGTCGTGCAGCGTATGCGAGGAGCTCAAGTATCGCGAAGGTCAACCACTATCACCTGTGCGACAAAGTCAGACCGCGACATATGTCGACACACAGGGAAGGCCTGCAAACCTGGCTTGCCTCAAGATGTAGGGGTCGACTTCTGTCTCATTTGCGTTGTTCTCCCAGGCACTCGTCTCAAACTTCTGCGCCCACGGCAGAGCGGTCGATAGGACAGGTTCCGTCCGGGAGGTGGAACCGGTGGGAGGGGCGCTGCGTCTATCTAGGGTGGACCGGTATCTATCGGCCGGGAGTGGGGAGTGTCGGGGTGCAGGTACGAGTACGGAGTCTCGTTGCGTTAAGCGTGGCTTTTGGTGCGTTGATGCTGGCCGGGTGCGGTTCGGAGAGTGTCGCGGGGGAGGCCGAGGCGGTGGGGGCCGGGTCGGGGGAGCCGGTGTTCAGTCCGTGCGATGACATTCCGGATGAGGCGTTGCGGGCCTTGGGCGTGGATCCGGCGACAGAATCACCCGATGTGATGGGTGTAAAGCAACCCGGATGGAGCATCTGCAAGTGGCACGAGGGGAACAAGTTTCTGAGTGTGTTCGCGACGAACTACACGCTTGACGACGTTCGCGCCAACAAGAAGAACGAAGAGTTCGTGCCTGTTGATCTGGGTGAGCGGAGTGGCTTCACATATCGGGAAGCGTCGGATGACGAACGACGGAATTGTGATGTTGCACTTGAGTCAAGCGGCGGCTCGATCCTGGTTTCGATCGCTTTCCTCGGTACTGAGCCGCTCGCAGAGGAACCCTGCTCCGTTGCATTGAGTACAACTCGGCAACTAGAAGCGCATTTCCCCGCATAGCCATATGGTTTTCATGGATGGAGTCCAAATGTCTGAGGCAGTTTTGAACTGGGCCACGATCGGATCAGCAGTCGAATCCGGTGACCTGCGCCTCGAACGTGGTGTTGCCAATCGGTGTGCGCAGCGGTGCGCTGAGTTCGCCGAGCGGTTGATGGAGATCCAGTCTGAGGGGCGCGCGCTCGAAAAGATCGAGGGTTTCGGCGACCGCCTCCCGTCTGGCATCGCACTCGCCACCAAGTTCGAGCGGAAGGCAACTGGCGGCAACTACTCGCTCGACCAGGCCATCGCAGACCACATCGCTGTGGTCCAGGAGATGCAGCAGACGTTCGAGAAAATCGAGGCGATGTATGCGGCGTCGGATGATGCTGCTGCGCGGGGGATCTCAGTTTCTGGGGCGGCGCTCTGAACAACCTGATTCGACCGCGATATTCGGCACTGTGGAGGGGGCAATGGTGGGCTCGATAGTTGGATTGGCCGCGGCATCGACAGGCGACTGCGCATGACTCTGTTCGTGGATTCCACTGCACTCGAAGGGATTGTGGAGTCATTCGCTCGATCGAGTGCCGATCTCGACGCGGTCGGATCCTCGGTTCCGGCGGCAATCGACGCGGGGGACGCGACGGCGGCCCTGATGGGGATCATGGCCCGGTTGACCGAGGACGCCGGACAGCTCGTTGTGGCCCTAGCCGCGGCAAGCGAGGCCGTTGCCGAAGCAAACGCCCGGTACCGTGAACAGGACGTGGCGACCGCCGACGGGTTCAACACGGCGTGGGTGGAGTGACCGGTGCCAATCGATACCCGCGTCGACGGGAATCCCGAGTCCATTCGCGCGTCGGCCGCCTGGCTGCGGACCTCACTCCGTCCGATGATCGTCTCTGCTGCCGATGAGATGTACCGCGCGCGAAACACCGCCGATGCCGGATGGGACGGCGCGGCCGGTGACGGGTTCAGCACAAGGACCACTGCATCCGCGAGCAAGGCCGACGAACTGGCGACCGCGGTCGCTGACCAAGCCCTGGCCTTTGACGAGGCCGCAGCTCAGCTTCAACGTGCACAGGACGACATGCGTGCGGTCCGTGACGCCGCTGCGACTGCCGGACTGGCCGTCCTCGGCGAGCTGATCCAGGAACCTCATCCGGTACCCGTCCATCCGGGGTCACCGCCGAGCGGATCCGACGCAACGGTGGAAGCCCTGAGCGCTCACGCCGCTGCGGTCGGACAGGTGGAGCGACATGAGGCACTTATGCGGGCGTACGACTCGGCGCAGCATGGTGTCGACGCCGCGCGTGAACTGTGGGCATTCGCGGTGAAAACGGTCAAGAACGTCTGGGCGGACCTGACCAGCAAGTGGTTCTTCGTTGTGGGGGATCTTGTCAATGGTGCCGTCGGCGTTCTTGCCGCACGGCATGCCTCAGCGTTACTGACGAACTCGCAGTTCTTTGCTGGTGAGGCATCCAAGTTCCTCGAGCTCGCACGAACCGCACCCGCAGGTACCCCTGCGTCAGTGATCTATCGAGACTTCGACACGTCACGGCTGATGAGCCACACCGCTGATGATGCAGCCGCTGCAGCAGCACGGTCCGAAGCCGGCGCGAGCAAGGTTGGGCTCAAGGCGGGCGGAGTGCTCGCCGCAGCAGGTGTCGCATACGACATCTACAACGGCAAGCCAGCGGGCCAGGCGGTCGTTTCTGGTGCGGCTGGATTCGGGGCTTCCCTCCTTGCGGGTGCAGGGGCGGGCGCAGTGGTGGGGTCCGCCATCCCCGGAGTTGGCACGGCGGTCGGCGCCGGCGTCGGTGTGGTCGCCGGATTGTTTACTTCGGGAGCAGTGGACTCGTTGTATCAGAACGGTGTTGACGATCTTGATGACGCCATGGATTCGGGTGTGGACGCTGTCACCGATGCCGGCGCCGCTGTCGGTGGGTTGGCGAAGGGGGCGTGGAATGCAGTGTTCTAGGGGCTTGGAGGTTCCACCCGAGTGGCCCGAGGCCCGCTACACGATCCGCGAGAAGCTGGCGATGGCGATGATGGTCGGGTTCGGTGTGATCGCGGTCCTTGTCGGCCTGGCTGGCTGGGCTGGAGGGCTTCCTGCCGCGTTGCGCTATTGCATCGGGTTCGCATGCTTGTTCTTCCTCATCGTGGCAACAGGAGTCGTGATCCGGGGTTCGGAGCATCGAGACGCCGACATTCGCACGGTCACGGTCGGTGCCTTACCGGCGACCGAGTTGCGGCAGTCGCGGCGGCTGTGGGTTCTGCTCGTAGCGTTGATGACATGCTTAACCGCACTGAGCCTCGGTGCCGCCATTGAGATCTACCTCAATGTGCCGAGCTCGTTCGTTCCCGGAGCCGCATTGGTGTTCGGGTTGTTCGGGATCTTTCTCGCGACCTTTCTGGTTGTGGTTGCAGCCCGGCTTTTGCGCCCCGGCTACATCCGGTTGACGCGTGACGGGATTCGCCAACGCGGCTGGAGCTTTGAGTCCTATCTGCCGTGGGAGGCTGTGGCCGGAGCGAAAGCCGCGTACAACGGGTATCGGATGGTTCTGGTCATCGGGTATGCGAACGCAGCATGGGAACGGCGCTACACCACCCCGGTGTGGAGGATTGACCGTCTGCCGCCGGTTCCGATGATCGAGGTGGACTGCCGTAAGTTCGCGATCGACGAGGCGCTGATGTTCCACCTGGTCACTCATTATGCGAACAATCCGGTGATGAGAGCGGAACTCGGCACGGACGCGTCCGTCGAGCGCGCGCGGATCCGCGACTATCCGGAAAGTGTCTAAGCAGCGCGGCTGGAGCTGTGAAGCAGTTCCCTCGTGCTGGCCTGCAGAATTGGTGAGCCTGTTGCTGCGTCTATCTAGGGTGGACCGGTATCTATCGGCCGGGAGTGGGGAGTGTCGGGTGCGGATGCGGTGGCGTGGTCTTGCCGGGGTCGGGCTGGCTTGTGGTGCATTGATGCTGGCCGGGTGCGGTTCGGAGAGTGTCGCGGGGGAGGCCGAGCCGGTGGGGGCCGGGTCGGGGGAGCCGGTGTTCAGTCCGTGCGATGACATTCCGGATGAGGCGTTGCGGGCGGTGGGGATGGATCCGGCGACGGAGTCGCGGGACATTCTCGGGGTCAAGCAGCCGGGGTGGAATCTCTGTCGCTGGAACGGGCCCGACCACATCATGACGGTTTTCGCGACCACACACGGGCTTGACGACGTGCGCTCCAACAAACGCAACACTGAGTTCGCGCCCCAGTTGATCGGTGGTCGCGAGGCCTTCACGTACAGGGAGGTGTCAGATGAGGATCGTGAGAGCTGCGATGTTGCAATCGGAACAGAACGCGGCGCCGTCCTGATTCGCGTCAGCTACAACTTCGGCGATCGACCCGCAGAGGATCCATGCCAGGTCGCGGTGAGGTCCGCACAACAACTCGAACCGTCGATCCCGCAATAGTGCACTCGTTGATGGCGCAAGACGAAGACTGCGGAAGGTAAACATGACCAACTCGGAATGGCAAACTCTTGGCGCAATGGCCGATTCAGGCCACCTCTATCTTGAGCGCGATGTAGCTAGGCGTTGTGCGCAGCGGTGTGCAGACTTCGTCGTCGAGCTTGGTGTCCTGAAGGAAGAGGTGAGGAGTTTGGCATCGATTGACGGGTTCGGCAACCTCCTTCCCTCCGGTGCCGCCCTGGCGGCAAAGTTCGAAAAGAAGGCATCGGGTGGGGACTACTCGATGGACCAGGCGATCACCGACCACATCAAAGTTGTTCAGGAGATGCAGCAGACGTTCGAGAAGATCGAGGCCATGTACTCAGCCTCGGAGGAGCACAACGTCGCCGGAATCGACAGCGCCGGTGCCCCGCTCTGACCGACCCGACCTACTTGAGCATCGCACCCGGATTCAGGATCCCGTCCGGGTCCAGCGCGGTCTTGATGCGCCGGTTCAGCTCCATCACGTCCTCGCCGAGCTGGAACGGCAGCCAGTCCCGCTTGAGGCGGCCGACGCCGTGCTCGCCGGTGATGGTGCCGCCCAACGCGATCGCCAGGTCCATCACCAGACCGAACGCGCGCTGTGCACGATCGGCCTCGTCGGGGTTCGTGGGGTCGAACACGATCAGCGGGTGAGTGTTCCCGTCGCCGGCATGCGCGACCACGCAGATCAATACGTCGCAATCCTCGGCGATCTGCTCGACGCCGGTGATCAGGCGCGGCAGCACATCCATCGGCACGCCGACGTCCTCGAGCAGCAGGCTGCCGAGCGCCTGCACGGCCGGGAACACCGAACGCCGGGCCACCGTGAACGCCTCGCCCTCGGCGGGGTCGTCGGTGGCGAACACCTCGGTGGCGCCATGCTTTTCGCAGGCCGCGACCATCGCGGCGATCTCCTCGGCGGCGACCGCGCCCGGGGCGTCGGACTGCGCGAGCAGCAGCGCCCGCGCGTTGCGGTCGAGTCCCATGTGCACGGAATCCTCGACCGCGTTGATGCTGGCGTGGTCCATGAACTCGAGCATCGCCGGGCGTAGGTTTCTGGTGATCGCGAGGACCGCGTCGGCCGCATCCTGAACCGTGCCGAACGACGCGACCACTGTCGAGGCGGGCGGCTGCGCCGGGATCAGCCGCAGCGTCAGCTCGGTGATGATCCCGAGGGTGCCCTCGCTGCCGACGAACAGCTTGGTCAACGACAGCCCGGCGACGTCCTTGAGGCGTGGGCCGCCGAGCCGCACAGCGGTGCCGTCGGCGAGAACGACCTGCATGCCGAGGATGTAGTCGGTGGTGACGCCGTACTTCACGCAGCACAGGCCGCCCGCATTCGTCGCGGCATTGCCGCCGATGGAACAGATCTCGAACGAGGACGGGTCCGGGGGATACCAGAGCCCGTGCTCGGCGGCGGCCTTCTTCACCTCGGCGTTGAACAGGCCGGGCTGAGCGACAGCGATGCGGGTGACGGGGTCGACGCTGATCTCGCGCATGCGCTCGGTGGTGAGCACGATGCCGCCGTTGACCGCCGTCGCTCCGCCGGAGAGCCCGGACCCGGCACCGCGTGGAATCACCGGCACCTTGTGTGCGGAGGCCCAGCGCATCACGGTCTGCACGTCCTCGGTGCAGGTCGCGCGGACCACCGCCAGTGGATGTCCGGCGTTCGGATCGGCGGCCCAGTCCTGGCGGTAGCCCGCGGTCAGGTCCGGGTCGGTGAGCACCGCTCCGTCGGGCAGCGCGGCGACGAGTTCGGTGGGGTCGGCGGTCGACATACGACCATGATGCCTTCAGAACACCACCGTCCGAGTGAACTTCTCCCGCTCGGCGGTCGGCGGCCGCATAGCGTGCCGAAGCGTGGGCGGCTGATCGGACCGGTTCGCCTCAGGCGCTCGGAAGGTCCAGCAGGTAGCTACAGGGTGGACCCGGCCGCTTCGACCGCGCGGGTATTGGACTCTTCGGCGGCCGCATAGGCCCTGCCTGCCTTGGCGAAAACATCTTGCATCTGCCGGACGACATCCATGTGTTGCGCGACGATTGATTCGAAGCCCCCCTCGCCCAAGGCCTTTCGTTCGAACTTCCGGCCGAGGTCCTGGGCGGATTGCAGCGTTCCGTAGGCGGAGAGCGTTGACATGCTGCCGGCGGAAACCCTCAGATCGTTGAGCGCGGCGATGTAGGTCTCGCAAGCCTGGACGCATCGCTGCGCGACGTCCTCGTTCAGGCGGAGGTGTCCGGCTTCCGCTTGAGCCGCGAGCTGTTGGAAGTTAGTGAACGCTTGTCCTAGTTCAGTCATCGAGTCCTCCTCGCTTCGACGTCAGTCAGCTGCTCTCCATTTACCTGGGCAGATGCGGATCTAGCGTTGTTGTCGCAGATACCGCCAATTCGCAGGGGTTGGGCAGCACATACCGTGGGTCTTTCGTCACGATTCGGACCATGATGGAGCCGCCTTCAGTCCCGAAGGCCACATCGCAATTCTCGCGGCGGGTGTCGCTCGTTTCGCGGTAGGTCACGGCGTCACGCGCGCCGATCGTGACCGGTGTGAACTCCGTGTTCTTCGGGTTCGACTTGATCTCGTCGATTGGGCGCAGCGTGGAGAATACGACCAGGAACGCCTGGTTTCCCCTCCACTTGCAGAGCTCCCACCCACTCGCTTGAACTCCGAAGACGTCGGGATCCTCGGTGGCCGGGTCCACGCCGACCTCCCTGAGTGCGTCGTCGGGGAGGGTGCACGGGTCGAAGGTGGGCTGACCAGCAGTGGGGCTTTCGATCGTGGGTGATCCCGCAACCGTCTCGGTGCCACACGCCGCCGTTGTCACCAGCGCCAGCGCCGTCAGAACCCCGCCAGCAGCAGCCCTAACCCGCACGACATTCCCCTCGGTTGATTCACCCGTACCAATACTTGGACGCGCCGCGGCGCCGATCGGTTCCACGATGGGGGAACTGTTCTTACCCCGCGACCACCGCTGTCACCTCGAGTTGATTGATCTCCGGCCCGGTCTTTGCGCATCCCGTCCCCGGGAAGGGCAGGAACAGTGATGCATAGGCATTCGGTGGGAACACCCGCAGGCCGGCCACCGGGGTCGGCTCGCACGCCTCGGGCGGATAGTTCGCCACCTGGATTGCCCTCACCTGTGCGGTCGCCTTGCCGTTCGACGCCAGCTCTACCCGCCCCTGGCCCGCGCCGGATCGCGTCGCCGGAGCACCGACCTCGGGGCCGCGCTCCTGGGCCACGTACGAGACCCCAGGGAACCCGTCGAGCAGGCAGGTGCGGCCGCCGATGTTCGTGAACACCAGCGGAATCATGGTCGATCCGGCCGCGCCCTCGGGCTGCCCCGCGGTGAGCATCAGTTCCGTGGCGGCGCAGGTGTTCGGATCGTCCGGTGCGGTGGTGGGTGGCGGGGGACCGGCGACCGTCTCCTCCGGGGCGGTGGCCTCCGAGGTCGTCGAGCTGGGCGGGGCAGGGGCAGCCGTCGGGGTGCCGTCGGTATCGGAGGAGCCGCAGGCGGACAGCGTCAGCGACGTCGCGGCGAGCAGCGCTACGACATTCCAGGTGCGGGTCATGGCATCCCCTTTGTCTCGATGTCGGCCATCTCAGATGCTAATGCGAAATCTGCCCTGATCTGGTGAAGCGCCAGCCAGAAGGCATTGCGTATCGAACACATGTTCGAGTAGAATTCGAACATGGAACTCGACGAGATGCTCACCGCGCCACAGGATGTGGCCGCGTGGCAGCTCGCCGATGCCGAGTTGCTGCGGCTGGTTCCAGAGTTGTCGCTGCGGATGCGGCAGCTCGGGGCGCTGCGGGTGCGTCTGATGCATCAAATCGATCAGCGGTGCGTGGCCGAACAGGTCGGGGCGTCCTCGCCTGGGAACTGGCTCGCCGGGGCGACCACTATGACGCCCGGTCAGGCGAACAGGATCGTCCGGCTCGGCCGCGAACTCGCCAAGCATCCGCAGGTGGCGGCCGCCTTCGACGCCGGGGAAACGGATAGCGACCAGGTGCGGGTGATCGTCGAACTCCTGAACAAGGTCCCCGAGGGCGACGCACCGGCCGACCCGAACGCCGCCGCGAAAGCCGTCGGCGAGGACGCCGCGGCCGATACGGAGGACGATGCGGCAGACGGCGGACGCGAAACCGGTGACGCCCCAACCGAAACCGACGGCGGCTCCGAAGCTGACGGTACCTCCGGACCCAACGCAGCCGACGGCACCGATGACGCCGACGACACCGATGCCGATGGCACCGATGCCGATGGCACCGATGCCGATGGCACCGATGGCACCAACAGTGAGCCTGCGGTCGAGTCGATTGTCTTCGGTCCTCACGACACCCGATCCCAGGCCTGCGCCCGCTACCTGCTCTACGCCGCCCGCGCCGAGGACTCCACCGTCCTGGCCCGCCGAGCCAAGGCCCTCGAACTGATCCTCAACGGCGACCCCAGAAAGAAGCGCGACTCCGAAAACCCGGAACTCAACGAGTTCTACGCCTCACCCGGCCTCGGCGGCCGCGTCCATGTCAAAGGGCACTTCGACGCCCACACCGGCGAAGCCCTCCTGACCGCCCTGTCGGCCCTGTCCAAGCCACGCCCCGGTGCGAACAATCACGACGGACAACACGGCAGAGACCAACGCACCCCCGCCCAACGCCGCGCAGATGCCTTCACCCACATCATCAGCAGCTATCTCGACTCCGGACGTACACCCACCGAAGGTGGTGAACGGCCGCACGTGAGCGTGTTCGTCGACGCCGACGACCTCGCAGCCGCCACCGCCACCGCGAGCGCCACGACGAGCACGGCCACGAGCGCAACCGCGAACACCGCTTCCGCCGAGCATCAGGACCGGGTCCGCAACCGTGCAGGTCGACGGCGCGGGCCCGCTTGGATGCCCTGGCTAGGGCCGATCTCCCTCGACCTGGCCGCTCAGATCGCGTGCGATGCCGACATCACCCCCATCAGCATGGACGCAGACGGAAACCCACTCGATGTCGGACGCACCACCCGATTGATCCCGGCCAAACTGCGACGAGCGCTGAACGCCCGGGACTGCGGCTGCGCCTTCCCCGGCTGCGGACGACCCGCCGCTTGGACAGAAGCCCACCACATTCAGCACTGGGCCAACGGCGGACCCACCAACCTGTCAAACCTGGTGCTGCTCTGCCGCTTCCACCACACCACCGTCCACCGCGGAGACTGGACCGTCTACATCGGCAACGACGACGGCCACCCGTGGTTCGTCCCGCCGAAATGGATCGACACCCACCGAAAACCACTGCCGGCACACAACCGGCGCAACCAACTCACCTTCGCGGCATAACGCGAAACACAACGGGCACCGCCCGACGCCACCCTGAAACGGAGGCGTCGGCGCGGTGCCCAGCCGCGTGTCCCGCGGAACTACCGATGCCCCGCGTGCAGGCGCTCCTCGAACATCGCCCGCACCTCGTCGACGTGCTTGTCCAGGGTCTCCACGGCCCAATTCTCGGTGCTCACCGGCTCCAGCACGTCCACGTACACCGTGCCCGGATGTGCGACAAGGGAATTGCGCCACATCAGCTCGCCCGCGTTGTGGATGACGATCGGCACGATCGGCACCCCCGCCTGCAGCGCCAGGTGAAAGCCGCCCTTCTTGAACCGGCCCAGGCGCGGCGTGGGGGTCCGCGTGCCCTCGGGGGAGATGGCGATCGAGATCCCGGACTTCAACTTGTCGACCGCCGGCGCCAACGCCGCCTTGGCCTTCTCGCTGTCCGACCGGTCGATGTACGCGACATCCAGCAGCGCGCCGATCGGCATGAACCGCGGATCCCGCGCCGCCTCCATCTTCGCCACCCCGGTCACGTCTCGGCGGATCACGTCGCCGACGATCAGCATGTCCAGCGAGCTGGTGTGGTTGAACATGAACACCGCGGGCCGGTCGCTCCACGCGTGGTCCTTACCGTTGATCTCCAGGGAGATCCCGCAGATCGACAGCGCCAGTTCCGGGCCGAAGGTGCCCACCAGATTCGCCGCTCTCTGCCGGTTGCCCGACACCAGCCCAGCCACGCCGCCCACCGCGGCGGTCGCCATCAGCGCGCCGACCGCGGTGGAGGTCCGCACCACCGACAGCGGGTCGGCGCCCAGCTGCGGCTTGCGCAGGTTCACCACCGGCCAGCGCCGCTGACGCGCCACCCCGATCAGCTTGCGGTCCGGGTTCAGCGCCACCGGATGACCCACCGACTCCAGCATCGGGACATCCTCGCCGCCATTGGAATACGCGAAGCTGCGAGCCAGATCGGCCTTCTTACCCTCGGCGTATGCCCGCAGCGCGTCCGCCTTCGCCTGCCCCCACAGCGGCGGCGTCGCCAGCTCCCCGGTCAGCATCCCGTCCACCACCTCCGGCTCGGTGGACAGCACGTCCTCGATGTCGAGGTCGGCCGCCACCGACTGCGCCTGGTACGGGGTGGCGGAGGTCGCCATTACGATCGTGTGCCCGGCGCGCCGGTGCGCGGCGAGCAGTCCTCGCGCCTCCGGGTAGATCATTCCGGCGATCTCCTGCCGGAACAGCCGCTGCCCCCATTCTCGGAGCTCGTCGTCCATCCGCCCCGCCAGCGCCTGCATCGCGATCTGCATCAGCCCGTCCACGTCGGCCCCACGGAACTGGGTGTCGATCGCCGCCCCCGTGGTGCGCAGCAGCTCGGCCAGGCTGATGTCGAAGCGACGCAACCGGTCCCGGTACACCACGCTCGCGGAATAGCCACTGATCAGGGTGCCGTCGAGATCGAACGCGGCGAGGGTCCGCGGGCCGGGTTCGGCGGCGGCGATGGCCTTGTGCAACGCGTCGACATCGCTCACAGATCACGCTCCTCGGGCGTGGTGCTGGCCTCCCTGAACTGGTCGAGGCGCTCCTGGGTGAGGCCGCGGATGTGCCGTATCCGGGTGACCAGGGTGCGGATCTCGGCGGCGAACGCCGTCCGCCGCCGTGCCAGGTCGCCGACACCGTCCCCGTCGGCCGGCTCGACCAGATTGCGGTTGCGTGCCAGCTTCAGCGCGGTGCCGAACAGCTCGCCGGAGATGGACTCGCTGCTGCCGATCTGCTGGCGCAGCCGCCGCTGCTCGGCCAACGCGAGACACGTTGTGACGAAGTCCTTCTCGTTGAACTTCCCGGACAGCGGGGTGTGGACCAGCTGATCGGCCACCACCTCGTAGGCCTCCAGGAACGGTTGCAGGACCCGGTGCGCCAGATAGGGGCGTACCCCGGCGAGCATGTTCTCGGCCAGCTTCGGATCATCGAGCTTGCGCTCCCACGACGGGTCGATCAGCGCCATCTCCCGGCGCATGTCGTGCTCGAAGGTGTCCCGATCACTGAAGAAGAACTCGAACTTGAGCAGATCGCGGATCCGCTTCGCCTCGATCCAGCCGTCGGTCGTCAGGTCGGTGTACCCCTCCTCTACGGCGGCCCGCAGCACCAGCTCCGTGATCGCCCGGACCACAAAGAAGTGGATGGTGTTGTTGCGGTAGAACGCCGCCACCAGGTGCTGGTCCTTGCCGAGGTAGTAGACGCGCGTGCCGCCCTTGTCGAAGCACTGCAGCACACCGGATTCCACGTGGGTGTCCAGCGCCTTGCGGTACACCTGCGGGTTCTGCAGGTCCACCCCACCCGCGGTCGGCAGCGAGCGGGCGGAGATGTAGTCGACCAGCGGCCTGAGGATGAAGGCCAGCTCGGCGACGGTGAGCGCGCGTTCCTCGATGCCGAGGAAGGCGAGCATGACCAGTGACGACACCGTGATCGGGGTGACCTCGTTGATCCGATGGCACACCTCGAACGCGGTCTTCTGAATGGCCAGCCGCAGGTCCTTCTCGCCGCCGAGCGAGTCGGCGAGCGACAGCGGCCGCCCGACGGTCACGTGCGCCACTCCGTGCCGCTTGCCCTGGGCGCGCACATACCCGACCATCCAGCGCAGGCTCTCCTTCGTCTTCGCCTCGCCGTGCGCCTCGGCGGCCATCGCGCTCACCTCGTAGAGCTGGTCGTAGGTGAGCGAGACCGGCACCAGGTAAACGTCCTGGATGCCGCTGGACTGGTAGGCCTTGGTCAGGTAGGTGAGCAGCCCGAAGCGCGGGGGACGCAGCTTTCCGGTGCGGCTGCGCCCGCCCTCGATGTACCACTCGAGGTTGAACCGCTTGGTCAGCAGATACCGCATGTACTCGCGCAGCGTCCACTTGTAGACCTCGTCGCCGTCGAACTTGCGCCGGATGAACACTGTGCCGCTGCGCCTGCTGATCGGCCCGATCGGCCAGAAGCTGACGTTGAGTCCGCCCATCACGTGGTTGAGGGGCAGGTCGTTGGCCAGCAGCGCGGGCCGGAGCACCAGCGGGTCCAGGTACGAGCGGTGACTGGGCAGGAACACCAGCGAGTGCTCCCGGTTCAGTGTGCGCAGCTCCTCGAAACGCGTGGTGTCCACGTCGAGCCGGTAGGCGCGGGAGAAGTAGCGGCCCAGCCGATCCCACACGGCGATCGCGCGCCTGCTCTGCGCGGCCACCATCTCGCCCAGCGCCTCCTGGGCCCGCTTGTCGACCTCCGCCAGCGGAACGTTCAGCCGCAGGGACAGGTCGCTGATGCCGGCGTGGAAGCGGGCGGTGTCGGTGATCTCCTCGGCCACGAACCGCGACACCTTGTACTGGTTGCCGAGCAGGGCACGCTCGGACCGTTCCAGCGCGAGGGCGGCCTGCCTGCGGATGTATTCCGGCAGCGAGCCGCCGCCGCTCTCGTCGAGCCTGCGCTTGAGGTCGCTGAGGGGGGCGGGCTCGCCCTCGATCACCTGGCAGCGCGCCGGGTCGCTGCGCAGCACCCGACGCTGTGCGCCGCGGCCCGGATGCAGCGGATCCCGCGGGGACAGCGCATTCCGCAGTCCGTGTCGGTGCCCGTTGTCGGGGGGCGGCAGCCACACCACGCGCACGGGGGTGAGCATCGGGTCGTCCTGCCTGCGCGTGAGCTCGGCCAGCGACTGGCTGCCGATCGGCACCGCGGTCGCGGGCTGCCCGGTCTCGGTGGGGCGGCGACTGAGCCATGACCGCAACACATCGTCCTCGGCCGCCGTCACGGTCTCGGTGAGATAGACCAGCGGGTGCTCAGTGCTCGTCATCGGTGCGTCCCTTCGGTCGGGCCGGCCAGCGCGACCACCTCGTCCAGGCTTTCCTGCAGGCAGCGCATGAAGAGCTTGGGGGCGGTGACCGCGGCGGTGTCGAGGTTCACGCCGATGCAGCAGGTGCCGACGTGCGAGACCAGGGTGGCCATCACCGCGCAGCCGGGCGCGGGGCCGAACGGGAACATCCGCTCGATCCGGGCGCCCGCGAGGTACACGGGGACCGGGACGCCCGCGACGTTGCTGGCCTGCAGGTCCAGGCCCGTGGACTGGGACAGGTACCAGTCCGCCAGCAGCCAGTTCGGCAGCCGTTTGAGCAGCGGCGCGGCGAGGTCGATCGCGTCGATGGCCGGTTCCTCGCGCAGTCCCAGGACGATGGCGCGCACCTTCTTGATCCGCTCGACCGGGTCCGCCTCGGCGGCGGGCCCGGCGAACCGGACGGCCGCGAACCGGTTGCCGCCCGAGGTGTCGGAGGGCGAGCGCATGTTCACCGGCATGCCCATCGGGACCGGGCCGATCTGCTGACCGTGGGCCTGCGCGTAGCGCCGGAACCCGCCGAGCAAGGCGGCGACGTACGCGTCGTTGAGCGAGCCGTGCGCGGCACGGGCCGCGGCCTTGAACTCGGGCAGGCCGACCTCCAGCACGCCGAACCAGCGCCCGAGCCCGCGGCCGCGCAGCAGCGGAGATCCCGTCGCGGGGGGAGGGGTGACGATGCGGCGCAGCGAGTTGGCATAGCCGAGCGCGTCGCCCGCGGCGCCGACCGGATCGGTCACGGTGGCCAGCGCGGCCTTGGCGGCGCCGGTGATGAACCCGGTGATCCGGCTGGGGGTTCGCCGCACCTCCGTCAGCACGTCCTGGCCGAGCGCCTCGAAGTTCGACAGGTGCTCGGGGGGTGCGGGCAGCCGGTCCGGCTTGTTCGGGCTGGGCGCGGACCGGCGACTGTGCAGCAGCGTCATCATCCGGATGCCGCCCATGCCGTCGGTCATGCTGTGGTGCGTCTTGACGACGTAGACCGCGCGGCCGTCGTCGAGGCCCTCGATGAGCATCGCCACCCACGGCGGCCGCGCCTTGTCGAACGGTTCGGTGCCCAGGTGGCGGCAGATCCGCAGCGCGTGATCGAAGTCGGCCGGCTCGGGCAGCCGGATCCGCCGCAGGTGATAGCCGAGGTCGAACTCGGGGTCCACCGACCACACCGGGTTCCCGAGGCCGAAGGCCGGCTCGACCGCGCGCATCCGGATGCGGGGCACGATGTGCGAGGCCCACTCGTGCGCGCGGACCAGGCGGTCCCAGTCCGGCGGGCGGTCGAGGAGGTCGACCGCGACGATGGGCGTGCGCAGCCGAGGCTGGGATTCCTCCATCCTCCACATGCCGGTCTCGAGGTCGGACATCGTCCGGTCCCAGCCGTCCGCGACGGCGGAGAGGTCGACGTCGACCGCGCTCGGTGGTATCTGCGGAATGCCGTCGGTCATGCCCGCACTCCCTCGGTTGTCGAGTCCTCCCGCGGTCGTCGCTCCAGGCGCGGAGCCGGCGGAGCGCCCCACAGGCCGGGCGCGGAGCCTGCGGAGCGCCCACAGGCCACGCGCGGTCCGGCGGAGCGCCCACAGACAAGTGTGGACCCGTCGGATGGGGCACGCACCCGGTTTCGGGCCCCCGGTGGCCGCCGATCCCGGTGGCTACTCGGCGACCCCGATGTCCTCGTTCCACAGGGCGGGCCGCTCCCGGATGAAGCGCGCCATCATCTCGACGCACCGCGAGTCGTCGAGGAGCGTCACCGCGACGCCGTGCTCGGCGAGCCAGTCGTGGCCGCCGGTGAACGTCACGCTCTCGCCGATCACCAGACTGCCGATGCCGAACTGGCGGATCAGGCCGCTGCAGTACCAGCAGGGGGACAGGGTGGTCACCATGATCGTGGACCGGTAGTCGCGCTGGCGGCCCGCGGCGCGGAACGCCGCGGTCTCGGCGTGCACCGAGGGGTCGTCGTCCTGGACCCTGCGGTTGTGGCCGCGCCCGAGCAGGGTCCCGTCGGCGTCGAACAGCGCCGCGCCGATCGGGATGCCGCCCTCCGCCAGACCGGCCTCGGCCTCGGCGACCGCCACCTCGAGCAGCCGGGCAGCGAGCTCGCCCGGCACCGCCGCGTCCGTCGTCCGGTTCATGGCTTCACCCCAATGGACGCGCGCGGCGCTGTCAACGACCGCGCGTGCCGGAGTGCCCGAGTCCTCAGACCACGCGGGCGTAGAGCGCACGCTCCCAGGGGAAGTTGCAGGGATGGGAGGAGTACACGACCATGTCGTTCTTCCACCCGCTGACGGTGATGTACGGGAAGCCGACGACCGGCGCGCACGTCACCTCGATCCGGTGCCAGCCGGGGAACGGGAAGCACATCGAGTGCCCCATGCTGCCCGAGGCCCAGGCGCCGCACGGGGCGGCCTGCGCGGGCGCGCTGGTCAATGTCATCGTGGACCCGATGACCACGGCGGTGAACACTCCCGCCGCGGCGCGGCGAATCATCTTGTTCATGTCCGGACCTTCCGAAGGGAGCCGATTGTGCGCAGGAACGCCTGCCTCCCTGCCGGACGGAGAACGGTCCGGCGCGGCCCGCGGGCCCCGGCTACGGGCCCGGCCGCCGTTGTGCGCGTGCCGCCCGGAGTGAACCGAACGCACCACATTGTTAAACGGTATGTGACATAGGTCACACATGCAATGACCAGGTGTTATGCGGCGAAAGTCCTGGATTGCGATACGAGCGGCCCCGTGGACGCACATGCTCTGCACGGGTGTTGGTCGGCCGTTCATCCGATTGGCCGACAGGCGACCGGCGGATCGCCTAACCTGCACGAGTTGTTGCTCTATCGAGGGGTCGGATTTTGTCGAGGGAACGCGGGCCCGTCGGGGGTCACGGTATTGCGGGCTCCACCGAGGAGCGCTCGGTCTCCAGGGGCGAGCTGTTTCCCCTTTCGGCTGCTCAGCGCGGTATCTGGTTTGCGCAGCACCTGCTCGGGGACGTCCCGATCGCGATCGCGCAGTACGTCGAGATCGTCGGCGATCTGGACGTCGAGGCGCTCGCCGACGCCGGTGCCACGGCGGCCCGCGAGATGGGCACCGGCATGCTTCGGATCACCGAGGTCGACGCCGAGCCGTTCCAGCAGATCGACCACTCGCTGGAGGACCGGATGTCGCACCTCGACTTCCGTGGCGACGAGGACCCGCATGCCGCGGCCCAGGCCTGGATGCGCGCCGAGTACAGCGCGCCGATGGACCTGCTCTCGGATCGTCTGATCCAGTCGGTGACCCTGCGCGTCGGCGACGACCACTACTACTGGTACTCCCGCATCCACCACATCGCGCTCGACGGCTTCGGCGCAATGACCTTCATGGGCCGCACCGCCGAGCGGTACACCGCCCACGTCGAGGGCCGCGAACCCGACGAGCTCAAGGCCAGCGCGCTGCCGGACATCAGCGCCGAGGAGGCGACCTACCGCGGCTCCAGCCGGTTCGAGAAGGACCGCGACCACTGGGCGGAGCGGGCCCGCGACCTGCCGCCCGCGATCAGCCTCTCCGGCCGCACCGGCCCGGTCGGCGCCTCCTCGCTGGTGGTCAGCGGTCCGCTGCCCGCCGCGGCCGAGGCCGCCGTGGCGCGTCTCGCGGACCGGCAGTCAGGGGCCTCGCTGGCGACCGTCGCCGTCGCCGCCGTCGCCGCCTATCTGTCCCGGCTCACCGGCGAGGACGACATCGCGCTGAGCCTGCCGGTGTCGGCCCGCACCACCGCCAAGCTCCGTCGCTCCGGCGGCATGGTGTCCAACGTGGTCCCGCTGCGGCTGACCGTCGCCGACGACACCACCTCCGCCGACCTGATCGGCGACGTCGCGCTCGAGCTGACCGGCGCGCTGCGGCATCAGCGCTACCGGCACGAGGACATCCGGCGCGATGCCGGGTCGGGCAGCGCCCGGCGCGGTTTCTTCGGCCCCGCCATCAACATCATGATGTTCCACAACGAGATCCGGCTCGGCGAGCTGGTCGGCCGGCTCAACGTGCTCACCACCGGGCCCGTCGAGGACATCTCCGTCAACATCTACCCGAGCGTCGCGGGCAGTCGCGCGCACATCGACTTCGAGGCCAATCCCAACCTGTACACGGAGGCGGAACTGCGCGGGCACCACGCGCGGTTCCTCGAGTTCTTCGGCGCGTTCGCCGAATCGGAGCCGGACGCCGCCGTCACCGCCCTCGAGGTGCTGCACCCGGACGAGTACGCGGACCTGGTGCCGTTCCGTGGCCCGGCGGCGCTGCCCGCCCGCACGCTGCCGGACCTGCTCACCGCGGGCGCCGCCGCCAATCCGGACGGCATCGCGATCTGGACGTCGGAGACCGAGGTCAGCTACCGCGAGCTCGACGCGAAGTCGAACCGGCTGGCGAGGCTGCTCATCGACGCGGGCGCCGGGCCGGAGACCTTTGTCGCGCTGGCGTTCTCCCGCTCGGCCGATGCGCTGGTCGCGTGCTGGGCGGTCGCGAAGACCGGGGCGTCCTTCGTGCCGATCGACCCGAAGCTGCCCGCCGACCGGATCAGCCACATGCTCGACGACTCGGGCGTGCTGCTCGGGCTCACCGGCGCCGACCAGGTCTCGCTGCTGCCGGATTTCGTCGACTGGATCGTCCTCGACGACACCGCGGTCCGGCGCCGCTGCGAGTCGCGCTCGGCGGCACGGATCTCCGATGCCGATCGGGTGGCCCCGCTCGCGGTCGGCAACACCGCCTACATGATCTACACCTCCGGGTCGACCGGCGTGCCGAAGGGCGTGCTCGTCACCCACGCGGCGCTCGTCGATTTCGCCGCCGGCTCCCGCGACGAGCTGCGGATCACCGCGGCCTCGCGGGTGCTGCGGTTCTCCTCCGCCAGCTTCGACGCCTCCGTCTTCGAGATGATCCAGGCGTTCAGCGCCGGGGCCACGATGGTCGTCGCGCCCGAGCACATGTTCGGCGGCGACGAACTCGCCGCACTGCTGCGGGAGCAGCGGGTGACCCACATCCTGTCGGCACCGACCCTGCTCAGCACCGTCGACCCGCAGGGCCTCGAGCACCTCGAGGCGGTGGTGGTCGGCGGCGACATCTGCACCCCCGACCTGGTCGCGCGGTTCGCGGACGTCTGCCGTTTCACCAACAGCTACGGCCCGACGGAAACCACCATCGTCATCACGACCGGCGATCCCCTGGAGCCCGGCGCGCCCATCACCATCGGCCGTCCCATCCAGGGCGCCGAGGTGATGGTGCTGGACCGCAAGCTGCGGCCGGTGCCGGTCGGCGTCGTCGGTGAGCTGTACCTGGCGGGTGCCGGCCTGGCGCGCGGCTACCACCGCCGCCCGGAGCTGACCGCGGACCGGTTCGTGGCCAATCCCTTCGGCGCGCCCGGTTCCCGGATGTACCGCAGCGGCGACGAGGTCCGGTGGACCGGCGACCACCAGCTCGACTTCGTCGGCCGGTCCGACTTCCAGGTGAAGATCCGCGGATTCCGCATCGAACTGGGCGAGATCGACGCGGCCCTGCTGGCCCAGGACGGCATCGACTTCGCGGTGACCATCGCCTACGAGACCGCCAGTGGCAGCACCGCCCTGGTGTCCTACGTGCGGCCCGAGCCGGGCGCCGGCATCGACGCGGTCGCGGTCACCGCCCGGCTCGCCGAGTTCCTGCCCGCACACATGGTGCCCGCCGCGGTGATGCCGCTCGAGCAGGTGCCGCTCACCTCGGCGGGCAAGCTCGACCGTCGGGCACTGCCCGAGCCGGTCTTCGGTTCGCGCGATCAGCAGTACCGGGCGCCGAGCACCGAGGCGGAGAAGCTCATCGCGGGCGTCGTCGAGGAGGCGCTCGGCCTGGACCGGTTGAGCGTGGACGAGTCCCTGTTCGCGGTCGGCGCGGACAGCATCATCGCCATGCAGATCGTGGCCCGCGCCCGCGCGCTGGGGCTGAGTTTCACCGCGCGGGAAGTGTTCGAACGCAAGACCGTTGCCGAGATCGCGAAGATCGCGGTGCCGGTGACCGCGGCGCCCGTGGCGACGCTCACCGAGCTCGAGGGCGGGGGAGTCGGGCCCGTCGCGCTGACGCCGATCGCGGCTTCGATCCTGGGTCGCGGCGACTTCGACGCCTTCTATCAGTCGGTCCTGCTGACCCTGCCCGAGGAGGTCGACGCCGACCGGCTCGGGCGGGCGCTGCAGGCCGTACTCGACCGGCACGACGCGCTCCGCTCGCGCCTGCGCCGCGACGCCGACGGGGAGTGGGTCTTCGAGATCGGCGCGCCGGGAACGGTCGGCGCGGCCGCGTTGATCACCCGGGTCGCGACTCCGGCCGAGCCGGGCAGCCCGGAGTTCGACGAGCTGCTCCTCGCCGAATGCTCATCCGCCGCACGGCGTTTGGATCCCGGCGCCGGGGTCATGGCACAGCTCGTCTGGATCGACCCGCAGGCGTCGGCCGGCCGCCTGCTCGTGGTCATCCACCATCTCGCCGTCGACGGGGTGTCCTGGCGGATCCTGCTGCCGGACCTCGCCACCGCCTGGGCCCAGATCGGTGCGGGCGCCGAACCGGACCTGGCGCCGGTGGCCACCTCGCTGCGCCGCTGGGCCCAAGGGGTGCTGGACTCGGCGCACGCGGGCGACCACGCCGCGGAGCTGCCGCGCTGGCGGGAGATCCTCGAGGGGCCCGACCCACTGCTCGGCCGCCGCCCGCTCGACCCGGCGGGCGACCTCGTCGGGGACGCCGATCGGGTGCAGGTGGAGCTGGATGCGGCCACCACGCAGAGCCTGCTCACCACGCTGCCCGCCGCGTTCGGCTGCGGCGTCAACGACGGGCTGCTGTCCGCGCTCGCCGTCGC
This sequence comes from Rhodococcus daqingensis, assembly GCF_042665615.1. Taxonomy (NCBI): domain Bacteria; kingdom Bacillati; phylum Actinomycetota; class Actinomycetes; order Mycobacteriales; family Nocardiaceae; genus Rhodococcus; species Rhodococcus daqingensis. The sequence goes on along the minus strand of NZ_JBHTCS010000021.1, from coordinate 27,163 downwards.
GCTGGTGCAGTGGCGCCGCGATCGCGGGATCGCCGAGCCGTCCGTGCTGCTGACCCTCGAGGGCCACGGCCGCGAGGAGGAGGCCGTCGCTGGCGCGGACCTGTCCCGCACGGTCGGCTGGTTCACCAGCGCCTTCCCGGTGCGCCTCGAGGTGCCGGCCGGCGACCTGCACGACGTGCTGGCCGGCGGCCCCACCGCGGGCACCGTGATCAAGGCGGTCAAGGAGCAACTGCTCGACGTGCCCTCGCGCGGTATCGGTTTCGGTGTGCTGCGCCACCTCGACGCGGAGGCGGGGGCCGTGCTGGCGCCGCTGCCCACACCGCAGATCAGCTTCAACTACCTCGGCAGGCTCGGTACCGGGCACCTGGGCGAGGCGCTGCGGCACCTGGGCTTCACCCCCGACCCGGCCGCCCCGGACCTGAACGCGGGCAGCGGACTGGCGATGAGCGCGGCCGTTGCCGTCGACATCAACGCGATGGTGGTGGACGGCGCCGACGGGCCGGTCCTGCAGGCGTCGTTCGCATTCCAGCCGGCCGTGCTCACCGCCGACGAGATCGACGCGTTCGCTGGGCTGTGGCGCCGCGCGCTCGAGGGCCTCGCCGCTCATGCCGAGCGACCCGACGCGGGCGGACTGACCCCGTCGGACGTGCCGCTGGTGACCGTCAGCCAGCACGAGATCGACCGCTGGCATCACCGCTACCCCTCGCTGACCGACGTGTGGTCGCTGTCCCCGCTGCAGTCCGGCCTTCTGTTCCACGCGACCCTGGCCGCGGACACCGTCGACGTCTACACCGCGCAGCTCGTGATGGACCTGGCCGGAACCGTCGACCCGGCCCGCCTCTGCGGCGCCGCGAACGCGCTGGTGGCCCATCACCCGAACCTGCGCACCGCATTCGTCTACGACGACAACGGAATTGCCGTCCAGCTCGTGCTCGACCAGGTGGAGGTGCCGTTCCGGGAGATCGACCTGACCGACGTCGCCGAGGACTCCCGCGAGGCCGAACTCGCGCGCCTGCTGGACGAGGAGCGGGTGGCCCGGTTCGCGATGGACCGGCCGCCGCTGCTGCGGATGATGCTGATCCGCCTCTCCGCCGATCGGTGCGTGCTCGCGCTGATCAACCACCACATCATCCTCGACGGCTGGTCGATGCCGTTGCTGGTGCGGGAGCTGCTGGTCCGGTATGCCGCGGGCGACGCGGGAGCCGGGTTGCTCGCCTCGGGCCATGTCGTCACCTCGGGCGGAGCCTCGGGCCGTGTCACCGATGCGCGCCGCTACCGGGACTACCTGGAGTGGCGTGCGCACTGGGATGCTGACGACTCGGCCCGCGTGTGGGCGGACGCCCTCGACGGGGTGACCGAGCCGACGTTGATCGCGTCCGCGCAGGCGCCCGCCGCGGGTCTCGGCCTGCCCGGTGAGGTGGACGTCGAGCTGCCCGCCGGACTGGTGGACGCACTCGGCGACCTCGCCCGCGGCCACGGCGTCACCCTCAACACCGTCATCCAGACGGCGTGGGGACTGCTGTTGTCCCGCTTGCTCTCCCGCGACGACATCCTGTTCGGCGCCACGGTGTCCGGCCGGCCCGCACAGCTGCCCGGCGTCGAGGAGATCCTCGGCCTGTTCATCAACACCGTGCCGGTGCGGGTCCGGGTGGATCCGCACGCGAGCGTCGCGGAGCTGCTGCGCCGGGTGCAGGACGAGCAGACCGCGCTGCTTGAGCACCATCAGCTGGGGCTCGCCGACATCCAGGCCCGGACCGGACTGGGGCCGCTGTTCGACACCCTGACCGTCTTCGAGTCCTACCCGGTGGACCGCGCCGGGTTCGACGAGAACACCGACATCGCCGGCATGCGCGTCACCGGGCTCGAGGGTCGCGATGCGACGCACTATCCGCTGACCCTGATGTCGATCCTCGACCCGCACCTGCACCTGCACCTGCGGTACCGCACCGACCTGTTCGACCTCATGGAGGCCACCACGCTCGCGGACCGGCTGGCGCTGGTCCTCCGTGCGATTGCCGCGGACCCCGAGATCCCCGCCGGCGGTGTCGAGGTCCTGGGCTCCACCGAACGCGAGCTCGTGCTGACGAGCTGGAACGACACCGACCACGACGTCGCGCCCGCCACCCTGGTCGACCTGTTCGACGCGCAGGTGGCCCGGACGCCCGACGGGATCGCGGTCGTCTTCGGCACCGAGGCGCTGACCTATGCCGAGTTCGACGCAAGGGCGAATCGGTTGGCGCGCTACCTGATCGCTGCCGGTGTCGGGCCGGAGTCGCTCGTCGGGATCGCCATGCGCCGCTCGGCGGAGATGGTGGTCGCGATCCATGCGGTGCTCAAGGCGGGCGGCGCCTACGTGCCGATCGACCCCGAACAGCCGGACGAGCGAATCGAGTACGTCGCCGGGCTGTCCGCTCCGGTGCTGGTGCTGAGCACCGCCGCCGACCGCGAGTCGATGCCCCCCTCCGTCGCGACGGTCGCGGTGGACGAGCTCGATCTCGCGGGGCTCTCACCGTCCGCGGTGCGCGAGACGGACCGGTCGGCGCCGCTGCGCCCGCACGGCACCGCGTACGTGATCTTCACGTCCGGATCGACCGGCAGGCCCAAGGGCGTCGCGGTCCCGCACCGGGGAATCGTCAACCGCCTGCGCTGGATGCAGGAGAGCTACCCGCTGGGCGAGGACGACGTGGTGCTCCTCAAGACCCCCGCGACGTTCGACGTCTCGGTGTGGGAACTGTTCTGGCCGCTGCAGACCGGGGCACGAACGGTGATCGCCGAACCGGACGGTCACCGCGATCCCGCCTACCTCGAGACGGTGATCCGCGAGTACGGCGTCACCACCATGCATTTCGTGCCGTCGATGCTCGAGGTGTTCCTGATGGGCGCCGACATCGGCAGGTGCGGCTCGCTGCGCCGGATCTTCACCAGCGGTGAGGCGCTCGCGCCGGGCACCGTCGCGGCATTGCACGACCGCACCGACGCGGAGCTGCACAACCTGTACGGGCCGACCGAGGCCTCCGTCGACGTCACCTACCACCGCACCACGGCGGGCGAGACGGTCGTCCCGATCGGTGCGCCGGTGTGGAACACCCAGACCTTCGTGCTCGACGCCGGGCTGCGGCCCGCGCCGGTCGGTGTCGCGGGCGAGCTCTATCTGGCGGGCGTGCAGCTGGCCCGCGGATACGTCGCGCGGCCGGACCTCACCGCGGATCGCTTCGTGGCGAACCCGTTCGGCGAGCCCGGTTCTCGGATGTACCGGACTGGCGACCTGGTCCGCTGGAACGTGTCCGGGGAGCTGGAGTACATCGGTCGCACCGACTTCCAGGTCAAGCTGCGCGGACAGCGGATCGAGCTCGGCGAGATCGAGGCCGCCCTGCTGCGCGACGACCGCGTGGCCCAGGCGGTCGTGGTGGTCCGCGGCGACGGGCCGGCGGGGGACTACCTGGCGGCCTACGCGGTGCCCGCCACCGGTCCCGAGGGCGGCGATCGGGTGCTGGACGAGTCACGCCTGGTCACCGGCGCGGTGCTGGACGCGGTCGCCGCGGCGCTGCCGCGGTACATGGTGCCCTCGGTGCTGACGGTTCTCGACGAGCTACCGCTGAACCCGAGCGGCAAGCTGGACCGCAAGGCGCTGCCCGCCCCCGAGTTCGTGGGCACCGCCGAGTTCGTGGCCGCGAGCACCCCGACGGAACTGAGCCTGGCCGAGATCTACGGGGACGTCCTCGGATCCGAGCACCCGGTCGGCGCCGCGGACAGCTTCTTCGACCTCGGCGGCAACTCGCTGGCCGCGACGAGGCTGCTGGCCCGGGTCAACGCCGAGTTCGGTACCCGGGTGAGCGTGCGCGAGTTGTTCGAGGCGCCGACGGTCGCCGGTCTGGCCGCCGTCGTCGACGACGTGCTCACCGGGCACGTGCAGCGCCCGGAGCTGGTCGCCGGTCCGCGCCCGGATCCGATCCCGTTGTCCCCGGCACAGTCCCGGATGTGGTTCCTCAACCGGTTCGACCCCGCCTCGGGTGCGTACAACGTCGCCGCCGCACTGCGGATGACGGGCACGCTCGACGTCGATGCGCTCGCGGAGGCCGTCGCGGACCTGCTCGAGCGGCACGAGTCGCTGCGGACGGTGTACCCGGACTCGCCGTCCGGCCCGTATCAGCAGATCCTGCCGACGTCCGAGGCGCTCGACGAGCTCGCCCTGGACGCGCTGCGCGGCGACGAGACGGTCGGCACCGCCGAATTGGCCGAGCGTGTCCGGGCCGCGGTGGCCTCCGGCTTCGACGTCACCGCCGAGATCCCGCTGGACCTCACGCTGCTCGCGGCAGGCCCCGACGACCACGTGCTGGTCGTGGTGGTGCACCACATCAGCATCGACGGCTGGTCGATCCAGGCGCTCGCCCGGGATCTGGTGCAGGCCTACTCCGCCCGCACCGACGGACAGGCGCCGTCCTGGGCGCCGCTGCCCGTGCAGTACGCGGACTACGCGGTGTGGAAGCGTGCCGTGCTCGGCTCGGAGGACGACCCGGACTCCACGGCCGCCCGCCAGATCGACTACTGGACCGCGGCCCTGGCCGGCGTGCCCGAGGTGCTGGCCCTGCCCACCGATCGCAGGCGGCCCGCGGTGCCGTCCTTCCGCGGCGGAACCGTCGAGTGCGCACTCGACGCCGCCGCCTACGGCGCGGTGAAGGACCTTGCCCGGTCGACGAACTCGACCCCGTTCATGGTGTTGCACGCCGCGCTCGCCGTGCTGCTCGCGCGGATGAGCGGCACCGGCGACATCGCCGTCGGCACCCCGGTGGCCGGGCGAGGCGAGCAGGCCCTCGACGACGTCGTCGGAATGTTCGTCAACACGCTGGTCCTGCGCACCCAGGTGGACCCGGCTCGCTCGTTCGCGGCGCTGCTCGACCAGGTCCGGGCCACCGATCTGGCCGCGTACGGCAACGCCGACGTGCCCTTCGAGCGTCTCGTCGAGGTGATCAGCCCGGCCCGCTCGACCGCACACCACCCGCTGTTCCAGGTGGTCCTCGCGCTCGAGGACGCCCGCGAACACGCCATCGCCCTGCCCGGCCTGCAGATCGCCTCGGAGCCGATCGATTTCGGGATCGCGAAGTTCGATCTGCAGCTGACCGTGACGGAGCACTTCGACGACAGCGGCGATCCGTCCGGCGCGGTCGCGGCCTTCACCTACGCGCGGGACCTGTTCGACCGCCGCACCGCCCTGGGCTTCGCGGCGCGCTTCCTGACCATCCTGCGCGACGGTGCGGGAGACCCCTCGCGGCCCGTCGGCGACCTCGACCTGCTCGACGCCGACGAGCGCGCGACGCTGGTGCCGGTGACCGGCCCGGCGCCGGCCCCGATCCGCACGCTGCCCGACCTGCTGCTCGGCTCGATCCGGGACCCGCGCGACATCGCGCTGATCCAGGGCGAGACCCGGCTCACCTACGGCGTGCTGGACGAGCGCTCGAACCGGTTGGCCCGGTTGTTGATCTCGCGCGGAGTCGGCCCGGAATCGTATGTCGCGCTTGCCGTGCCGCGCTCGATCGAGTCGGTCCTGGCGCTGTGGGCGGTGGCGAAGACGGGCGCGGCGTTCCTGCCGATCGACCCGACCTACCCCGCCGAGCGGATCGCGCACATGGTCGCCGATTCCGCGGTGACCATCGGTGTCACCCTGTCCGCCCACCGGGGCGAACTCCCGGACGCGGTGTCCTGGCTGTCGATCGACGATGACGTAACGGCGGCCGAGCTGTCCGCCGCGCCTGCCGGCCCCGTCGCCGACGCCGACCGGCTCGCACCGCTGCGGCCCGGGCACCCGGCGTACATGATCTACACCTCGGGCTCGACCGGCACGCCCAAGGGCGTGGTGGTCACGCACCGCGGACTCGCCTCCTTCGTGGCCGCGCAGCGGGCGGCCTACGCCGCCGGACCGGATTCGCGCACGCTGCATTTCGCGTCGCCGAGCTTCGACGCGTCGATCCTCGAACTGCTGATGGCGGTCGGCGCGGGCGCGGCCATGGTCGTGGTGCCGGTGGGGGTCTACGGCGGCGCCGAACTGGCGGAGGTGCTCCGGGCGGGTGGCGTCACGCACGCCTTCGTCACGCCCGGCGCGCTCGCCACCCTCGACCCGGACGGGCTGGACGCGATCGGCGTGGTCGTCGTCGGCGGCGACGCCTGCGAACAGGAACTGGTCCGGCGGTGGGCGCCGGGACGCCGGATGTTCAACGCGTACGGTCCGACCGAGTCGACCATCATGGCCACCCACCAGGGGCCGCTGGATCCGGGGAAGCCGGTCTCGATCGGCGCGCCGGTCGTCGGCACCGACGCCGTCGTCCTCGACGGGCGGCTGCACCCGGTCCCCGCCGGGGTCGCGGGCGAGCTGTACGTCACCGGTGTGGGCCTGGCGCGTGGCTACCACGGCCGGTCCGGGCTCACCGCGCAGCGGTTCGTCGCGAATCCGTTCGGCGAGCCGGGTTCGCGGTTGTACCGCACCGGCGACCTGGTTCGGTACACGGCGGCCGGCGAGCTGGAGTACCTGGGCCGCACCGACTTCCAGGTGAAGGTCCGCGGCCACCGCGTCGAGCTCGGCGAGATCGACGCGGTGCTGGCCGGGCACGCGAGCGTGCAGACGGCGATCACCGTCGGCCACACCGGCTCGGACGGCGTGGTGGCGGTGGTGTCCTATGTGCTGCCCGCGGCGGGGCGGACCGCCGATCCGGACACCCTGACCGAGCACGCCCGGGAGCTGCTGCCGGTCTACATGGTGCCGTCCGCGATCACCGTCCTGGACGAGCTGCCGCTGACCCCGGCGGGGAAGGTCGACACCCGGGCGCTGCCGGTGCCGGTGTTCACGGTCCGCGAGTTCGTCGCGCCGCGCACCCGCACCGAGACCTCCGTGGCCGACGTGTTCGCCGAGGTGCTCGGCCTCGAGCGGGTCGGCGCGGCGGACGACTTCTTCGCGATCGGCGGCAACTCGCTGAGCGCGACCCGGGCGATGTCCCGGATCAACGCGATCGCCGGCACCGGGCTGGGCGTGCGGGAGCTGTTCGAGGCGACCACTGTCGCGGCGCTGGCCGCCCGGGTCGACGGCGCGCAGCGGGAGATCGTCCGGCCGGAGCTCGTGGCCGAGGCCCGTCCCGCGTGGGTGCCGCTCTCGGCCGCACAGCAGCGGATGTGGTTCCTCAACCAGTTCGACCCGCAGTCGCCGGCCTACAACATCCCGCTGGCCGTCCGGCTGACCGGCGAGCTGGACGTGGCCGCGCTGGCGGCCGCGGTGCGCGATGTGATCGAGCGGCACGAGTCGCTGCGCACGGTGTTCCCGGCCGCCGATGACGGCCCGCATCAGGTGATCGTGCCCGCGGCGCGTGTCGAGCTCGACCTGACGCCCGTCCAGGTCGACGGCGAGGACGAGCTGCGTGCGGCCATGCTGACGCTGCTGTCGCGGGGCTTCGACGTGACCGCCGCGGTTCCCGTGCGCGGCAGCCTCTTCCGGCTCGCCGGCAGTTCCGATGGTCGCTCCGCAAGCTCCGCCGAGGGCCAGCACGTGCTGGTGCTCGTGGTGCACCACATCAGCGCCGACGGCGCCTCGACGGTGCCCCTCGCGCGCGACCTCATGCTCGCCTACTCCGCGCGGACCATCGGTGAGCAGCCGTCCTGGCTGCCGTTGCCCGTGCAGTACGCCGATTTCGCGCTCTGGCAGCGTCGGGTGCTCGGCGACGAGGCGGACCCGCTGTCCGTCTCGGCCCGGCAGCTCGCGTACTGGCGCGGTCAGCTCGCGGGCACGCCGGGCGTGCTCGAGCTGCCGACGGATCGGCCCCGGCCCGCGATCGCGTCGTTCCGGGGCGCCCGCGCGGACCTCGAGGTCGGCGCCGAGCTGACCGCGGCGCTGAACGCGCTGGCACGCGAGCACAACGCGACGCTGTTCATGGTGCTGCACGCCGCGCTGTCGGTGCTGCTGGCCCGGCTCAGCGGGAGCACCGACATCTCGGTGGGCACCCCGATCGCGGGCCGCGGCGAGCAGGCGCTCGACGACGTGGTCGGCATGTTCGTCAACACGCTGGTGCTGCGCACCCAGGTCGAGCCGGGCGCCCCCTTCGTCGACGTGCTGACGAACACCAGGGGAGTGGACCTGGCCGCGTACGGCCACGCCGACGTGCCCTTCGAGCAGGTCGTGGACGCGGCGAATCCGCCTCGGTCGCAGGCACACTCGCCGCTGTTCCAGGTGGGGCTGTCGCTGCAGAACCAGGGCGTCGGCTCGCTGGAGCTGCCGGGCCTGCAGGTGGCCGCGCTCGACCCCGGCGTCGACGTCGCGAAGTTCGACCTGGAGCTCACCTTCCGCGAGCTCGGCGCGGGCGGCGGCATGGCCGCCTCGGTGACCTACGCCGCCGACCTGTTCGACCACGACACCGTGGACGCGTTCGCGCGTCGGCTGCTGCGGGTGCTCGAGGCCGTCGCGGCGGACCCGGGGATCGCGGTCGGGGATGTCCCGGTGCTCGACGAGGCCGAACGGCTCGCCGCACAGGCGGGCCCGGCCCTACCCGCACCGCCGGTGCGCACGCTGCCGCAGATCCTCGCGGCCGGCGCGGCCATCGACCCGGACGGCGTGGCCCTGCGCTGCGCGGGCGCCGAGATGTCCTACGCGGACCTCGATGCCGAGTCGAACCGCCTGGCGCGGGTGCTGCTGCGCCGCGGCATCGGTGCGGAGTCGTTCGTGGCCACCTCGTTCGTGCGGTCCGCCGAATCCGTGGTCGCCCTCTGGGCGGTGGCGAAGACGGGGGCGGCCTTCGTGCCGATCGACCCGGCGCTGCCCGCCGAGCGCGCGCGGCACATGCTCACCGACTCGGGGGCGGTCCTCGGACTCACCGTCGCCGGTGAGCGCGAGCGGCTGCCCGGCGAGGTCGAGTGGCTCGCGCTCGACGACGAGGCGCTCGCCCGCGAATCGGCGGCACTGCCCGCGGGTCCGGTGACGGCGGACGAGCTCGGCGCGCCGATCGATCCGGCGGGCGCCGCGTACATGATCTACACCTCCGGTTCCACCGGCGTCCCGAAGGGCGTGGTGGTCACCCACACCGGGCTGTCCACCTTCTGCGCGGACGTGCGCACCGAGCTGGACGTGACGAGTGCGTCTCGGGTGCTGCGGTTCTCGTCGTCGAGCTTCGACGCGTCCGTGTTCGAGATGCTGGTCGGGTTCAGCGCGGGCGCGACCATGGTCATCGCACCCCCGGGCGTCATCGGCGGCGGCGAGCTGGCCGCGCTGCTGCGGGCCGAGCGGGTCAGCCACATCCTGACCGCGCCCGCCGCGCTCGGCACCGTCGACGCGGAGGGGCTCGACGACCTGCGCTCGGTCATGGTCGGCGGCGACGTCTGCCCGCCCGAGTTGGTGGCCCGGTTCGCGCCCGGTCGCCGGTTCTTCAACAGCTACGGCCCCACCGAGAGCACCATCGTCATCACCGTGACCGAGCCGCTGCGCGAAGGCGACCGGATCACCATCGGGACCCCGCTCGAGGGTGCCGGGGCGGCCGTGCTCGACCGACGGCTGCGTCCCGTCCCCGTCGGGGTGGTCGGCGAGCTGTACCTGTCCGGGCCCGGCCTCGCCCGCGGCTACCACCGCCGCGGCGCCCTGACGGCCTCGAGCTTCGTGGCGAACCCGTACGGCGACGGCGAGCGGATGTATCGCACCGGCGACCTGGTGCGCCGAACCCGCGACGGGGCACTGGATTTCGTCGGCCGCGGCGACACCCAGGTCCAGCTGCGCGGCCTGCGCATCGAGCTGGGCGAGATCGAGGCGGCGCTGGTCGGCCGCCCGGGCGTCGCCCAATCGGTGGTCGCACTGCACCGCGACCCGCACACCGGGGAGAACCTGGTCGGGTATGTGATTGCGGAGGCGGGCGCCGTCCTGGACCCGCAGGAGCTGCGCGCGGCGATCGGCGAGGCGCTGCCCGCCTACATGGTGCCGTCGGCGGTGATGGTGCTGGACGCGCTGCCGATCAACGCGACCGGCAAGCTGGACCGGCGCGCGTTGCCGGTGCCTGCGTTCGTGACCGACCGCGAGTTCCGCGGTCCGACGAACCCGGTCGAGGAGGCCATCGCCGGGATCTACGCCGAGCTGCTCGGCGCGGAGCGGGTGTCGGTGGACGACAGCTTCTTCGAGCTCGGCGGGAACTCGCTGTTGGCCACGCGGCTGGTGGCCCGGGTGAACTCCGCGCTGGGCACCTCGCTGGCGATCCGGGTGGTGTTCGATCACCCGACGGTCGCGGAGCTGGCCGTGCGCGCCGAGTCCGCGTCCCGGGAGTCCGGTCGGATCCCGCTGGCGAGGATGGAACGGCCCGAACGGATTCCGCTGTCGCTGGCACAGCAGCGGATGTGGTTCCTCAACCGCTTCGACACGGCCTCCGCGGTGAACAACATCCCGCTCGCGCTGCGGTTGTCCGGCAGGCTCGACGTGGCCGCCCTGCGCGCCGCGGTGGCCGATGCGATCGAACGGCACGAGTCGCTGCGCACCGTGTACCCGGACACCGATGCCGGACCGTGCCAGGTGATCCTGCCCGCCGACCAGGCGGTCCCGGAGCTGGTGCCGATCCCGGTCGGCGACGACGAGGTGCTGACGTGGGTGATCGAGCTGGCCTCCACCGGCTTCGACGTCACCACCGAGATCCCGCTGCACGTGCGGCTGCTGCGGGTCGGCGAGACCGAGCACGTACTCGCGCTGGTGGTGCACCACATCTCGGCGGACGGCTTCTCGATGGGTCCGCTGGCGCGGGACGTGATGGTCGCCTACTCGGCGCACCTGCACGGGGCGCAGCCGTCCTGGGCGCCGCTCGAGGTGCAATACGCGGACTACAGCCTCTGGCAGCGGGCGGTGCTCGGCGACGAGCAGGACCCGGACTCTGTGGCCGCGCGTCAGGTCGGCTACTGGACCGCCGAGCTGGCGGGCCTGCCCGAGCAACTCGACCTGCCCGCCGACCGGCCTCGGCCCGCCGAGCAGTCCTACCGCGGCGACACCTACGCGTTCACCCTGGACGCCCGGATGCACCGCGCGCTCCTGGATCTCGCCCGCGGCCAGGACTCCACCCTGTTCATGGTGATGCACGCCGCCCTCGCGGTGCTGCTGAGCCGGTTGAGCAACGAATCCGACATCGCGATCGGATCGCCCATCGCCGGTCGCGGCGAAGAGGCGCTCGACGACCTGGTCGGCATGTTCGTCAACACCCTCGTGCTGCGCACCCGGGTCAGCCCGGAGCAGCGATTCGCCGAGGTGCTCGACCTGGTGCGTGCAGGCGACCTGGCCGCCTTCGGCCACGCGGACGTGCCGTTCGAGCGGCTCGTCGAGGTGCTCAACCCGACCCGGTCGACCGCCCGGCACCCGCTGTTCCAGGTGGCGCTGTCCTTCCACAATCTCGAACGCAACCGGTTCACCCTGCCGGACCTCGAGATCGGGGTGCTCGACGCCGGGTTCGAGCCGGCGAAGTTCGACCTGCACCTGACGCTGGTGGACCGGCACGACGATTCGGGGGAACCCGCGGAGATCGCCGCGTCCTTCACCTACGCCACCGACCTGTTCGACCGGGACACCGTTGCGCAGTTCGCGGCCCGGTTCGAGCGGATCCTGCGGACCGTGGTGGCCGACCGCGACGCCGTCGTCGGCGACATCCCGATCCTCGACGACCTGCACCGCGAGGAGCTGGTGTCGGCGTGGAACGAGACCGCCCATCCGGTGCCCGCGACGACCCTCGCCGAGTTGTTCGACGCGCAGGTGCGCCGGACGCCGGCGGCGATCGCGACGGTGTTCGAGGGCGAGGAGCTGACCTACGCCCAGTTCGATGCGCGGGTCAACAGGCTGGCCCGCGAGCTCATCGCCCACGGCGTCGGCCCGGAAGCCCGGGTGGGACTGGCGATCCGGCGTTCGGTGGAGTTGGTCGTTGCGATGTATGCGGTCGCCAAGGCCGGCGGCGTGTACGTGCCGATCGACCCGGACCACCCGGCCGAGCGCACCGCCTACGTGCTCGACTCGGCGCGGCCGGTGGTCGTGCTGACCACGACCGGTGTCTCCGTCACGCCGCCCGAGGGGGTGGAGCTGCTGCTGGTCGACGCGCTCGGTGACGACCGCAGTCCCGCGCCGATCACCGATGCGGACCGGATCGCCCCGCTGCGGCCGGAGAACACCGCGTACGTGATCTACACGTCCGGCTCGACGGGGCGCCCGAAGGGCGTCGCGGTGCCGCACCGGGCGATCGCGAACCAGCTGCTGTGGAAGCAGTCCGAGTATCGGCTGGACGCCGACGATGCGGTGATGCTGAAGACCGCGGCCACCTTCGACCTGTCGGTGTGGGAGTTCTGGTGGGCGCTGACCGCCGGGGCCCGGTTGGTGATCGCGAAGCCCGGTGGCGAGCAGGACCCGGCGTACCTTGCCCGGCTCATGCGCGAGAGTCGCGTCACCACGATGCACTTCGTGCCGTCGCTGCTGACGGCGTTCCTGGCGTCGGTGGGCCCGGAGCCGGTCGACTCGCTGCGCCGGGTGATCTGCATCGGTGAGGCGCTGCCCGCCGAGACGGTCCGCCGGTTCGCCGAGTTCAGTGACGCGGCGGTGTTCAACCTGTACGGGCCCACCGAGGCGGCGGTGAGTGTGACCCACCACCGCTGCGGGCCCGAGGTCGAGCGCACCGTGCCGATCGGTGTGCCCGAGTGGAACACCCAGGTGTACGTGCTCGACGCGCGCCTGCACCCGGTGCCCGTCGGGGTGCCCGGTGAGTTGTACATCGCCGGCGCTCAGCTCGCACACGGGTACACGGGCCGCGCTGACCTGACGGCCGAGCGATTCGTCGCGAATCCGTTCGGCCCGGACGGCTCCCGGATGTACCGCACCGGTGACGTGGTGCGCTGGCTGGGCCGCGAGCACGGTGAACTCGACTATGTCGGCCGCAGCGACTTCCAGGTGAAGCTGCGCGGGTTCCGGATCGAGCTTGGCGAGATCGAGTCGGCGCTGACCGCGCACCCGGATGTCGACGCGTCCGTGGTCCTGGTGCACCGCGGACCACACGGCGCCGAGAGCCTGGTGGCCTACGCGGTGCCCGTCGCGGGCGAGGCGCCGACCGCGGAGCCCCTGCTCGCCTTCGTGGGCGAGCGGGTGCCGAGCTACATGGTGCCGTCGCTGGTCGTGTTCCTGGACGAGCTGCCGCTCAACGTGAACGGCAAGCTCGACCGGAAGGCACTGCCCGAGCCGGAGTTCCTCAGCTCCAGCGCCTTCCGCGCACCCTCGACACCCTCCGAGCAGATCATCGCGGGCATCTTCGCGGACCTGCTCGACCGCCCGCGGATCGGCGCCGAGGACAACTTCTTCGACGTCGGCGGAAACTCGTTGCTCGCGACGAGGGTGACCGCGCGGATGGGCGAGGTCTTCGATGCCGCCGTCAGCGTTCGCGAGTTCTTCGAGGATCCGACGGTGGCGGCGCTGGCCCGCCGGGTGGACGCGCACGACCCGAACCGGCCCCGGCTCGGGGCCCGGCCGCGGCCGGCGCAGATCCCGCTCGCGCCCGCGCAGGAGCGGATCTGGGTCGCCAACCACGAGACCCGCAACGGGGACTGGAACATCCCGGTCGCATTGCGGATTCGCGGTCCGCTCGACGTGGAGGTCCTGGGCGCGGCCGCGGCCGACGTGGTGACCCGGCACGAGGCGCTGCGCACGGTGTACCCGGACTCCCCGACGGGGCCGGTGCAGGTCCTGGTGCCCGCAGAGGACGCGATCCCGGAGCTGCGGCGCGTCGAGGTGTCGGCGGCCGAGCTCGACGAGCAGGTGCAGCGGTACCTGTGGGCAGACTACGACGTCTCCCGCGAATTGCCCTTGCGGATGCGGTTGTTCGCGCTCGGCGAGGACGATCACGTGCTCGCGATCGTCGTCCATCACATCGCCGCGGACGGGGCCAGCATGGGCGTGCTCACCCGCGACGTGATGATCGCCTACGCCGCGCGCACGGCGGGCATCGAACCGCAATGGGCGCCGCTGGAGGTGCAGTACGGCGACTACACGATGTGGAAGCACGAGGTGCTCGGCGACGACGCGGACACCGAGGGCGAGGCGCACCGGCAGCTGCAGTACTGGCTGCGGGCACTGGAGGGCAGGACCCGCCGCCTCGAACTCGCGGGCCCGGGCCGGGTGAAGCGGACGACCGCCGGGGCCACCGCGGGCGTGTCGATCGACGCGGACACCCACGCGGCGCTGCTGGCGCTGGCGCACGAGTGCCGGGCCAGCCTGTTCATGGTGATGCAGGCCGCGTTCGCGGTCCTGGTCAGCGATCTCGCGTCCGCTGCGGACGTCACGCTGGCCACCTCGATCGCGGGCCGCGACGAGGCGGCGCTGGCCGAGGTCGTCGGGAACTTCTCCGACGATGTGCTGATGCCGGTGACCGTCCACGAGGGCGAGCCGTTCACGGAGCTGGTCGCCCAGGTGCGTGACGTCGCGCTGGGTGCCTTCGCCCACCCGGACGTCTCGAATCCCCGCCTGCAGGAGGCGCTCGGAACCCGGGACCGCCTGTTCCAGGTGGAGCTGATCCTGCAGCCCGGCGGCGGCGAGATCGACGTGGACCTGGGCGGGCTGCGGATCGAGGGGCACCCGTTCGTCACCGAGGTCGCCAAGCACGACATCGAGTTCAGCCTCAACGACCACTACGATGACGACGGCGCGCCCGCGGGTATCACCGGTGGCGTGCTGTATTCGACCGATCTGTTCGACGCGGCGGCAGGGGAGCTGCTCGTGAAGCGCTACACGGAGATTCTGTCGACCGTGAGCAGGGATACCAGGGGGACCGAGTGAGACAGCCGCCGAAGCTCGTGTCGGTCGTCATCCCGGCCTACAACGCGCGCGGCGTGATCGACGAGCAACTCGAGGCGCTCGCCGCGCAGGACTATGCCGGCGACCTGGAGGTCGTGGTCGGAGACAACCGGTCCACGGACGGGCTGGGAGATCACCTGGCGGACCATCCCTTACGGGAGCGGTTGAGACTGCGGTACGTCGACGCCCCCGACGTGCAGTGCGCGGCGCACGCCCGCAACGCCGGTGTCGCCGCGTCGAACGGCGAGTTCCTGGCCTTCTGCGATGCGGATGATCGCGCGCACCCGGGGTGGCTGTCGGCACTGGTGGAGGCTGCTCGCGAGTTCGACATGGTGAGCGGCGGGCTGGAGACCGGTTCGATCAACGCACCCGAGATCGCGGAGCGCGTCATTATGGCGCCACCGGAACGCGGCTTCGAGTTCCCGGGGTTCCTCGCGTTCGCCAGCGGCAGCAACTGTGGGGTCTGGCGGGACGTCTTCGATGCCGTCGGGGGATGGGACGAGTCGTTCGGCCATGCGGGGGAGGACATGGACTTCTCCTGGCGCACCCAGTTGGCGGGCTACTCGCTCGGCCACGCCCCTGAGGCCATGACCGCGTACCGGCTCCGGACCAGCTACCGGGCGCTGTGGGACCAGAGCGTCTCCTACGGGGAGGTCGATCCGCTGCTGTACGCGCGGTACCGGGCCGACGGGTTCCGTCGGAACCTGCTCGCCCTCCCCGTGGTGGCGGTGTTGCTGGTGATCCGAAACCCGTTGCTGCCCAGAGCTGTCACCCGTCTTCCGCGGGGGCAGTGGTTGACCTACCTGGCCCGCGCGGTCGGTCGCGTCCGCGGCAGCATCAGACACCGGGTCTGGTTCGTCTAGACGAACCAGATCCGGTACTTCACGCTGCCGGAGATCCGGCCCGCCGCGAAGGCGGTGTAGTAGATCCAGCCGCCCGTGGACAGGCGGGAGATGAACCGGGGGACGATCGGACTCCGGAACACCAGGGCCAGCGCGAACACGAGGAGCGGCAACGGCTTGGTGGGCCGCAGGCCGTACCAGCGGTAGTGCCGGTAGAGCTCGGGTCCTGCCTGGCCGTAGGCAAACGACTGGCGCCACAGGGCTCGATAGTTGTCACGGAGCCGATACGCCACCATGGCCTTCGGCTCGTGTCCCAAGGTGAAGCCCGCGAGCTGTATCCGCCAGGTGAAGTCGACGTCCTCGCCGACGTTCAGGGATTCGTCGAAGCCGCCGACCGAGTCGAAGACCCGGCGCCACAGCCCGAGGTTGCCCGACAGCCCGAAGTTGAGGAAATCCGGTGTCTCCTCGGGCTTGTCCGGGGGCTGCACCGGTCGCCAGGAGGCAACCTTCGGGGTGTTGAGGGTCGTGGTCTCGACGGGCCCGCTCACGGAGTCGTACTCCTGCCCCGCCGCGACCAACGCGCCGAGCCACTCCGGGTGCACCATGTCGTCGGCGTCGCAGAAGACCAGGTACTCGCCCCGGGCCGCTGCGGCTCCCGCGTTTCGCGCGTGGGGGGCGCCCTTCGTCGCGGAGGAGTCGATGCGCCGGAGGTCGAGGATCTCTCGGAGCGGGTGGCCGTCGATGTGCTCGGCGAGGCCGTCGGTGGAGCCGTTGTCACTGACGATGACCTCGAACGCGCCCTGGTAGTCCTGCTCCGCCAGCGCGGTCAACTGCACATCGATGACGCCCATCGTGTTGTAGGCGGGGATGATCACCGAGACGAGGTCAGGGCTTTTCGCTGGCATGGCGTTCCTCACGACTTCATGACGATGAACAGGCTCAGGCGCGGGACCGGTCGCGGCCGGCGGCGGGCAGGTGGCGCTCGAGGAACTCGGAGGGGTCGCGTGCGGACAGGAGTTCCAGGTTCTCGACGATCTTCTCCTGTGGCCAGTCCCACCAGCAGATCTGCAGCAGCTTGTCGATCGTCTGGTCGTCGTACCGCTTCCTGATCAGGCGGGCCGGATTGCCGCCGACGATGGAGTAGGGGGGCACGTCCTTCGAGACCACGGCTCCGGCGCCGAGGATCGCGCCGTGCCCGATGTCGACGCCGCTGAGGATGGTCACCCCCGCGCCGATCCACACGTCGCTGCCGATGACGATGTCACCCTTCGGCAGCGGGTGACGATCCTCGCCAGCCCCGGGGAGCTGGAGCATGATCCGGAAGGGATACGTCGTCACTTCGTCGGTGGGGTGTTGACCACCGAGCACGATCACCGTTCCGTCCGCGATGGAGCAGTACGAGCCGATCGTCAGGCGCGTCGGGTCGTGGGTGAAGGTGAGGATCCTCGGGTTCCCATAGGTTCCCACTCCGACGGTGCCGAGCCCCAGGCGCTGGACCTTCTCGATGTCCGTGAGCTTCGAGGTTCGCCGCAACCGGAATAGATTCATGTGCTCCCGCCCTTGCCGACGGTTCGCGACATGCGGCGGCCACGCCGCCGAGTCGACCCCCATCTCCCCACCCACGCTGCGCGGGCCAGAGGAAGGGTAACCCGTTCGTGTCGCTACCGTCCCGGAACTCGGGTGTGGCGTTGGCCTCGAGGAGGGTGCCTGCCATGTGGGCGCCTACAGGCGGCCATCCTGGTTGAATGTCCGGCGAGGCGTCCGCGAGCCCCGATCGGTACTAGCGGGCCAGGTGAAGGAGAGAAGTGTCAGTCGAATCCGAGAGCTCGGCCCCGGCGGTCAGCGTCTGCATCCCGATGTACAACAACGCCGACACCATCGCGCGCTGTCTGGCGAGCATCGTCAGTCAGGACTTCGACGACTTCGAGCTCCTGATCATCGACGACGACTCCACCGACGACAGCTACGAGATCGCCCGCTCGCTGGTGGGTGAGAACGCCCGGGTTATTCGCAACGAGGTCAGGCTCGGCCTCGTCGGCAACCACAATCGGTGTCTGAGCCTGGCCCGGGGCAGGGCGATCCAGTTCGTGCACGGCGACGACCGCCTGCTCCCTCACTGCCTTTCGACCCTCGCGCCGCTGTTCGACGACGCCACGGTCGGGCTCGCCTTCGCGCCGAGGATCATCGAGACCGAGGACGTGAGCTGGGGGGAGCGGCACCGACGGCTCGAGCAGAACTTCCGGGACCTGCGGTCCACGAACGACGGCGCCGCGCTGGTGTCGCAGTTCGTCCGCGGCGGCGCGCGGGGGAACTGGGTGGGCGAACCGACCTGCGTGATGGTCCGGCGGAGCACGGCCGTGGAGGTGGGTGGACTGGACGAGGGGCTCTATCAGCTCGTCGACATGGACCTGTGGATGCGCATCATGCAACGGTCGACGGTGTCGTGGTCGCCCGACGAGCTGTCGATTCGATTCCACCATGCGGCATCGGAGTCCTTCGTGAACGCCGTCCACAACAAGGACTGGTTGGACCGCTACCGGGTCCTGTCCAAGGTGGTGGTCGACCGTTCCCTACCGTTGTCGGTGCGCGCGAGCGGATTCGGATGGTGGTGGCTGGTGTGGGCGGACCTGTTGCTGGCGTCGGTGGTCCGCGGCCCTGATCGGGCCTCGCGCGCGAAACTCCTGCTCGGGTCCCCGCGGCGTGAGTTGCGTCGGGCCAGGCAGCAGGGCGCACGGCGGTTGGCGGGCGCCCCGACGACCGTGTGACCACCCCGCAGGTCAGACGAAGTAGACCCGGTGCCGGATGCTGCCGCGGATCCGCCCGGCGATGCCGGCCGCGTAGTACAGCCACTGTCCGTAGGACAGCTGCCTGAGCGGCCGGGGGACGGCGGGGTTGTGGATCGCGAGCAGGAGAAGCTGCATCGGTGTCATCGTGAGCGGTGGGCGCTGCGCACCGAGGCTGCGGTACTGCGCGTACAGCTGAACCTGCTTCTGAGCCCATGTCGACTGCTGCCTGCGGAAGGCGGTGTGGGAGCCTCGGATCCGATAGGCAACGAGGGCGTTCGGTGCGTGCGCGAGGCTGAACCCGGCCAGTTGCAGTCGCAGGCAGTAGTCGGTGTCTTCGCATCCCGCGACGTAGGACTCGTCCCAGGAACCGACGGCGTCGAATACGTGGCGCCACATCCCGAGGTTGCAGCCTCCGGCGACGGGGTACATCCCCTTGACGGCGGCACGCTGGTCGGGCGGCGGCGTGGGCAGCCAGGCGGCGGTATCCGGGTCGTTGAGGGAGGCGGTCTCGATGGACCCACCGACCGCGTCGGAGGTCGCGGCCACCGCGATCAACTCGGTCAACCAGTTCGGGTGTGCTCGATCGTCGGCGTCGCAGAACGCGAGGAAGTCGCCTCGCGCGTGTTCGATCCCGACGTTCCGGGCGTGCGAGACGCCAACCACCCCGGTCGAGTCGACGCACCGCAGGTTCAGGGTCGCCGTCAGCGGGTGGTCCCTGAGAAGCGCCCGAAGCCCGTCCGTGGATCCGTTGTCGCTGACCACGACCTCGAACTCGCCCGCATAGTCCTGCCGGGCGAGCGCGGTCAACTGCACGTCGATGAGGTGAGCGCAGTTGAACGCGGGGACGATGACCGAGACGAGGTGCGGCAGACTGCGAGACACTCGCCGATCCTATGGCCGGTGCAACGCCGGTCTCCCGACGAGCGACGAGGGCCGGCTACAGAAAGTACGTCCGGTACTTGACGCTGCCGATCGCCCGGCCGACCAGGTGGGCGCAGCTCTGCACCCAGTGCCCGCGCGAGGTGCCCGAGATTCGCTGCGGCAGTAGGGGGTTGGTCAGCGCCAGTCGAAGGACCTCGGCGACGACGGCGAGCCGGGGCCGCCGGGGAACGCCGCGGTCGACGTAGGCGGCATAGACCTTCGCGTCGGCTTCGCCGTATTTGACCATCTGCCGCCACACATCACCGAAGGTGCTGCGCAGCCGAACCGAGACGAGCGCGGCGGGAGCGTGGGCGAGGCTCAACCCGGCGAGTTGGATGCGCAGCGCCAGGTCGTTGTCCTCGCCGCCACGCGCATAGCGCTCGTCGAACCCGTCCACGGCTTCCGACGTCGTCCGCCACATGCCGAAGGATCCCGAGAATATCGACGGCATCCAGCCGAACAACATCGGTCGCTCACTCGGGTCGGGCATCGGCAGCCACCGCTGGACCTCTGCCGAGTTGAGGGTGTGGGTTTCCACGGTGCCGGCGACCGCGTCGTTGCCGGGGGCCGCCTCGACCAGGGCCGACAGCCACTCCGGGTGGGCCTGGTCGTCCGCGTCGCAGAACGCGAGGAACTCGCCCTTGGCGCGGGCGATGCCGACATTGCGGGCGTGCGCGGCGCCGGGGGCGGTGGAACTGTCGACGACCCTCAGGCTCAGTGCCTGTTCGAGCGGATGGTCGAGGAGGTGATCCTGCAGCCCATCGGTGGAACCGTTGTCGCTGACGACGACCTCGAACTCACCCGGGTAGTCCTGGGTGGCGAGCGCCGACAACTGCGCGTCGATCAGGTGTCGGGCGTTGTACGCCGGGATGATCACGGAGACGAAGCTGGGTACGCGGGCCGGTGCGGTCACGGGCTGATGATAGCCACGGTCGACCCGCGCGGAGCTCGACTCAGATATAGAAGACCCGGTGCTTGATGCTGGCACGGATCTTTCCGGCGAGGAAGCCGGTCTGGGCGAACCACATTCCCCGCGGGATCCGCGCGATGAACCGGGGCACGAGGGGGTTGAGGAGGACGACCCCGATCGAGGAGAGCGCGAGGTTCCTGACGCTGTGGCGGGGGTGCCCGTGCTCGCGGAAGGCCAGATAGAGCTTGACGGAGTTCTCCCCGTACCCGCGCAACTGCCGCCAGGTGTCCCGGTAGGTGGTGCGGAATCGGTATGCCACCAGGGCATCGGGCGCGTGTCCCAGGGTGAAATCGTTGAGCTGGAGGGTCCACGACAGCGCGGTGTCCTCACCGCCGCGGGTGAAGGACTCGTCGAAGCCGCCGACCTTGTCGATGACGGGGCGCCAGATCCCGAAGGTGCAGCCGATCGCGTAGGGCAGGTAGCCGGCCTCCTCGAAGCGCTCGTCGGGTGCGGGCATCGGGCGCCAGGACGCCACTTCCGGCGTGTTGATCGACGCCGTCTCGACCGCCCCGCCGACCGCGTCGAAGTCTCGCGCGGCGAGCGTGAGCGCGGTCAGCCAACCCGGATGAACCCGGTCGTCCTGATCCGTGAAGGCGAGGAAGTCGCCGTACGCGGCGGCGATGCCGACATTGCGGGCATGCGGGGTGCCCTGCTTGTCGGAGCTGTCGATCCACCGCAACTGCAGGCGATCGGCCAGCCGATGGTGTGCCAGGTGCTCCCGCAGGCCATCGGTCGATCCGTTGTCGCTCACCACGACCTCGAAGTCGCCGGTGTAGTCCTGTGCGGCCAACGCGTCGAACTGTTCGTCGATGAGGGGCAGACCGTTGTAGGCGGGGATGATGACGGAAACCAGTCGGGGCTGCACGGCCGGAGTCTATGGCACGGAAGGTCGGTGGACCCGGCTGTTTCGTGGACCGTGGGCGCACGGCCGCCACACCCACTGTGACGCGCATCACTCTATCGGGTGGACGTATGTCCGATTCGGACCGTCGAATTAGGGTGGCGGTCGATTCTCGAGCGAAAGTGGGAGCGAAGTGCGTGCACGAACGCTGGCGGCGACGCTGTTGACCGCGGTCCTGCTGGGTGTTGCGCCCGCCGCTGCGACCCCGGCCGAGCCGGCCGCCGCCGCTGCCCGCGTCGAGGGAATCGACAAGCACACGGACCGCCAGTGGGACGTCAACGTCTACTCGCCGTCGATGGGCCGGGCGATCCCGCTGCAGGTGATCAGGCCCGCCGACACCAGCGAGCCCCGGCCGACCCTGTACCTGCTCAACGGGGCGGGGGGAGGCGAGGACGGCGCCGACTGGGAGAACCAGACCGACATCGTCGAGCTCTTCGCCGACAAGAACGTCAACGTCGTGATCCCCGCCGCGGGCATCTTCAGCTACTACACCGATTGGCAGAAGGTCGACCCCAAGCTGGGGGTCGCACACATGTGGCAGACCTTCCTCACCGAGGAACTGCCGCCGGTGATCGACGAAGCGCTGGGAACGAACAAGGTCAACTCGATCGGTGGCCTGTCGATGTCCGCGGGATCGGTCCTCGACCTGGCGATCCAGGCGCCCGGGCTCTACAAGGGCGTCGCCTCCTACAGCGGCTGTGCCCGGACGAGCGATCCGGTGGGCCAGGCGTACATCCGCACGGTCGTCGAGGTGATGGGAGGCGCGGACACCACGAACATGTGGGGCCCGTACGACGGGCCGGCCTGGCGCGAACACGACCCGTACCTCAATGCCGAGAAGCTCCGGGGCCTGTCCATCTACATCTCGACCGGCAACGGGCTGCCCGGCGTGCACGAGGATCCGAACGCGCCGCGCAACCCGAAGTCGCCGCCGCTGGCCGACCAGGTGGCGATCGGCGGTGCGATCGAGGCCGCCACGAACCTGTGCACCCGTCAGCTCGCCGACCGGCTGCGCGAGCTGAACATCCCGGCCACGGTCGATTTCCGGCCCAACGGGACCCACTCTTGGGGGTACTGGCAGGAAGACCTGCGCAAGTCGTTGCCGCTGCTCTCCGCGTCCCTGGGGATCTGAGCGGCGGGTCGTTCGAAAACCAGACCGCCGGCCCTTATAACGGTGTTTCGGCGGCAATGGCGCCATAGTATCCGGTTCGTAACCGAACGTTCTCCGAATAGCAACCCAATCCCCGCGGAAGCTGGGTTAGGTTTCCCCCTATCGCTCGGTAGCGCGAATGCGTTACACGTAGACGCAGATCCGATCGTCGGGATGCGCACGTCGAGGTGAATCGGGAAGAAGAGGTGGGCGAATGAGCGGACTGCCCAGTGGAGTCGACGGGATCATCCGCGCGATCTTCGCCTACGAGTTCGAGGGCCATGCCGTGGCCGACGAGGTGGTGATCGGCGCCATCCGATCCGGGGAGTTCGGGGAGTACCTCGACGCGGTCGAGTCCTCCGGGATGTTCACCCCGTCGGTGGTCGACTCGATCGGGTCCGCGTGGTCGCGCGACCCCGAGTTGCTCGTCTCCGCGTTGCTGGACGGCGTGGACTCGATGAACCGCGTGGCGGTCGCCGGATAGCGACATTTGTGTGCACATCAGTCACATTTGTCACGCCAGTCACTCTGTTATCAGATCGTTGGCGAGCCGAAGGTTCAATGCACGGAATCGGGGATAGCGTGAGCTATCGCCGGAGCACCGCACAGTGTTACAGCGAATCTGCCGTCATTACTGACGAAGGGACCGACACGATGAGAGACCTGGGATCCCACACGAAAGAGCTCGTCAGCGCCGTGCTGTCGTACGAATTCGACGGCGGCGAGATCGATGCCTGCGCGATCGATCTGGTGCGAGGGGGAGAGTTCGCGGAGTGGCGCGATGCCCTGACCGATTCGGGTTTGTTCACCGACGACGCGGTGGAGGTGATCGGGTCGGCATGGCGCCGGGATCCGGAGCTCCTCGTCGACGCACTGCTCGACGGGGCGGATGAGGTCTCACGCCGCAGGCTCAAGACGATCCGACGTCCCGCGCTGCTGCCGGTTCACGTGCCGGCCGCCCGGGTCGTCGCCTTCGGCTGACGAGTGGTGGCGGGGCCGCGCCCGCCGGCCAGGCCGCGGCCGCCGCTCAACTGCGTTCGTCGATGACGATCGCATCGTCGTCGGACAGGGCCCGGTACGGGGTGCCCGCCAGCCGGTAGTGCTCGGCGACCTCCTCGATCAGGGCCGACTCCTCGGCCCCGTATCCCGGCGAGCGGAAGTGCGGCACGATCGCATGGTCGACCAGGCCCAGACCCTCCCAGATCACCGGCACCCCACAGGCCGGTCCGACCTCCGCCGGATCGTCGAGTCGTTCGAGCCCGCGCAGCGACGGTGACATCACACAGGCCCCCGCGCTGTACCCCGCATAGACCAGCGAGTCGGAGCGCAGCAGCTCCGGCAGCACCACGTCGGCGCCGCTGCGGGCGAACTGGGCGCGCAGCACGAAGGTGTTGCCGCCGCGTACCCACACCATCGCCTGTCGCGCCAGCTCCGCGCGCAGCGATCCCGGGTCGCCGACGAACTCACGCAGATCCAACTCCCGTGCGTCGAAGCCCATCCGGCGGAGCGGCGCCACGTCGCTGACCACCGCGGAGTCCCGTCCCACCTCCCATGCGTCCGCGGCATTCGCGATGACGGCCACCGGCCCTGCCTCGCCGACCAGGTTCAGCAGCAGATCGGGATGCGCCCCAAACCTGTACGAGGACAAGAACAGTCGCATCAGATGGTGAAGGCGAGGTTGTTCGCGATCTGTCGGCCGAGGGCCTCGTCGCCGAGAATCGTGATCTCCCCGGAGTGGTCGGCGGCGGACGTCCGGCCCCCACACAGCCGGGTGAACAGCCGCGAATCGAGCCGCAGCGTCGTGGTCGCGGGCCCGTCCAGGGCGGGGACGACGGCGGCGCGGCCGTCGACGGCGATGTGGATGTCGCGGGCGAGCGGACCGGTCAGGGCGAACGTCACGGTCGAGCCCTGCGGCGCGCCGCCCTTCTTGCCGACCGCGAAGCCGAGCCCCCCGATCAGTTCCACGAGCGAGTACTCGGCCCGCGGCCCACCCTCCTCGCCGGGCAGGCCGACGGCATCCCGGATGTCGTGTTCGTGGAACCAGCAGTCGAACAGTCGGGTCCGCATGAACCGGCCGTACGTGTCGGGACCGACCGGCGTCATCGACGGGGCGTCGAAGTCGTCCTGTGTCATCGCGGACAGCGCCGCGCGTCGCGTGCGGGTGATGTCGCGGAAGCCCGAGAGCACCTCGGCGTGGCTGTGCGAGCGCAGGCCGGTGACCCAGCGTTCGTTGAAGGCGCCGATCGCATTGCGGACGTGAGGGGAGTCGGGCACCTCGTCCGCGGCGACCGGCGGCTCGACATCGCTGAGCATCGACTCGATACCGATCAGGTGGGCGACGACGTCGTGCACGGTCCATCCGGGCAGGGGTGTCGGGCTGGCCCACTGCTCGTCGGTGAGCCCGGCGAGCAGGCGGTCGAGGACGTCCCATTCCTCGAACAGGGCGGCGGTCAGCGGTTCACGATCGATCAGCGTCGGCTGCTTGGCATCGCTCACCCGCGCAACTCTAGGTGCTGTGTTGCCCGGCTGCGGGGATATGCGGCTTGGGGGTGCACCGCGGGCAGCCGTGCTCCGCGCCGTCCGGGAGAAACGATCCGCATTCGGGGCACACCCGGTCGAGCCAGCACACCGGGTCGCCGCCGAGGTCGTCGGCGGAGATCACGAGTCCGACTCCCGCAGGAACTCGGCCAGCACCTCGGCGTGGCTGTGCTCGAGGTCCCTGGTCGCGGTCAGCAGGACCAACGGGCGACCGTGCGCGAGCTGCTCGACGCGGGCGATCGCCTCCTGGCCCGCGTCGGACTCGAGTTCCGCGCGGTAGCGGGCCCGGAACTCCCGGAAGTGTGCGGCCTCGTGGCTGTACCACCGGCGCAGCTCGGTCGACGGCGCGAGGTCCTTGGCCCAGTCGTCATAGTGGAACGCGTCCTTGCGGATGCCCCGCGGCCAGAGCCTGTCGACGAAGATCCGCGCACCGGGCTCGGGCTCGGGGTGGTCGTAGACGCGCTCGACCGTGACGGTCGGCTTGGTCCGTCTGGTCATCGACACCTCCGCGAACGGTCGGAACATCAGACTACGCGGTGACCGGAGTCACATTCGAATGTCCGAGATCGGTGAATAGTCCTGTTCGGACTCGATTCAGTGCCCACCCTGAGGGATCAGATTTCCCTACGGCACCGTAACTCTGGCTAGTGTTGTGAACTTCGTGCCGCTGGGTCATCATCCGCTTGTCGCACGGGCACCGCCGTCCGCTGCGGTGCCGAAACCACCTACCGCAGGAAGTACAGACAGTTGGATACATCGCAGAGCTCGCAGCAGCCGCGCCCAACGGTCGGCGTCGTTCGGGAAATGAACGACGGCGAACGCCGGGTCGCGTTGGTCCCCAAGATCGTCGCCACGCTTCGCGGCAAGGGCGTCGACGTGATCGTCGAGTCCGGGGCGGGTCTGGCCGCCCTCATGCCGGACGAGTTGTACGTCGAGGCGGGTGCGACGATCGGCGACGCATGGTCCGCGGACGTCGTCCTCAAGGTCGCGGCCCCGAGCCCGGAGGAGACCGCCCGGCTCCGCTCCGGCCAGAAGCTCATCGGCTTCCTCGCGCCGCGCACCAACGAGAGCGGCATCGCCGCGCTCGCGGACGCGGGTGTCGAGGCGTACGCCGTGGAGGCGATCCCGCGCATCTCCCGCGCCCAGGTGATGGACGCACTGTCCTCACAGGCCAACGTCGCCGGCTACAAGGCCGTCGTGCTGGCGGCGTCGGAGTCCACCCGGTACTTTCCGATGCTGACCACGGCCGCGGGCACCGTCAAGCCGGCCACCGTGCTGGTGCTCGGTGTCGGCGTCGCGGGCCTGCAGGCGTTGGCCACCGCGAAGCGTCTGGGCGGCCGTGTCACCGGTTACGACGTGCGCCCGGAGGTCGCGGACCAGGTCCGGTCCGTCGGCGCCCAGTGGCTGGATCTGGGCATCGACGCCGCCGGTGAGGGCGGCTACGCCCGTCA
Organism: Rhodococcus daqingensis; assembly: GCF_042665615.1. Classification (NCBI taxonomy): domain Bacteria; kingdom Bacillati; phylum Actinomycetota; class Actinomycetes; order Mycobacteriales; family Nocardiaceae; genus Rhodococcus; species Rhodococcus daqingensis. The sequence goes on along the minus strand of NZ_JBHTCS010000021.1, from coordinate 795 downwards.
GCTGACCGAGGACGAGCAGGCCCAGCAGCAGCAGGCGCTCGAGGACGCGATCAAGGGCTTCGACGTGGTCATCACGACCGCACTCGTCCCGGGCCGCCCGGCCCCGCGCCTGGTCACCGCCGCCGCTGTCGAGGGCATGAAGCCCGGCTCGGTGATCGTGGACCTGGCAGGCGAGACCGGCGGCAACTGTGAGCTCACCGAGCCCGGTCAGACCGTCGTCAAGCACGGCGTGACGATCTGCTCCCCGCTGAACCTGCCGGCCACCATGCCGGAGCACTCGAGCGAGCTGTACTCCAAGAACCTGTACGCCCTCATCGAGCTGATGCTCGACGAGAGCGGCGCATTCGCTCCGGACTTCGACGACGAGGTGCTCGCCGCCGCGTGCGTCACTCGCAAGGAGGCATCAGCCTGATGTACACCGAACTGTTGGCGAACATCGCGATCCTGGTCCTGGCCGGGTTCGTGGGCTTCGCCGTCATCTCCAAGGTGCCCAACACCCTGCACACGCCGCTGATGTCGGGCACCAACGCCATCCACGGCATCGTGGTGCTCGGCGCGCTCGTCGTGCTCGGTCACCTGCCCGGCGACTCGCCGTGGAGCATCAAGATCATCCTGTTCGTCGCGCTGGTGTTCGGCACCCTGAACGTCGTGGGTGGCTTCGTCGTCACCGACCGCATGCTCGCGATGTTCAAGCCCAAGAAGGAGGTCGCAGTGTCCGACAAGAATGCGGCCGCCGAGAAGAAGGGGGCTGACGCCTGATGGGCTACCTCGTCTCCATCCTGTACATCGTCGCGT
>NZ_JBHTCS010000020.1:0-50034 GCF_042665615.1 Rhodococcus daqingensis | reverse complement strand
ACCCGCTGTTCTTCGCGGACACCACCTCGATGCTGTTCGGCGACGCCAAGAAGATGGTCTCCGCGGTCACCGAGGAGCTCAAAGCCCTCTAGTTACGAGATGGGACGAATGTCCCACAGCAGTAAACGATTTCAGGTTTGGAGAGAGGACGGTGGAGCTGATCGGAGTCATCGGCGCCGGCACCATGGGTGCCGGCATCGCCGAGGTGTGCGCCAAGGCCGGGAGCTCGGTTCTGGTGCTGGAGACCAAGCAGGAGTTCGCGGACGCGGCCACCAAGCGGATCGCGTCGTCGATCTCGCGTGGCTTCGTGAAGGGCGCGGTCACGCAGGAGGAGGCGGACGCCGCCCTCGCCCGTCGACAAGGTCGGAGAACCCGTGAGCTGTGCCTCATTCTGTGACCTCGACGTCCGTCGGGGAGGTGGTGTTCCCCTAGGCTGGACGGCCGTGTCGGCAGCAGCGCGGAATCAGGACGTGAGTGTTCGCGAGGCAGCGTTGCCGATCCCCGCTCCAGCGCCCGTGTGGCCTGCGCTGCTGGCGGTGCCGCGCCTGGGCCGTCGGTGGCCGGGGGTCGTGCGGGCCGGGGTGACGGTCGCGCTGCCAGGCCTCGTCGGCATCGCGTCGGGCTTCGGTTCGGCGTCCGCGATCGCGACGCTGGGTGCGTTCGCCGTCGTCTACGGCGAGGGCCGCCCCTATCGGGTGCGCTGGCGTGCGGTCGGGATCGTCGGCGCTGTGCTGGTCGCTCTGGCCGGCATCGGCGCCGTCGTCGGGTCGAGCGTGAACGGGGCCGTCGCTGCAGGCGGATCCGCGCTGTGGCCGATGGTGGTCGTGCTGACCATGACGGTCGTGGTGGCGCTGTGCGCGTTCGTGGTCGACGCCCTGCGACTCGGTGCACCCGGCGCCTTCCTGATGCTGTTGACCCTGGAGATCGCGTCGGTCCTGCCCGCCACGGGTATGTCGGTGCCCACCGTCGTCGGGTGGACGGCGGTCGGCGCGGGCGCGGCACTGACCGTGTCGATGTGCGGTGCCCTGGTCCGTCCGCGCACCCCAGAACGCGCCGCGGTCGCGTCCGCGGTGGCCGCGGTGGACGCGGTCCTGGACCGGAACTCACCTTCCCGACGCCGGGAGGCGGTGCGGTCCCTGCATGCCGCGTGGCAGTGTCTGTACGACGCGAACCTCGTTGCGACGCAGCACTCGCTGACCAGCACGTTGCGAGCCTCCCACTTGCGGTGCGCGAACGCCCTGCACGTGGTGGACCACGATGAGGCCGTTCCGGAGGACGACCTGCAGCCTCCGGTTCCGTTGCGGCGTCCCTCGATTCGTTACCGCCTCGTGCGGGCCGCACACCCTCGGGGTCGCTCGGTCACTGTTGTCGTGCGACTGCTCGTCGCCTGCCCCCTGGCGGGTCTGATCGCGGTCGGGCTGGGCGTGGGCCGGCCCGACTGGGCCGTGATCACCGCTGCGATGATCCTGCACCAGGGGCCCGATCGGATCCTCGGAACGTACCGGGCCGCGCACCGATTCGCCGGCACCGTGCTCGGGCTCGCGGTGCTTGCCGGTCTGTCGCAGCTCGACCTGCGGGGTGCCGCGCTTGTCGTCGTGTTGGCGCTGATGATGGCCGGGACCGAGGCGTACCTGGTCCGCAACTACGGTCTCGCGATGGTGTTCATCACCCCGCTCGCGATGATTCTCGGCGGGCTCGGTGCCCCTGCCGACCTGGTCGGAATCTCCCGGGACAGGTTCTTCGAGACGGTCGTCGGAGTCACCGTCGCCGTGGCAGTGTTGTGGGGTGTCCTGCCCCGCGCGTACCGCCGGATCCTGCTCGACGCGGACGGTCAGGTCGCAGGGATCCTGAACCGGATCGCCGACACCGTCGACGGCCATTCCCTCGCCGAATTGCGTCGCGACCTCGAGTTCGACCTGCACGCATCGACGGCGGCCGCGATCACCGCCGCCCACACCGACCCCGCCTGGACCCGTGAACGCTGGCCCGACCATCGCCGCCTGCACGAGCTCGGCTACCGGATCCTCACCTCACAGCGGGTACCCGTGGATACCTGAGCGGTGCTACGTCGAGTGGAGACCGCCGTTGTACCAGCCGAAGTCACGGTCCACCCCTCGCGCCCTGCCTGACACCCGACAGCATTCACCACCCTCACAGTCCGGGTCTTCGAGGTCCCGCGCTCACTGCTCGGCGAGTTCCTCAAGCGGCCGAGTCGGGACAGGTTGGCGTCTACTTCTTGTTCGGGTCGGACGGTGACGAGACCGCCCAGGTATACATCGCCAGACCGGCAATGTCCGCGGGCGACTCCACCAGCACGCGAAGAGCAAGGACTTCTGGGGACAGCCCCGGGTCACCCGTACGGGACCCTGACACGGCAGCGGAGCCGGTGAGGGCGCCGCGGTGACTGGTCCCGCATCGGAGTGATGGACCAAACCTGTTGCGGTGAAACAGGAATCGATTCTCCAACGCGTGAACAACGCCTGTTCGAGCAAGCCGCTGACCAGCGGTGTTGTCTTCGTCGTCTTCACCCGCCACCAGAGGATCCGGCGGGAGAAGACGTCGACGCAGAACGCGGCGTAGACGAACCCGGCGAGTGTCCACACGTAGACGAAATCGGCGACCCACCACTGGTCCGGGCGCTGCCGCAGATCCCATTTCCGCGCGATCAGGTCCGGGTGCCGTGGGGCGCGGTCGTCACGCTGTGGTGACCGTGCGGTGCCGGTCGCGGACCGCCCCCGCGATGCCGACGATCGCCATCAGACAGGCCACCTGATCGCCGCCCATCTCGTGACCGGCTCCGCGAGTGCGTCCATGCAGGGCCGACGGGTCGCATTCGGGCGGACCCGCCGGTGCGGGAACCGGCAGTCGATCAGACACGCGAGCGGCGATATCCTGAACGGGCATCGCCAGAGTGGTGAGCATGTCCGCCCGGCTGTCGGGGGTCGCCGCGGTGGCGAAGGGTAAGTACCCGATGACTGACAGCGATCCCCTCCGAACACAGCGTGACGTGGCCGCCGCGGTCGCGGACGAGTTGGGTGCGGTCGGGTTCGGCGAGGCCGAGGAGATCGGGCGCGGCGGTTTCGGCGTGGTGTACCGGTGCACCCAGCCCGCCCTGGAGCGGACGGTCGCGGTGAAGGTGCTCACCGCCGAGTTGGACGATCAGAACCTGGAGCGGTTCCTGCGGGAGCAGCGGGCGATGGGCAGGCTGACCGGACATCCGAACATCGCGGGGGTGCTGCAGGTCGGGGCCACCGATTCGGGTCGGCCGTATCTGGTGATGCCGTACTACCCGCAGGGGTCGCTCGACTCCCGGACCCGGCGGCACGGTCCGCTTACCGTGCCGGAGGTGCTTCGGCTGGGGGTGAAGATGGCCGGGGCGCTCGCGGCCGCGCATCGGGCCGGGATCCTGCACCGGGACGTGAAGCCGGCGAACATCCTGATCACCGACTACGGCGAACCGGTGTTGGCGGATTTCGGTATCGCGCACATCACCGGCGGGTTCACGACCGCGACCGGCACGATCGCCGGGTCGCCGGCGTTCACCGCCCCGGAGGTGTTGGGCGGGAATCCGCCGACGACCGCCGCGGATGTTTACGGGCTCGGCGCCACCCTGTTCGCGGCGCTGACCGGGCACGTCGCGTTCGAGCGCCGCAGCGGCGAGCAGGTGGTGGCGCAGTTCCTGCGGATCACCAGCGCGCCCGTGCCCGACCCGCGCGAGCACGGTGTCGACGACGACGTGTCCGAGGTGATCGAGCGCGCCATGACCCGCGCACCGGAGGACCGGTCCTCGGCGGTCGCCCTCGGCGAACGGCTCCAACAATTGCAGGCCCGCAGAGGGTTCCCGGTCGACGAGATGGCACTGCGCGCCGAACCGGGCACCGCCCGCCAGACGGGTGACGCGGCGGCGCCGGTGCCGCTGATCACGGGCCGCGCGCCTTCGACCGGTGTGGGCTCGGCGAGCGGCAAGGGGAATCTCCCGGAGGAGCTGTCCACGTTCGTCGGCCGCCGCACCGAGCTGGCCGAGGCGAAGCAGCTGCTGGGGTCGTCCAGGTTGGTGACGTTGACCGGGATCGGCGGCGTGGGCAAGACGCGACTGGGGTTGCGGGTCGCGGCGAACTCGCGCCGGGTGTTCGCGGACGGGGTGTGGCTGGTCGAGTTGGGTGAGTTGCGCGACGGGGCGCTGGTGGAGGACGTGATCGCCGCCGCGCTGGGGCTGCGTCCGCAGTCGACGCGGCCGCCGCGCGAGGTCCTGGTGGATTTCCTGGCGGCGCGGGAGCTGCTGCTGGTGCTCGACAACTGCGAACAGGTGGTCGGGGCGGCGGCGCAGCTGGCCGAGACGCTGCTGTCGGCCTGCCCGAGGCTGCGGGTCGTGACCACCAGCCGCGAGGCCTTGGGCATTGGGGGTGAGGCGGTGCTGCGGGTGCCTCCGCTGACGGTTCCGGATCCGAAGGATTCGTCGCTGCAGGGCCTGCCTAGTTACGACGGGGTCCGGTTGTTCGTCGAACGTGCCGCCGCCGCGCTGCCGGGGTTCGAGCTCACCGAGGACAACGTGGTCAGCGTGGCGGGGATCTGCGCGCGGCTGGACGGGCTGCCGCTGGCGATCGAGCTCGCGGCGGCGCGGCTACGGGCGCTGTCCCCGGAGCAGATCCTGCAGAGGCTGACCGACCGCTACACGCTGCTCGCGCGCGGCGGCCGCGGCGCACCGACCCGCCAGCAGACCCTGCGCCTGTGCGTCGACTGGAGTCACGAGTTGTGCACCCCGGCCGAACAGCAGCTCTGGGCACAGCTGTCGGTGTTCGCCGGCAGCGTCGAACTCGACGCCGCCGAACAGGTCTGCCGGTGCGATCTCGAGCCCGATGGCCTGCTCGACGTGCTGACCTCCCTGGTCGACAAGTCCATCCTCATCCGGGAGGAGTCGGGCACCACGGTGCGGCTGCGGATGCTCGACACCCTGCGCGACTACGGCCACGAGAAGCTGCGGGAGGCCGGCGAATTGACCGACCTGCGGCGGCGGCACCTGGACTGGTACCGGCAACTGGCGCGGGGCGCGGAGGCCGGGTGGATCAGTGCCCGGCAGCTCGATTGGATCGCCCGCCTGGGCCGCGAACAACCCAATCTCCGGGAGGCGCTGGAATACTCACTCACCGACTACGCGGACTCCGACTCCGTGGTGGCCTTCGCATCGGCCCTGCAACCGTTCTGGTTCGCGCTCGGCCGGTTCGCCGAGGGACGTCACTGGCTCGACCGCGCCATCGGCGTCCGGCCCGAGAGCGCGTCCGCGGTGCGTGCCAAGGCCTTGTGCCGCAACTGCCAGCTGGCCGAGGTTCAGGGAGACCTCGCCGCGGCAACAAGGCTGGTCACTGAGGCCCGGACCCTCTCCGAACGCACCACGGACCCGGTCGCACACGCGTTCGTGGACTTCACCGAGGGCCTCCAGGACCTCCTGATCGGCGACCTTGCCCACGCCCGGGCACGATTGAAGGAAACTCACGACGTATTCGTCGCACAGGGTGATCTCTTCGCGCAGGTCACGGTTCTCCTCACACTCGGATGGGCCTGCGAATTGCAGCAGGACGCCACGGGGGCGCTCCTGTGCTACGAGGGGGTTCTCGCGATCACCGAATCCCACGGCGAATCGGTGTATCGATCACACACGCTGTGGGCCACCGCGGTCGCCGCGTGGCACCAGGGCGACCGCGAACGTGCACTGCGACTGCTGCGGCAGGGACTTGCACTGGTCCGGCGGCGGAAGGACCCATACCTGGCCGCGACGTGTCTGGATGCACTGGCCTGGATCGTCTCCGCCGAGGGCAACGCCCGGCGCGCCGTCGTGCTGATGGGCGCGGCGGAGACCCAGGGCACGGTGGCGGGCAGCTCCACCGTGGTGTTCCCGAATCTGCTCGTCGATCACGACGAGTGCGTGCGGAACACGCGCCGGGCGCTCGGCGATAGGGTGTTCGAGGCCGCACACCGCGAAGGCAGCGCGCTCGATCTCGACGCCGCCGTCGCCTACGCCCTCGGCGAGGAACCCGCTACCGCATCGCCGACCACGGGCCCGTCGACGGAGCTGACCAAGCGAGAGCGACAGGTCGCAGACCTCGTCACCGAGGGGCTGACCAACAGGGCGATCGCCGCGCGCCTGGTCATCTCCCAACGCACCGCCGATGGACACGTCGAGCACATCCTGACGAAGCTCGGCTTCACTTCCCGCGCGCAGATCGCGGCCTGGGTCATGGACCACAGAAGGCACTGACCGAGTTCGGGGTGCATCAGCCTCAATACGTCGACAAACTGAGCGGATCGACATGCGGGTCGTAGCGTCGGCTCAGAGAATTTCTGACGTGCGGTTCGTACGAACCGCACTGCACTGAACTACCCCCATCCGGTACAGAAGTACACATTCGACCGGGTGAACGAGGCGTACTGCGATCTCAAGGCGGGCGCCCTGCGCGGGCGTCAGTGGTCGTCTTCTGAGACTGAATATCCGCACGCGCACCGCCAGATTCACCGAGCTCGCGGTGTACCAGGCCTTTCGAGGCATTGACGAGTGGTCCCCATGAGATGCGGAGGATGAGATGGACGACTTTACGAGCAGGGTGGCGCTGGTGACCGGCGCAGCTCGCGCCTCGAAATGGGGCGTCATTGGAATGACGAAGTGCGTGGCGCTCGAGCTGGCCAGTCGGAGGCACCGTCAATGTCGTTGCTCCGTAGAATATTTCGACTCCGATGGTGCACAACGACGCCCTCTGTCGGATGGTGCGCCCGATCTCGAGGCACCGACGCGCGAAGACGTCGCCCCGGTCCTCATGAGCCTCCACGCCCATCCGGTGCCGCTTCTGGAGCCGGCGGAGGTGACCCGCGCCGTCCTGTTCCTGGCCGCCGGGGGCAGAGCCCACATCAACCGGAACCGTGATGCCTGCACGTCATGAACCGCGCGCTCACCGGCGTCGAGGTCGCGCAGCGCGAGTCGCGCGTGGTGCGCGTAGGCCTCGCCGGCTTCGGTGAGACGCACGGTTCGACCGGACCGGTCGAGCAGCTGCACGTCCAGTGCGCGCTCGAGCTGTCTGACCTGCTGCGACAAGGTGGGCTGGGAAACGTGCAACGACTCGGCCGCGCGGGTGAAGTTGCCGTGGTCGGCCACCGCCAACAGGTACCGGATATGGCGCAGCTCCATGACCAGCACTATAGATGTGCGCTGTTGCAATGATGGACAGTAAGTCTTGGACTCAATTGGATCCATGACGTCGAGGCAGCCGCTCAGTGCGGGGTGACCAGGATCTTGACCTCGGTGTCCCTGCCCTCGCCGCGGAGCAGGTCGATTCCCTGCTCGAGCACCTCGCCGAGCCGAATGCGGCTGGTGACCAACGGCATCGGATCGATTCGTCCATCGGCGATCGCGTCGATGACCGACTGGAAGTCGTCTCGGGTGTAGGCGAAGCTGCCGGTGCACGTCTTCTCGGTGAGCATGAGGGTTCCCGGATCGATGTCCACCGCCTCGTGGTACATCGCGACCGCGACGGTCGTCCCGCCCTTGCGTAGGCCCTCGAGGCAGGGACCGAAGGTCGCCGTCCCGACGCCGGCCGCGTCGAACGACGCGTCGGCGCCCTGGCCGGCGGTGACCTCCCGCGCGTACGCGACGGGATCCACATCGCGCGGGTCGATGGCATCGGCGCCGAGCGCCGCCGCCAGCTCGCGCCGACTCGGGCTCACCTCGCTGACGATGACGCGAGCAACGCCGTGCGTCCGAAGGCACAGCAGCAGACCGAGTCCGATGGGTCCGCCGCCGACCACCAGCGCGGTCTCGCCCGCCGAGATCCCACTCCGACGCACCGCGTGCAGGGCCACGCTCAGGGGCTCGATCAACGCGCCCAACTCCGGAGTGAAGCCGGCCGGCAGGACGAACACCGAGTGTTCGGACACCACGACGTACTCGGCGAATCCGCCTCCGCCGCCGTTGACACCGAGGAAACCGCTCTGTTCGCAGAGGTTGGTCTGCCCGCGTCGACACGCGGGGCAGGTGCCGTCCGCCAGGCTCGGCTGGACGGCGACGAGCGCCCCGACCGGTACGTCGTCGACCCCGTCGCCGACCTCGGTCACGTAGCCGGAGAACTCGTGCCCGAGCACGTGCGGCCCGGTCTCGCCCACGAGGGGGTGGGGCCAGTCGACGGGGATCGGCGCCGTCTCGTAGAGGGAGAGGTCGGATCCGCAGATTCCGGCGCACGCGATTCGTATCTTGACCGTGCCGGGGCGGACCTCCGGCTCCGGGAGGTCGTCGAGGCGCGCATCAGTCGCGCCGTGCAGCCGTAAACCGAGCATTATGGTCGTCCTGTCTCAGGGGTCGTCGGAGTGGCGCTGTCACCAGCTGGATGCGTCGAGCACGACCTTGCCGTGCACCCCACCCGCTCGGAGGTACTCGTAGGCCTGACGGGCGTCGCGGATGGGGAACGTCTGTGCAACGGCGACCTCGACCCGTCCGCTGGCCACGGCCTCGGTCAGTTCCCCGAGGTCACCACCGTTCGGCGCCACGACGAGGTAGCGCCCGCCGAGATTCTGGATCTCCGGTGCCGCGACCGAGACAGCGCGCGCTGGATCTCCTGCCAGTGCAACGAGATCCGCCAACTGCTCGCCGCCATGGGTGTCGACGATCGATGTCGTCGCCGGGTCGAGGTCGGGCAGGCGCGAGGTGACACCGCTCCCGTACGCGACGGGTTCGGCGCCGAGTCGCTGGACGTACTCGGTGCTGTTCGGCGAGCAGATCCCGATGACACGCGCCCCTGCCGATCGAGCCAGCTGGGTGGCGAAGCCGCCGATGCCTCCCGCCGCCCCGTTGATCACGACCGTGTCGCCCGGTTGGGGCGCAACGGCTCGGATGCAGGTCACCGCTGTGAGCCCCGCGGTCGGGAGGCAGGCGGCCTCGGTGAACGCCAGCCCACGCGGCTTCGGCGCGACAACGGCTGCCGAGACGGGGACCAGCTCCGAGAAGGCGCCGACGAAGGGGGCGACCGACCCGACGACGTCGTCCCCGATGCGGAAGCCGGTGACACCGTCACCGATCGCGACGACGGTGCCCGACAGGTCCGAGCCGGCGACTGCAGGGAACTCGACCGGCGCGTAGTCGGCCAGGTATCCGGCCGTCGTCTTCCAATCGACCGGGTTGACCGAGGCGGCGACGAGGCGCACCAGCACCTCGCCCGGGCCGACCGTGCGGTCGGCGATGTCGGACACGTCGAGGACGGAGGGATCGCCGTACCCGGCGTAGGTGATGGCTTTCACAGGGCTTCTCCTGAAACGAGATCGCGGGAATGTGACATGGCTCAGCGGTTTTCGGCGGATCTGACTGCGCCCGGAAGTGAGCGCGGTGATGCCTGGGGAGGGCTAGGAGTCGGATGCCCCTACGCGGGAGGCGTGCTCGATGTTCTCGGCGACCTCGGCCTCCCAGCTCTGCACGGCGCGGGTGGTGTCGATCTCGAACTCGAATCGGCGGACCATGTCGTCGGTGACGTCCTCGACGTCGACGTAGAACTGCTGGTACCAGCGGCGCTGCTGGTAGACCGGGCCGTCCTCCTCGGACAGCAGCGGATTGTCGATGCGGGCCTTGTTCTTCCAGATCTCGACGTCCTGCTCGAAGCCCATCTCGACACCCTCGGCGAATTGCTTGGCCATCGCGTTCGCCTGCTCGTCGGACATGCCCTCCGGCTTCTTGACCATCGCGCCGTACATCAGGACGAAGGAATCCGGGCTTACCGGATAGTGGCAATTGATCAGCACGGTCTCGATCGTCATTCCGTTGGCGTCGCTCCACAGGCGGTCGATCATGTAGGACGGCCCGTAGTACGAGGCTTCCGATCGCAGCGCCGAGTTCGGATCGTCGTAGCTGGTGCCGACCACCATGTCCTGACGCGGGGTGGAGTGCATGATCTGGGTGGCGACGTGTCCCTCGAAGACATTTTTGAAGAACCTTGGGAAGGCGTAGTGCACGTAGAAGAAGTGCGCCATGTCCACGTTGTTGTCGACGATCTCGCGGCAGTGCGAGCCCTCGATCAGCACCGAGTTCCAGGTCCAGTCGGTCCACTCGTCCGAGCCGACACCCTCGATCTCGGGGATCGTGACCGCATCCGTCGGCTTGCTGCCCTGCGGGTCGTGCCAGACGAACAGCTGGCCGTTGCGCTCGAGAGTGGTCCAGGCGCGGGTGCGCGCGAGTGGGGGAACGCGGCGGGCGTAGGGGATGTCGGTGCATTTGCCGTTGCCGCCCCAGCGCCAGTCGTGGAACGGGCATGCGATGGAGTCGCCCTTGACGGTGCCGTGCGCGAGGTTGCCGCCCATGTGCCGGCAGAACGCGTCGAGGACATTGATCTTGCCGTCGGACTCGGACTGGAACACCACAAGCGAGGTTCCGAAGGCGTCGATCTGGTGCGGCTTGCCGTCCTGGAAGTCCGCGAGCAGGCCCAGGCAGTGCCAGCCCCTCGCGAACCGGGTGGGGTTGGCTCCGGACTCGATCTGCCGGACCTCGTCGAGGTCGTCGGTGGTGGTCATGTGAGGTTCCTGTTCTCGTCGATACGGATGGAATGCTCGGTGGGTCACGCGATGGTGCGGATGGGGTCGGTGCCGTCCCAGGTGCGGGCCTGCTCGATGCCGTGCGCGACCATTTCCCGCAGGCCCTCGCCCTGGATGTACTCGAAGACAACGCCCGGCTGGTCGGCGGAGTGGAGGTAGGCGACCTGGGTCGACGGGTTTCCGGCCCGGAAAAGCACCTCGAGGCCCCGGCTTCGGGCCGCCTCCACGGACGCAGCGAGGTCGTCGGTGATCCACGCGACGTGATGCGGTCCCACCAGGGGCGCGCCGTTCTCGGTCGCGTAGGGAGAGGGGGTCGTCGACGTGATCTGCATGAGCTCGATCTGGAGCTCGCCGGAGTAGCCCATCGCCACGTCCATCGTCACCGTGGTGTCCTGGTCCCGGTAGCGGCCGTCGAGGGTCACGCCGCGGAAGACCGTCCACGGCCCCACCCCGGCGCGCTCGAGCCACTGCCGTATGCCGGTGTCCAGGTCCGCGACGACGTATCCGACCTGCATGACGGGTTCGGCGGTGGGGTGCGTCATTGGCCCTCCTCGATTCTGGTCGTGAATGGGTTGCGCCGCACCGGTCTTCGGGATCGCTTGTCCACTCGAACCGCGGCGTGTTACAAAATATGAATGGCAAATTCTGACGGGGCGAGTGATTCTAAGCACACTTCTCGGGACCTCTCAAGGGTGGATTCCGGTGTTGGTGGTCGGCGCCCGCCGGTGGAGCGGAAGTCGCCACCGACCGACCGGGTGGTCCAGATCCTCACCCTGTTGGCCGACGCTCCACGCGATCGCCTGACGTTGACGCAGGTGGCGGTCGCCCTCGACCTGAACAAGCCGACGTGCCTGGGCATCCTCACCGCCCTGGCCGATGCCGACTTCGTCACCCGGGACGAGGCGAAGACGTACGGCCTCGGGCCCGCCCTCATCCGGCTGGGATCGGCGGCCGAATCCGGGCTCGCCAACCTCGACCTCGTTCGGCCTTTCCTGGCGGAACTGCACGACAGCCTCGGTGTGAGTTGCATCCTCACCGTCGTGCACGATGGCCACATCGTGATTCTCGACCGGCGCGGGCCCGCGATGCCGGGCGACCGCCGCGATCTCGTCGGAGAGCGATTCCCGCTCGCTCCTCCGCTCGGCCTGGTGAACGTCGCCTGGGAGCACGACAGCGTGGTCGACGCGTGGCTGAACAGTGCGCCGTTGGCGCCCTTGCCGCACAGCGACGCCGCGGTCCGCGCGGTTGTCGAGGGGGGACGCAAGCGCGGCTACATCGTCGAATGTCTCAGCACGTCAACGGCATCGAGTGTCGTGCTCGCCAACCTGCTGGTGTCCGGGATGTCGCAGCGGATCATCGACGAGCTTCGTTCGCACCTGCCGCCCGTGGACTGGTCCGAGTTCGTGGCGGACATGCCGGTCGACGCCGCCGCGCTCATTCCGGTGGCCAACATCAGCGCACCGATCTTCGACCGTCACGGCGCCCAGCAGTACACCGTGACCCTGGTGCCCGAGGAAGCGGACGCGACCGTCGCGCAGTGCCGGGACTGGGCCGCAGGCGTCGTCCACGCGGCCAGAGCCGCGAGCGCCGCGCTCGGCGGCACGACCTGAGCGGCGCCTCTACGGAAGGGGGCCTATCGCCACCCCTCGGGGGACTATTCGCGTGCCGGGTGTTCGACGGACGCTGGAGATCTCGGAAACCGACCACTCGGTTAGCGAGGCCCCCCGACCGAAAGGAACCCGCCCCATGCCCCGCATCCTCGGCACCACCGTCCCCGACGTGCACGAACACGGGCCGCCGGGCGCAGCCCCGCCCGCCGTCGAATCCGTCCGGAAGTCGGTCCGGCACCACTGGGCCTTCGCCCGGATCGGCATGTACCTGCTGCTCGCTTCCCTTCCGCTGCTCGCGATCTCGGCGCAGGTGTTCGGCGTCGTGCCGATGAGTACCACCGGTGCGCTGGTGATCATTCCGCTCGCGGCCACCCTCGCCGTGCTGTGCGTGTTCGCTCCGCACCCGATCGACCGCATCGTCGGCCACGGCCTCGGCTGGGGGATGTTCGCGTGCCTGGTCTATGACGTCTTCCGCCTCGACACCGTGTATCTGCTCGGCCTCTGGGGCGACTTCATTCCGAAAATGGGTACGTGGCTCCACTCGGGAACCGACACCCGGACCGGCGCGATCGTCGGCTACCTGTGGCGCTACCTCGGCGATGGCGGCGGAATCGGGATCGCCTTCTTCCTCATCGCCCTCGCGCTCGGCCTCCAACATCGGTCGCGCCGCACCGTCCTGCTCGCGTTCGTCACCTTCGCGGTGTTCCCCGTATGGTCCGGGCTCATCGGAACGGTTGCCCTGTCGCCGCGCGGTCAGCACGACATGTTTCCGCTCACGCCGACGACGATCACGCTGTCGCTGATCGGGCACCTGATCTTCGGGCTCGTGCTCGGCCTCGGCTTCCTGCGTGCGCGGGGGCGGCTCGGCCAGCACTGGCCGTGGCCGCCGCTGCTCCCGGTGCGGACGCCGGCATCAGCAAGCGCCACCGAATCAGTTGGCGTAGCCGAGATTTCCCCTTGAGATCGATATCACGACGTTGCCGCGTTTGTGCCCGGTGTCGACATACCGGTGCGCCTCGACGATTTGTTCCAGGGGATACGTACGGTCGATGACGATCCGCAGTTGATCCTCCTCGATGAGGTTCTTGACGTCCGCGAGCGCGTCGTTCTTGCGGACGGACATCCCGGTGACGACCTTCCTGCCGCCCCGGAGCGACGTCCAGAGCGACAGCACGATGTTGTTCAACCCGGATGTGGGCAGATAGCAGCCGTTCTCGGTGAGCGAGCCCTTGCACCGCGCGAACGAGCTCCTGCCCACCGCATCGAAGACGACGTCGTACGCCCCGGCGTTCTCGGTGAAATCCGCCGTGGTGTAGTCGATCACCTTGTCGGCGCCCAGGGATTTCACCAGGTCGAGGTTTCGCGGGCCGCACACGCCGGTGACCTCTGCGCCGAAGGACTTGGCCAGTTGCACGGCGTAGGTGCCGATGCTGCCGGAGGCGCCGTTGACGAGGACCCTCTGCCCCGGTCGCACCTTCGCCTTGTCCCGAAGGAAGAACAGTGCGGTGGTGGCTCCGTCGACGGCGGCGGCGGCCTCTTCGTAGGTCGTGTTCACCGGCTTGAGCGCGAGGGAGGCGGATTCCGGCAGGCACTTGTACTCGGCGTAGGCGCCGATGTTGAACCCGGTGAACCCGAATACCTGGTCACCCGGCCGGAACCGGTGCACGGCCCTGCCGACCGCCTCGATCTCACCGGCAAGCTCCAGGCCCAGGGTTCGCAGTTTCCTTCGCGGCCTTCGCAACCCGAGGATGACCCGGCCCCAGAGCGGCTCGCCCCGGCGCATCTTGCATTCGGCTGTCGTCACCGTCGTCGCGTGGACTCTCACCAGGACTTCCCCGTCCCTGGGCGTCGGCTTCCGAATCTGTTCGAGCTCGAGCACGTCGGGTCCGCCGAACCGGGTGTGGACGATCGCCTTCATCGCGGCCTCCCTTTGCGACGGCTGGTCAGCTGTGGTGCTTGACGAGGAAGTCGATTACCCGGGGGACGACCTGCTGTGCATGCGTCATCACTCCACCATGCCCGGCACCGGGGACCACGCAGAGCTCGCCGCCTGGGATCTGATCCACTGCCGATTGCGCTTGCGTCGGCCCGAGGAGCGGATCGAACTCGAAGGCGACGGCCAGGACCGGCACCGCAATCCGGTGTAGTCGATCCATCCGCTCCTCATCGCGCAGCCAGGCATGGGATGCACGAGCTTGAGCCACCTCGCCGTCACTCGATGTCCACTGGTCACTCTGGTAGGCGGACATGCTCGCCCACTGCTCGACCAGTGGATCTGCCGTTGCCAAGGCTGTTGGGGGCAGCGCGGTGAGCAGCGTCTGCATCGTCATCACCTCGGCGGGCAGGATGCCCAACCGATCTATCAGCGCGGCTTCGCTGTTCACGACGGAGTGAAGGAGAGGCGTCGTCGGTCCGGGGCCCGCGATGAGCACTCCGGCCGAGAAGTGGTTGGGGTATGTCGACAGCAGGTGCTCGATGGTGAAGCTGCCGAGGGAGTAGCCGACCAGTGCTGGTGGTCGGTCGAGGCTCAGGGTGTCGACGAGGGACGTGAGGTCCTCGCCCAGGTCCGCGACGGTGCTGTTCGGTGACGGAGCATCGCTGGGTACGACGCCGCGAGAGGCATAGGCGATGACTTCGAAGCCACTGTCGACAAGGGCAGGTGTCAGCCCGGCAACGTCCCAGGCGATGGGCGGCATTCCCGTCCCGCCGACCAGGATGACCGGCGGACCCTCCCCACGTCGATCCACCCCGAGCCGGATTCGTCCGGTATCGATCATCTCCATGGTCGTGATTCAATCACCGAAATCTCGACGGCCATGAAGGAACCGACCCACGTTCGCCGGGTTCCGGCGCTGTCGTCGCTCAGAGGGCCATGGGACCGCACAGCATCACACCGGCCGCGGCCAGGGCCGTGGTGACGAGGGGTCCTGCGGTGATGATCGTGGTCACGGAGGTCAGCAGGACGCGCATCCGTATTCGCTGGGCCGGTGCAGGCGGCGCGGCAAGTCGCCCGGCGCGGTCGAGGACGGCGATGCTGGTGGCGCCCAGGGTGCCGGCGGGGATCGGTCCCGGTCCGGAAAGGGCGAGTAGTCCGCCCAGCAGAGTGCGGGATCCGTGGGTGCGGGCTGCCCGGTCGTCGGCGCACATCTCCAGCAGTCGGGCGACCTCGGCGGCGCCGATGGTCAGCAGGGCAACCCGGGGGAGGGTGGTGGAGAGTCCACGCAGGATGGCGAGTAGTTGGGGGTGGCGGCCGGTCAGGTGGGCGCGTTCGTGTGCGAGTACGGCGGAGAGTTGCCGCTCATCGAGTGCGGCGAGGGCGGCGCTGGTGAGCACGATGGCGTGAGGCTTACCAGCGACGCAGTATGCGGCCCGCTCGGGAGCGTCGAGAATCACGGCGTCGAGGCCGTCGATGCGGCGGCCGATGATGCGCGCCATCCGTGCATGCCCGTGGGTTTGTGCGCGCATTCGTCGCAGGCGGAAACCCAGACGCCCCAGCGCGGTCGACACGGCCATGACCGCTACCGCGACCACCCCTACCTGCAGGGCCACCCCAGCGCGGCCGCTGATCACCTCACGCAGATTCGCCAGGCACGACGAGATGACCGACAGGCCGGGGCTGGGCCAACCTTGGATCAGTTGGGTGAGCAGAAGCACGGCGACTGTCACCCATGAGAGCACCACGCTGCCGATCGCGGCCACCCAGGCCGCAACTCCCAGGTGCGGCGCGATGCCGTCGCGGGTCATTCGTGTCAGCAGCGGAGGGGCTGCCGCCGCGATGGCAACGCTGTAGAGCAGCAGGCAGGCCGCGACGCTCATCCCGCGTCCTCCGGTGCGGCCAGGCGCTGTAGTGCGGCACGGACATTGGCTGATTCCGTGTCGCTCAGCTGCTCGAGGAAGTGGGTCAGTACAAGGTCGGAGTTGCCGCCACCGTCGAACGCCTCCCGCATCAGGCGGGCGCTGTGTTCCTCACGGGTAAGGGTGGGCCAATAGCGAAAGGCCTTACCCACGCGCTCGCGGTCAAGCCAGCCCTTGCGGTGCAGGTTGTCCATCGTCGACATCACCGTTGTGTAGGCGATCTCCCGATGTGCGGCGAGCTCGTCGAACACCTCCCGGACCGCCGTTGCTCCCTCTCGATCCCAGAGCCGATCCATCACGACCGCCTCGAGCTCCCCGAATCCACGCACGCGCACCAGATGCCTCCACTTCCGCGCTACAAGAGTACGTCTCATGGACGCGACGCCGGACGCCGCGTAATGCCCGAAAGGCCCGCGACCACGGATTCCGGTGCCGGGCGCTGGGCTCCGGAAGCGATAGATACTATCTACGTACGCAGGTAGTAGATGAGCCTCGGTGGCCTGCGTCCGGGGCAAGAGCATGAGGAGTCACGATGGATCTGCTGGCGAACCTTCAGGCCTGGTGGAACTGCCAGATGATGATGCTGAACGGTCAGATGTGCGGCATGTGCGAGATGTGCAAGGACATGCCTATGAAGTGAGCGGCGGCGGCGACATTCACTGACGGCAGGAACGACGCCGTCGGCGAAGTGCGCTCAGCGCCCGACGTGGTTAGTCCTCGAGGGGTTCGGTGACCCCGAGGGAGAGAGCGCCCATGATCTTCGGGACGCCCTTCTCGTAGTACGTGTCCAGGTCGCGGATCTCGAACCCCGCGGCCCGCACGAGCGCCGGGATCTCACGGGTGAGGTGGCAGCCGCCCGCGACGGCCTTCTGGATCGGCTCGAAGCGGTACTGCCAGCGCCGGACCTTCTCGTGCGGGGCGAGGCCGTGTTCGACGAAATGCAGGGTGCCGCCGGGCTTGAGGACCCGCCGCACCTCGCGCAGCGCGGTGTCCACATCGGGGATCGTGCACATCGTCCAGGTGGAAAGCGCGCTGTCGAAGGTGTTGTCGGGGAAGGGGAGTGACTGTCCGTCCAGGCCGGAACGCTCGACGGGCACACGGGAGGCCGCGAGTCGTGTGGCGGCCAGCTTCCAGCCGAGGTCCGCGGGTTCGACGGCGCTGACGGAATCCACGGTGGCCGGATAGAACGGGACATTGAGCCCCGAGCCGAACCCGATCTCGACGACGCGGCCGCGCAGTCCGGCGCATGCCCGTTCCCGTGACGGTTCGGTCAGCGACATCCCACACGAGATGTTCACCAGCCGTGGAACGATCTGATCCCCATAGAACCCCATGACAGCCTCTCTACCCCTCACGGCTCCTGTCGTCCAGCATCGCACGGATCGAGATCGGATTGCCCGGCCGTGCCCGGCGCGGCGAGTGGCAGCAGGGGTAGGTCGCCGACTGGCGCGCTGCCTGTGCTGGTGGTGGTCACCGGACCCGAGGGTGGGCAGCAAGCATCCCCCAGAACATGCACCGCGGGTGCGACGGTCACGTGTACCGGCCCGCCGGTGGTGGGTGCCGACGTCAGACCGGGTAGGGCGGTGGCCTTGGCGGCGCGAATGGCGTTGGCGATGACGAGGACCTCGGCGAACTCGTGGATGAACACCACCGTGGCGAGACCGAGCACACCGGTGGCGGCCAGTGGAATCAGCACCGTGATGATCGCGAGCGAGAATCCGATGTTCTGCACCATGATTCGGCGGGCGCGGCGGGCGTGTGAGAGGACCTGGGGCAGGTGGCGCAGGTCCTCGCCCATCAGGGCGACGTCGGCGGTTTCGATCGCGACGTCGGTGCCCATCGCGCCCATCGCGATGCCGACGTCGGCGGTGGCCAGGGCAGGCGCGTCGTTGATCCCATCGCCGACCATCGCGACCCGGCGACCATCCGCGAGGGTCGGTAGCAGGTTCGCCTTGTCCTCGGGGAGCAGTTCGGCGTGGACGGTGGTGATGCCGGCGTCGGCGGCCAGGGCACGGGCGGTGCGTTCGTTGTCGCCGGTGAGCATGGCGACGTCGACGCCGAGTCGGCGCAGCCGGTCGACGGCCTCGGGGGCTTCGGGGCGTAGTTCGTCGCGGACCGCGATCGCCCCGACCACCGATCCGTCCCGTTCGACGATCACCACCGTGGCGCCCGCCTCCTGCAGGCGCGTGACGTCGGCCGACAGCGGACCGGGGTCGATCCAGCCGGGCTTGCCCAGGCGCAGCGCACGGCCGTCGAGGGTTCCGGTCAGTCCGTGGCCGGGCACCGCGGTGACATCGGCGGCGGGGGTCGCGGGCTGGGCGGTGGCGGCGAGGATCGCGGCAGCGAGCGGGTGCTCGCTGCGCGCCTCGAGCGCAGCCGCGGCGGCGAGGACCTCGGCGTCGGCGATGCCGGGCGCGGTGACGGTGGCGACGACCTGCGGCGTGTTGCGGGTGAGGGTGCCGGTCTTGTCGAGGGCGACGACGCGGATGCGGCCGAGTTCCTCGAGTGCGGCGCCGCCCTTGATCAGGGCGCCGTGCCGGCTGGACGCGCCGATCGCGGCGACCACGGTGAGCGGGACGGCGATCGCCAGCGCGCAGGGGGAGGCGGCGACGAGGACGACGAGGGCGCGTTCGATCCACAGCATCGGATCCCCGAACAGGGAACCGATGCCGGCGACGAGTGCCGCGAGGATCATGATCGCCGGGACCAGTGGCTTGGCGATGGTGTCGGCGAGGCGCTGCCCGGCGCCCTTGCGTTCCTGGGCCTCCTCGACGATGTGCACGATCCGGGCGAGGGAGCTGTCGGCGGCGCGGGCGGTGACCTCGACCTCGATCGCACCGCCGCCGTTGATCGCCCCGGCGTGCAGCTCGTCACCCGGCCCGGCCTCCACCGGCACCGACTCACCGGTGATCGCGGACAGGTCGAGGCTGGTTCGACCGACACGGATCACGCCGTCGGTGGCGGCGCGCTCGCCCGGGCGCAGCAGCATCCGATCGCCGAGCGCGAGTTCGTCCGGCGCCACGGTTGCTTCCGCGCCGTCGCGCAGAACGGTCGCGGTCGGGGGGACCAGGGACAGCAGTGCCCGCAGTCCGCGGCGGGTGCGGGTGACGGCGTAGTGCTCGAGGCCCTCGGCGATGGAGAAGAGGATGCCGAGCATCGCCGCCTCGGGATACTGGCCGAGCGCGACCGCGCCGATCGCGGCGATGGTCATCAAGGTCCCGACCCCGACCCGGCGGTGGCGGAGATTCCTCAGCGCACCGGGAACGAAGGTGGACGCGGCGACCACGACGGCGACCAGCTCCACCACGGTTCCGGCCGTCTCGGCGCCGGACCGCCCGAGCAGCCATCCGAAACCGAGCAGCACGGCGGCCGCGGCCGCCAGTTGTAGTTCACGCACCTGCCACCAGCGGTCGGGCCCGTGGTCGGGTTCGGCGGCGTCGGTTGCGGTGTCGGCGGGTGTCGGCTCGCAGCAGGCGTCAGACATGCTGCTCTGCCTCCTTGGTGTCCGTGTCGGTGTCGGTTGGGGTGGCGCGCTCGCCGACGACGGCGTCGACGAGCGCGCGCCCGCGGGCGGTCAGCGTGTACATGACCAGCCGGCCCTGGCGACGGGAGGTCACCAGGCCGGCGATCTTGAGCTGCCGCAGGTGATGCGAGACGAGGTTCTGCGCCTGCCCGACGACCCACGCCATGTCGCACACGCACAACTCGTCGCCGGAGCGCAGCGCGGTGGCGATCGTCAGGCGTGTGGGGTCGCCGAGCGCGCGGGCGGCGGCAGCGGCCGGCTCGACGAGCGCCGGCGACGGGAGCCCGGCCCGTATCCGCTCCGCGTGCGGGAGATCCAGGCAGAGCAGGTCGCAGGTGTCCATCGGTTCGTCGGCCATATCAACATACTAACGGTCATTGATATGAAGGGGACCGGGTCGGGGTGGCCATATCAACATCCGTTAGCGTGTCGCCATGCAACCCTCGCCCAGTTTGTCCGAGTTTCCCGCCTGGTGGACGGCGGTCGTCGCATGAGTCGGGGAGTGAAGATCTCGCTGGCTCTCGTGGCCGTGTTCGTCGTCGCGGTGGCGGCGATTCTGCTGGTCAGTCGATCGGGCGGCGATTCCGATGCGTCTGTCTCGGACGATCGTGCCGCTGAAGTGGTGGTGCGGCCGGACAGTCACCGGATCTCGTCGGCCCCGGAGGGCAGCCCGACGTTCGTGGAGTTTCTCGACTTCGAGTGCGAGGCCTGCCGGGGGGTGTATCCCGCGATCGAGGACCTGCGCGCCGAGTACGGCGACCGGGTCGGCTTCGTGGTGCGCTACTTCCCGCTGCCCGGACACTTCAACGCGGAACGCGCGGCCCGGGCGGTGGAAGCCGCTGCGCAGCAGGGCAAGTTCGAGCAGATGTATCAGAAGATGTACGAGACGCAGACCGAGTGGGGTGAGCAGCGGGTGCCCAAGGACGACGTCTTTCGCGGGTTCGCCGCCGACCTCGGACTCGACATGGCGGCGTTCGACGCCGCATATGCCGACCCCGCGACCGCGGCACGAGTCGCGGCGGATGTCGCCGACGGCAAGGCCCTCGGAGTGCAGGGCACGCCGTCGTTCTTCCTCGACGGCCAGCGGTTGGAACCCAACACCCTCCAGGACCTGACCGATGCGCTCGACGCCGCCCTCGGCTGACGCCGCTGCCACCCCGGCGGTGGAGCAGTCCCGTGGAGCTGCCCCGTTCGATCGGTCGCTGCCCTTGCTGCTGTTGATCGGCGGGCTCGTGGGACTGGCGGCCGCTTTCGTGCTCACCGTGGAGAAGTTCTCCCTTGCGGCGGATTCGAACTACATCCCGTCCTGCAGCCTGAATCCGGTCCTCAACTGTGGCTCGGTGATGTCCACGGCGCAGGCGTCGGTGTTCGGGTTCCCCAACTCACTGCTCGGTATCGCCGGGTTCGCGGTCGTGGCGGCCACCGGCGCCGGGCTCCTCGCCGGTGCCCGCTTCGCCCGCTGGTACTGGTTGAGCCTGCAACTCGGTGTCACCGCCGCGGTGGTGTTCGTGCACTGGCTGATCGCGCAGAGCCTCTACGTCATCGGTGCCCTGTGCCCGTACTGCATGGTCGTGTGGGCCGCGACCGTCCCGATCTTCTGGTACGTCACCCTCCGGAACCTGCACCACGGCGCCTTCACCCGGCCCGTCCGCGCGGAAGTCGTGACCGCGGCCGGGAACCACCTGATCCCGGTGACCTTCTGGTTCCTCGCCGTGGCCGCGCTGGTGGTCCACCGCTTCTACTCGTACTGGTCCAGCCTGCTGTAGCCGGCCCGACCGAGCCAAACGGTCGAGACCGACCTCTTCAGTCGTCGAGTGCCTGGTAGAGCGTGGTCCAGAAGTCGTGGATGAGCCGCGCCGGATCCGGGGTTGACAACCCGACCTGGGTGAACAGGATTCCGGTGAGCTGGTTGTCCGGGTCGGCGTAGGCCGTGGTTCCGGTTCCGCCGTCCCAGCCGAACTGGCCGATGGGGGCGTAGTCGCCACGGTAGGTGCGCACCGCCATCCCGAAGCCCCAGCCGCCCTGCTGCCCCTGGCCGAATGACATGTGGACGTTGTTCTTGGCCAAGATATCTCGGGCGGCTTGTTGTCCGGGTGTGAGGCAGTTGGTGGTCATCAGCTGGACGGCGGGCCGGGACAGGATCCGTTCGGTCCCGTGCATCCCGTGGTTCAGCAGCATCTGGAAGTAGGCGTGGTAGTCGTCGACGGTGGAGACCAGTCCGCCGCCGCCATGCTGGAACGCCGGGGGCCGGCTGAACTTTCCACCTGCCGCCTCGTCCCACACGATGAACTCCCCGGTCTCCGGGTCGGGCACATAGCTGGGCGGCAGCCGGTCGATCTTGCCGGCGGGCAAGTGGAAGCCGGTGTCCTTCATCCCCAGCGGATCGAAGAGGCGTTCGCGGAGAAACGTTTCGAACGGCTGACCCGAGACCCTGGCGACGAGCACGCCGAGGACATCGTTGCTGAGTTCGTACTGCCACTGCTCTCCGGGCTGGTACGAAAGCGGCAGCTCGCCAAGGCGGCGCATCCACTCGTCCGGCTCGGGCGCAGCCCCCGCTTCGGGGCTGTAGTTGGCGCGGTCGAGAACGGCGGCCATGATCGGGGAGCCCATCAACGTGAGATCCACTCCGAGCCCGAATGTGGAGGTCAGCAGGTCCCGCACGGTGATCGGCCGCTGCGCAGGCACGGTGTCGTCCAGCGGTCCGTCGGGCCGCCTCAGCACCTGACGGTCGGCGAGTTCGGGCAGCCACGGATCTACCGGGTCGTCCAGCCGCAGCCGGCATTCGTCGAGCAGGATCATCGCCGCCGCCGTCGTGACCGGCTTGGATGTGGACGCCATCCGGAAGATCGTGTCCCGGCGCATCGGCGCGCCACCGTCGGCGCGCATCGTCCCGATCGCTTCGACGTGTGTCTCACCGCCCCGGCTGACCAGGGCGACGAGCCCGGGGATCTTTCCGGACTCGACATGCCGGTCCAGCACGTCGCGTACTCTGCGCAGCCCTGCTTCGGAGAAGCCGCTGTTGTTGTGTTCCATCATTGATCTCCTTGCTCGTGGTGTTCGATCTGCGGGACCCGTTTCGGCGCCGACGCCTCGGCGGTGCTCCCCGGAGGCTGCGGGTCAGAGGCTGCGGGCGTTGATGTCGCCGTGGGCGGTGGTCGCGTGGATGTCGAGCTGGGCGGCGGCGCCTTCGGTGTTGTTGAGCGCGTTGCGGATCCGGCCGTAGGTGGTGCCGGCGTCCAGGGAGGCCGAGACTCCGGCGGCGGCGCCGATCGACACCTCGCCGGCCTGTGTGCGCAGCACGACCGTGCCGCGCACCGCCTCGGCGATGTCGATGTTGCCCTTGCTGGTGCTGATCTGTGCGGGGCCGCCCAGGCGGCCGACCGAGACGTCACCGGCGTCGGTGGTGAGGCGGACGCTCGCGGCCTCGTCGATCTTGATCGCGCCGTGCGCGCCCTCGAAGGCGACGTCGCCGAATCGTCCGACGGCCCGGAGTTCGGCCGTGGTCGCCTTCGCCTCGACCCGGGAACCGGCGGGCAGCTGGACCGTCACCTCGATGGATCCGGAGGGGCTGAGGGATTGGTTCTTCGCCGAGGCCTCGATCCGCAGGACGCCGTCGCCGTATTCGACCTTGGTCTGCTCCGCCACCTGCACGTCGCGGCGCTTCGAGGCGTCCGCGGGCAGGACCTCGACGGCGGTGTCGGTCCGATCGGCGGCGATGAACTGGACGCGCCCCGCGGGGATGTCCAAGACGACGGAGATCGGGGTGGGGGTATCGAACTTCAGCATCGTGCTCTCCTGTGACTCGTTGTTTGCGAACACTGGAAACGCTACGTTGCTTTCCAAGATGCTTCAACACATTCGTTGCGCAACTCCGGCATTGTTGCAGGTAAATACCCATCAATCGTTGCAGTGTTTTGAGAATCAATGCAACGTCTGCCCGCCTCGATCATTGCAATGAATCTGGAGTGAACGCTATGGTGGGGCTTCAGGGAGCACGAAGGAGGTCGCGATGCCGGGAGGCAGGCTCACTCAGCAGGACCGTCAGCAGATCGCGCTGGGGTTGGCCGACGGCCTGGCCTACGCGGAGATCGCCAGGCGCCTCGATCGTCCGACCTCGACGATCACGCGTGAGGTGATGCGCAACGGCGGCCCGACCGCCTACCGTGCCGGCCTGGCCCACCAAGCCACCCAGCGCCGCACCCACCGGCGCAGGAAGGCCACGTCCCGGTTGCCTGAGGCGCCCCCGCAGGCCGACGGGCGCGACGCCGAGGCCGTACGCGAGTACGAGGAGATGTTCGCCGCCGTCTTCATGCAATCAGGCCTGCCCAAGATGACGTCCCGGGTGCTGGCCTGCCTCTACACCACCGACGCGGGCAGTCTCACCGCCTCCGAGCTCGTTCAGCGCCTCCAGGTCAGCCCGGCGTCCGTCTCCAAAGCGATCACGTTCCTGGAGAGTCAGAGCCACGTCCGCCGGGAACGCGACGAACGCCGCCGTGAGCGCTACGTCGTCGACGACGATGTCTGGTACCAATCGATGATGGCCAGCGCCCGCTCCACCGCTCACCTCGTCGAGGTCGCACGGCAGGGCGTCGGCGTCCTCGGTTCCGGCACCCCGGCCGCCGCCCGCCTCGAGAACATCGCCCGCTTCGTCGACTTCGTCTCCGAGAGCATCGCCCGCGCGGCGGAGCAGGCCCGCGAGATCCTCCACGCCGAGCTCGAAGCGACCCCGGTCGGCACCGCGCCGCCGAGTTCAGATCGCGGATAGGCGGCGGATATGGCGTAAGTGGTTGACATGTAACGGGTTCCGCACACCGTCTCGCTCACACGGGTCGACGCGGTCTTGACACGGCGTTTGGCCGGGGAACAAGCTTGTGTTTGATCGCCCGACGGTGTGCTGGGAGGTTGACGACGTATGCGCGGCATAGGGTTAGCGGGTCCGGGGCATCGACGCGGAGCAACCCCCCACCGCAGGACCATCTCGGTACTGGCACTGGTTGGAGTGTGCCTCCTCTCCCCGGCAGCTACCCAGACAGCCGGCGCCGAACCAGCGGCTGACACCGTCGATACCGGGTTCGCGATCCCCTTCGCCGGGGCACCCGGCTACGAGCGCCTGGCGCCGACGCAGATGACCAGTCCGGGGCAGCTCAACCAGCCACTCGGTCAGCAAGCGGCGGACGAGATCGCCGGCCAGATTGGGCTCAACAGGGCCGACGCTCTATCCGAGCAGCAGTATCGCGACCTCAGCACCGGCGGCGGGGTCGGTGGCAGCCGCGAGGCTGCCGAGGTGATCGATGCATGCGCCCGGATCCTCACCAATACGAACGGCCGTCCCCTCTATTCCGACGTCGACGGCCGCTCCACGCCGTCGGTTCTGGCCAGCTACGGGCTCTACGTGAACACCAGCGGACAGCTGGAGAGCCCGGCGAACGCGGCCGCACCGACGAGGCAGGTGAACTCGTTGATCGCTCCCGGCGGGTTTGTCGGCACATGGTTGAGGAACAACGGTGCGACACAAACCCTGATCGCGCTCTACCGGTCGGCATACACGGTGCAAGCGGTCTATGGCTTCGCATCGCAACAGATTTCGGGCGAGGCTCAGTTGGTGACCAACACCAAGGGGGGTGTGAGTTCGGAGGTGGGCATGTCGATGGCGCCGCCGCTCTGGATCGTGAACTTCGCCCTGCTCTACATTCTGAAGCCTTCCCTGGCGGCCGCGATGCCAGCCCACTGGGCTCCCATTCCTTCGGCGGTTGCCGACGCCGTGAGGTCGAGCCCAACCGGCCAGGTTCCTTTCCGCGACTATGCGTCCTACTTCCAGTGATTCCCGTGGTCTAACGGAAGTTGATCGTGTTGTACGACTGACTCTTTCGGATCAGGCCGAGATTGTCGCGCTGGCGCTGCACCTTTGTTCGATTGGCCGCGTCGGCGCCCAGTCTTACGATTGATTCGCCGCGCAGCGTCGTGGTGTCACTCCAGCCATCAGGACGATGCACACGCGTCAATACTCGGCAAAGGAGATCATCATGCTCGGAGAGCAGGTCGGGGAACTGGCCGGACAAACCATCAGCCAGCGAGTTCTGCCAGATGCCGGCTTGGGTCCACGCACCGAGGTGACCGACCAACAGGTAGGCACGCTCTGTGGTGTTCAAGTCACCGTCACCGTCACCTATGTCGGGACGATGCGTCCCAACGGAACGATGACCGGGCTCGGAGATGGCTTCGTCGTCACCGCGAGCGGGCAGACGGCGACCTTCACCGGAAAGGGTGTAGGCAGATTCACCGGGCCAGGCCAACTCGACTGGCGTGGTGCAGTGTTTTACGAGACTGCCTCCGAGGAGTTGCGCAGTCTCAACGGTATCGCGGTTGTGTTCGAGTACCAGGTGACCGACGGTAAATCCGAAGGCCGCCTGTGGGAGTGGAATTAGCTCAGCACCGACGTCGTCCAACCGGGCGAGGAGGCCATCATGGTGCAGCAAGACCAGCCGGACAGCGAAACACTTGGCCACCGGCACGCAACCGAACACGCAGAGGTCGAACGTCGACACGTCGCCGACCATGCCCAGGTGTCGCGGGATCACCTGGCGGCACACGAGGATCTTTACAGCCGGCAAGGCAACGACCACGCCCTTCTGGCCGACCGGCACGTTGCCGAGCACGAGGAGGCGGCTGACGCCGGCCTCGGGCGCAAGGCGGCGCTCAGCAGCCGCCACGCCGCGCAGCATGCGTGGATGGAGGCACGCCATGCGTTCCAGCTCGCCGCGCTGGCGGCTCGCGACGCGGTTGAGCGGTTCCGCGTGGACAGCCGCCATGCGAAGGAACTCATTGCACAGGAGCGCCGACACGTCTGGGAGGATCGCGGGCATCGCCCCGGCTCAGCGCGCTGAGCCCCGCCCCGCCGCGTCTCGCACTGCCGCCGCGACCGCCGGCGCCACCGCCGCGTCGAACACGCTCGGCACGATGTAGGTGGCGTTGAGCTCGGATGGCTTCACCGTGTCGGCGATCGCGCGGGCGGCGGCGATGAGCATGTCGTCGGTGATGTCGACGGCGTGTGCGTCGAGCAGGCCGCGGAACACCCCGGGGAAGGCGAGCACGTTGTTGATCTGGTTCGGGAAGTCGGACCGGCCGGTGGCGACGATGGTGGCGTGTCGGCCGGCCGCGACGGGGTCGACCTCCGGGACCGGGTTGGCCATGGCGAACACGATGGACTTGTCGGCCATCGTGGCGATGTCGTCGCCGGTGAGGATGTTCGGTGCGGAGACGCCGACGAACACATCGGCCCCGACCAGCGCGTCCCGCAGGGTTCCGGTCCGGGCCCCGGGATTGGTGTTCTCGGCGATCCAGGCGCGGAACTGGTCGGCGGTGTCATCGGGGGACAGGATCCCCTTGCGGCCGCACCCGATGATGTTCGTGGCGCCCTGCGCGGTGAGCAGCCGGATGATCGCGTGCCCGGCCGCGCCGACCCCGGAGACCACGATCCGGGCATCCGCCAGCGACTTGTCGACCACGCGCAGCGCGTTTGTCAGGGCGGCGAGCACGACGATCGCGGTGCCGTGCTGATCGTCGTGGAACACCGGAATGTCGAGAATTGCACGCAGCCGGGCCTCGATCTCGAAGCAGCGTGGCGCGGAAATGTCTTCGAGGTTGATGCCGCCGTATACCGGTGCGAGTGCCCGGACGATCTCGACGATCGCGTCCGGGTCCTGGGTGTCGAGGCAGACCGGCCACGCGTCGACGCCGGCGAACTGCTTGAACAGCGCCGCCTTGCCCTCCATCACCGGTATCGACGCCGCGGCGCCGATGTTGCCGAGCCCGAGCACCGCGGATCCGTCCGTGACGACGGCGACGGTGTTGCGTTTGATCGTCAGGCGGCGCACGTCCTCGGGGTTGTCCGCGATCGCGGTACACACCCGGGCGACGCCCGGGGTGTAGGCGCGGGAGAGGTCGTCGCGGTGTTTGAGCGGCACGGTGGGGACCACCTCGAGCTTGCCGCCCAGGTGCAGCAGGAAGGTGCGGTCACTGACCTTTCCGACGGTCACCCCTGGCACCTCGGCGATGGCGGTGGAGATCTGGTCGGCGTGCTGGACGTCCGACGCGTCGCAGGTGATGTCGATGACCATGTAGTTCGGGTGGCTCTCGACGACATCGAGCGCGGTCATCGCACCCTGGACGGACGCGATCGCCGTGGCGAGTGTCGACGTGGTGCCGGTGCCCACCGGCGCCTGCACGCGGAGAGTGATCGAATAGCCGGGACTGGGAGTGGGCATCGGAGGTCCCTCCTGATTACTGGCTGTCAGCAGGGTTCCCGGGTCGACGAGCAGGGCCCTGGTTGCTCTGCGCGAACGTTTACAGTCTGCGTGGCAAGCTCGGCACCAGACAAGGGGCGATCTGGTGGATCAACCCCGTTGACCGGCCCGGCAGGACAAGAACACCCCGTGTCGGCTGCGGGGTCGTGCGAACATGGCCGCCATGCCCAATCTTGTCAAACCCCGGCGGAGCGCCCCCGCCGCCACCGCCCCGGCTCCGACGGTCGAGCCCCTGCCCCGCGTGTGCGTGATCGGTGCGGGATCATCGGGCATCGCCGCGGCCAAGGCGCTCCACGTCGCCGGAATCCCGTTCGACTGCTTCGAGCAGGGAAGCGTGATCGGCGGCAACTGGGTCTACGACAACCCGAACGGGGTGTCCGCCTGCTACGAGACGTTGGAGATCAACACGTCCTGCCCGCGGATGGCGTTCTCGGACTTCCCGATGCCCGCCGACTACCCGCCCTACGCGCGGCACGACCAGGTCCGAGCCTACTTCGAGTCCTACGTAGAGCATTTCGGGTTCCGGCACACCATCACCTTCGGCACCACCGTCGAGCAGGTCGAGCGGGCCGCGGATGGCACGTGGTCGGTCCGTACGACCGGCCCCGCCGGCGAGCGCGTGGCGAGCTACGACGCCGTGCTGGTCGCGAACGGACACCACTGGGACCCCCGCTGGCCGGACCCCGCTCCGGGGAGCTTCACCGGCGAGCAGATCCACTCCCACGACTACCGCACCGCCGACCAGCTCGCCGGCCGCGACGTGGTGGTCGTCGGCATGGGGAACTCGGGTCTCGACATCGCGGTCGAGGCGTCCAAGGTCGCGCGCAGCACCACGCTGTCGGTGCGGCGCAGCCACTGGGTGATGCGCAAGATGCTGCTCGGCAAGCCCGCCGACCGGTTCGTGATGCCGGGCTGGCTGCCTGGCTGGGTGATCTCCGCCGGGCTCCGGGTCAGCGCCCTCACGGCCGGTGACCTGACCCGCTACGGGCTGCCGCGGCCGACGCATCGGCCCGGTCAGGCGCACCCGGTGCAGTCCGAGCAGATCCGTGCGCGCCTGCGGGCCGGCGCGATCAGCCCACGCCCGCAGATCGACCGGTTCGAAGGCGACACGGTCGTTTTCGCGGATGGGACCCGGTCCCGCGCCGACCTGATCGTGTGGGCCACCGGATACCGGGTGAGCTTTCCGTTCTTCGACCCGGAGCTCGTCGCCGCCCCCGAGAACGACCTGCCGCTGTGGAAGCGAACCGTGCACCCGGACCTTCCCGGCCTGTACTTCGTCGGGCTTCTGCAGCCGCTCGGCGCGGTGATGCCGCTCGCCGAGGCGCAGAGCGCGTGGATCGCGGAGGCCCTCGCGGGCCGGTACCTACCGCCGCCCGACGCCGAGATCCGGACTCAGATGACGGCCGAGCACGATCGCGCCAAGCGGCGGTTCTACAACTCGCCGCGGCACACCATGGAGGTCGACTTCGACCACTACCTCTGGAGTCTCGAGCGGGAGCGCAGGCGCGGAGCACGCCGCGCCCGCGCCGCGCGCTGATTCACCAACCCTTGACCGCAGTCCCGTCCCACCGTGGATCGGCCAGCAGTTCCGGCGCCGGACCGACGAAGGCGCGCGCGGCGTCGGTGTCGCCGGTGAGGGTGAAGCGCAGCCACGCGGTGAGGTACCCGCGGAATCCACCCCCGTCGGTGGGCCAGTTGTGCCCCACCCCCAGCAGGCGGCCGCGGGCCGCGGGTCCCGGGCTCTCGGCGTGATAGGCGGCCTGCGGGATGGCCGTCGAGACCGGATCCTCGGCCCCGGTCAGGTAGAACACCGGACCTGTCAGTCGAGCCACGTCGATCACGTCGACGGGCCGAGTGGCCCACCAGGGATCGGGCAGGTCGAGCACCGCGGTGGAGGTGATGAGTCCGTCGGAGTCGGTGCTGGCATTGATCGAGCCCCCGGCGCCCTGCGAATGTCCGACGGCGGCGACGTGAGCGACGTCGATGCGATCGTGAAAGACGCTCTCCGGGTTGTCGTTCTGCGCCAGGACGTAGCGCGCTGCCGCCAGGATCTCGGTCCCGTCGCCGGTGACGCTGCTGTCGGCGACCACGACGACGAAGCCCCAGGAGGCCAGGTGGCGTAGCAGCTCCTCGTACTGCTCGTACGTCGCGTGGCTTCCGTTACCGAAGGTGACCACCGGATGGCGGTCGGTGCTGGCGGCGATGTCGGCGGGGTGGAACACCTGGTATCCGGGCACCGCAACCGATGTGACGGCGTGGATGCCGGTGGCCGCGTAGCGCTCGCTGACGGATTGCCGTTCCGGAACAGCGGGAGCCGCCGGGGCCGCGGGGGCCGATGCGAGGGCCGGGGCAGCGAATCCGGACGCCATCGGCAGCGCGATCATCGCGGCGAGGAGCAGTGTCCGGGTGGGTCGGGTGGTGGGCAGCATAGGCCGTCGCAACGTCACGAACCCACCCTATTCCGGCGGTACCGCGCGGCCGGTTCTCAGGATTTCGTTGCGGGCCGCCCTCTAGTGTGACCGTGGTCCGATTTCACCTCGAGGGCAGGAGTTTCCGATAGTGAAGGCCGCACTGCTCACCCTTGCCCTCGCGACGAGCGCCGCCGCCGTTCTCGGTACGCCCGGCGCCGCCGCCGCGCCCCCGAGCGCCTTCGATCTGCAAGCGCATCGCGGTGGGCGGGGGCTCGTGGTGGAGAACACGCTGCCCGCATTCGCGAATGCGCTCGATCTCGGGGTGTCCACGCTGGAACTCGATCTCGCGATCACCAGGGACGGGCGCGACGTCATTACCCACGATGCCGCCATCGACAGCGGCAAGTGCGCGGACACGCAACCCGCGACACCCGGTGACCCGCAGTTCCCGTATGTCGGCAAGTTCATCAAGGACCTGACCTTCGACCAGGTGCGGACGGTGGATTGCGGTTCCAGGGCGCAGTCCGACTACCCCGGTCAGCGCACCGCACCCGGCGCGAAAATGCCCACCCTGGACGAGGTCTTCGCTCTCGCCCGCACCCACTCCGCCGACGATGTCCGCTTCAGCATCGAGTTGAAGACCGACGCGAACGGCAGGGAGACCGCATCGCGGGAGGCGTTCGTCCAGCGAGCCGTCCAGGAGATCGCCCGAGCCGGAATGCGGGAGCGCGCGGCCATCCAGAGCTTCGACTGGGGCACGCTCATCCTGATGCACCAGACCGATCCCGGCCTGCGTCTCTACGCCCTGACCGATCCCACCAAGGTCTACCCGTTTTCCCCGTGGCTGGGCGGACTGCATCCGATCCAGTTCGGCGGCAGCCTCGTCCGCACGGCGAAATCCTTCGGCGCCACGGCTTTGTCGCCCATGTACGCCCTGCCGCCCGACGGTTCGGTGAGCCTGCCGCTGGTCACGCGCGCCATGGTCGACGAGGCCCATGACAACGGCATGCTGATCGTGCCGTGGACCGCCAACGATACCGCCGCCATGCGCTCGCTGCTGGATCAGGGCGTGGACGGCATCATCACCGACTACCCCGATCACCTGCGCGAAGTCATGCGCGAGCGTGGTCTGCCGCTGCCGCCGCGGTATCCGGTCGGGTAGGTCCGAACCCCAAGCTATGCCCGCGCGATCTCGCGCAGGTGCAGGCACACCTCGTCGATCGCCTGTTTCGTCTGCGCGAACGCACCGATCTCGGTGACGAAGCCGTGGAAGACGCCGGCGTACCTGGTCAGCGAGACGGGGACGCCGTCGCGCCGGAGCCGTGCCGCGTACGCCTCGGCGTCGTCCCGGATCGGGTCGACCTCAGCGGTCAGGATCAGGGCGGGCGGCAGGCCGCGCAGCGACTCGGCGCGCATGGGTGCCGCGAGGTGGTCGTCCGCCCGGTGTCCTGGGCCGACGTATTGGTCCCAGAACCAGCGCGCGTCCGCGGCGCTCAACATCGGTGCGTCGGCGAACTCCGACCACGACGGCGCGGTGAATGTCCCGTCGACGGCGGGGTAGGCGAGCACCTGCGCCACGGGGAGGGGGCTGTGCTCGTCGCGTCGGAACAGGCAGAGGGCGGCGGCGAGATTGCCGCCGGCGGAGTCACCCCCGATCGCGATCCGTCCCGGATCGATGCCGAGCTCCGGTGCTGTCCGGGTCAGCCACGCGTAGGCGTCGAGGCAGTCTTCCAGTGCTGCCGGGTAAGGGTTTTCGGGAGCCAGGCGGTAGTCCAGGGACACGACCGTCCATCCGGATCCGGCGGCGATCGCGCGGCACAGCTCGTCGGCTCCGTCCAGGGTTCCCAGGACGAATCCTCCGCCATGCAGGTAGACGAGGGCGGGACGGTCGCCGTCCTGGCCGGCACTGTCCGCGCGATACAGGCGAGCCCGGATCGCACCCGCGCGGGTCGGCACGGTCAGTTGTTCGACATGGTCCAGCGGCGTGATCGGCTCCGCGGGTGGTGCCGTGTTCAGGAGCGCCCGGGTCTGCTCCGGTCCCAGCTCACGGATGGGTTTCTGCAGGACATGGGCGATCATCCGGGCCACGGCCTTGGCATTGTCGTCGAGCAGATTCCACCAGGCGGGGGCGTCGTCGTTCATCTGAAGAAACCTCGCAGTCGTTGACAGGGAGTGATCTGTGCCTCACTATCTTAGTCATATGACCCAGACGTTTGACTAGAAAGTCGCGTCCCATTTGAGATCCACTGCTGACGGTGTACCGCGCACACGATCTCGTCGAATCGAAAGGACAGAAGGATGACCGAAACGACGATCGGCCCCGCGACCCGCGGGGACGACGCGGTCGGCGGGGTCGACATTCGGATCGAGGACGATGCGAGCCCGATCGTCCGGCTGATCGGTCGGACCATCGCCGATTCCGTCCGCGCCGACAGCTCCCTCCTGCCCGCCGGGCTGGAAGGCGCGATCGCAATCCGTTCCCACGACACCCCGCAGGCCGCCACGATCAGCATCGCCAACGGCGCCATCGCGGTGTCGGGCGGCGTGTTCGTCGAGCCCGACCTCGACGTGACTGTCGACCTGAACCAGTTCTTCGCCCCGGTCGGCGAGCCCGTCGGCTCGGGCGAGTTCGTGGCCGTGGCCATCGCTCTGCTGTCGCCGCCGCTGCCGGACTGGAAGACCGCCGCGGTGACCTTCTGGGCCGCGGCCCGGTCGATCCCCGGTATTCCCGACATGCTGATCGCCATCACGGAGGGCCCCGAAGGCCCGGACCAGGTCGTCGCGGGCGAGGGGGAGACCTACTACGTCATCGCAGGCCCGCCGGAACTGCTGGCTGCCATCTTCACCGGCGCGGTCGATCTGATCGCCGCCCTGTCCACCGGTCTGATCGGCGTGCGCGGCACATTCTCTCAGCTGTCGGTGCTGGTCGCCGCATCCTGGAAGGTTCGTTACGATGTCTGAAATCACTACCACCGTAAGGGATCTCGAAACCCCCGTGCACACGGTCCGGCTCGAGTCCACCAACCACGACGGCAGCTTCCTCGGCAAGAATCTGGCGCCCAAGAAGTTCACCGCGGGTGCGGGCTCGGGCTTCGCGATGGCTGATCTCCTGTTCGGCCTCGACCTGGGCAACGCCCCGACCTTCGGCTTCGCCTTCCCCGAGTGGCGTGGGCATGTGTCGGACGTGCAGTTCCGGCCCGACATGTCGACGCTGGTGCAGTGGGAGCCGGGCCTGCAGTCCGTGATCGGTGATTACTGGCAGGCCGACGGCACCCCGATCGGGACCTGTCCGCGCAACCTGGCCCGCAAGCTGGTCGATCGACTCGGAACGCGCGGTTTCACGGCCACCGTGGCGGTCGAGATCGAGGCCACCCTGTTCCAGGAATCCATCCACGAGGCCCGGGCCAAGGGATACCGCGACCTGACTCCGCTCGGTGGTTCCGCGGGCACCGCGTACCACCTCGCGAAGTCGAAGGACTGGGTCGACTACATGTCGGCGGTCGCTCGCCGTCTCGACGAGATCGGCATCGAGTGGGAGGCGTGGAGCGACGAGGATGCGGCGGGCCAGGTCGAACTCAATCTGGTTCCGGGCGATCCGATCTCGGTGTGCGACAACTGGGCTCGTGCCCGGCAGGTGATGCGTGAGGTGGCTTTCGAGCTCGGGCACACCGTGACCTTCATGGCCAAGCCGACCGCCGGGTACGGCCAGGCCTCGCACGTCAACCTGTCCCTGCAGCGCGACGGTGTCAACGCGTTCTACGCCCCCGATGGGCCGTCGGACACGATGCGGCACGCGGTCGGCGGGCTGCTCGCGACGATGCGGGGGGCGGCGTCGGTCATGCTCCCGCAGATCACCTCCTACCGCCGCCTGGTCGACCTGAGCGGCCCGCCGACGACGGTCACGTGGGGCATCGCGAACAAGAGCACCGCGGTGCGCGCGGTGTGCGGGCACCCGGCGTACTCCCGCCTCGAGTACCGCGTGCCCGGCGCCGACGCGAACCTGTACCTCGCGGTCGCGGCCATTCTCGCCGGTGTGATCGCCGGCCTCGACGGCGAGATCGAGCCACCCGAGCCGGTCAGCGACCTGGCGTGGTGTGTGCCCGACCTCGAACGGCTGCCGGACACCATCACCAAGGCGGCCGCCGAGCTCGAGACGGACCTGATCCTGCGCGAGCAGCTCGGCGACGAGTTCGTCGACTACTGGGTCGGTACGCGGCGCTGGGAGTGGATGCAGTTCCACACCGCGGGCGGCGATCCGTTCGCCGAGCTCTCCGAATGGGAGTCCGCCCGATACTTCGAGTTCCCGTGACCGCGGGGAAAGCGGCGCCGGGCGCCATTCGGCCATTGATCGGCCTCACCGGCCGACGGTTCCGGCTGGGACTGGTCGATGGTCTGGACAAGCGCTACGGCCACCTGTTCGCCGACTCCTTCATGTCCGACTTCTCGGACCGGATCGACAGGGCCGGTGGGATTCCGGTGAACCTGCCCTACGACGCCGACCCGGAGGCGCTCTGCCACTGGCTGTCGGGCGTGGTCATCACCGGCGGCCAGGATGTTCATCCCGCCTACTGGGGTGGCGATCTGTCGGTGGTCCGTGACGTGGACCCGCGGGATGATCCGACGGTGCACGACACCGGTCGGGACGAGTTCGAGATCGCGCTCGTGCGTGCCGCGCTCGCCAGGAACATCCCCGTTCTCGGTGTGTGCCGAGGCATGCAGGTCCTGAACATCGCCCTGGGCGGCACGCTGATCGCCGACCTGCCGCCGAGCTCCGTCGGGCATCTGTCGGCGGCGCCGCCGCTCACCGACGGAGACGGCGACCACAAGGTTACATTCGAGCCCGGCTCGACCGCGGAACGACTGTTCGGCGCCAGCGCGGTGACAAACTCGTGGCACCACCAGGCGGTCGACCGCTGCGGTACCGGCCTTGTGGTCACGGGGCGCGCGGGTGACGGCGTCGTCGAAGCGGTCGAGCTGCCGGGGTCGCCGGTGCTCGGTGTCCAGTGGCATCCCGAGTGGATGGAGCGCGACGATCCGGCGCTGGGCTGGGTCGTCGCCGAGGCCGGCAAGCGACTCTGACACCGACAGAGTGATTGCGGCCGTTGGCAGTTCGGCGGTCGCAATCACTCTCCGATCAGTCGTGACCCCAACGGCGAACGTGGGCTGAATCCCGCGACGACCTCGGCCGCGCACGGATCGAAACATCGCCCACGTCGCCACATCGAAAGTCATCAATGTAGGAGGATCACATGAGTGCGACGGCGTCACCGGCCAGTACGAGGATCTTGGTCGAGGCCGAGGAGTTCGACGACTACGGCGGTTGGGTCCTGGATTCACAGTTCGAATCGCAGATGGGTTCGCCGTACCTTCTCGCCCATGGATTGGGTAACCCCGTCGCAGATGCCAAAACTGTGATCGAGGTGCCCGAGGCAGGCCGATATCGCGTGTGGGTTCGCGCCAAGGACTGGGTTCCCTCGCATCACCCCGGCCGGTTCACCCTCTCCGTCAACGGGACGACACTGGCCACCGAGTTCGGCGCCAACGGCCGGGACTGGTCCTGGCAACCCGCAGGTGCTGTGGACCTCCCCTCGGGCGACACAGAACTCGTGCTGCACGACCTGACCGGCTTCGACGGCCGCTGCGACGCCATCTTCCTCACCCGCGGCGACGAGACGCCACCCGAGGGAGCCGGCCCCACCGCTCGGTCCTGGCGCAAGAACCTTCGCGGCCTGCCGGACGCACCGGTGCCGGCCGGCGATTACGACGTCGTGATCGTGGGGGGCGGCGTCACCGGATCGGCCGCCGCCCTATCGGCGGCCCGCCTGGGGTGCACGGTGGCATTGATCCAGAACCGGCCGTACCTCGGCGGCAACGCAAGCGTCGAGATCGGTATCACCCCCAGGGGCGAAACCGGCGATCTGGTCAAGGAGCTCAGCGAGCGAACCCCCGAGGGTGACCTGCACGCAGCGAGAGTTCTCGCGGCGGAGCCGAACGCGGCTGTCTACCTGGAGCACCACGTCTACGACGTGGTCACCGAGGGATCGAGGATCGTCTCGGTCGATGCACGCGACGCCCGCAGCGGGCGGGAGAGCCGGTTTCGTGCACCCGTATTCATCGACTGTTCCGGCACAGCCATCCTTGGTCTGCTCGCCGGTGCCGAGACGCTGTTCGGCCACGAGTCCCACGCGGAGTTCGGCGAAAGCCTGGCCCCCGCGGACCGCGTCGACATGCATCACGGAAATACGGTCTTCTTTCGCACCCGGATGGCGGATGCGCCCGTTCCCTTCCCGGAAGTGCCGTGGGCCGTGGACGTCGCAAAGGACTACGCCAACCTGGGCGGACAGTTGGAAAGGCCGGGTGTCGACAATGCGCCCGGCCCTGTCGCGGGCCCCGACAAGGTGCCCGACCCAACCATCAGGCGCAGAATGCTGGTCCCCGCAAGTCACTTCTGGGAGTACGGCCAATGGCTCGACCCCTACACCGAGGCAGAGCACATCCGCGATCATCTCCTCCGCGCGATTTACGGGACCTTCTCCAACGTCAAGAACCTCGAACCCGACACCTACGCCAACCTGCAGCTGGACTGGGTTGCATACGTGCCCGCGCAGGGCGAGTTCCGACGCTACCGGGGCGACTACATCCTCACCGAAACCGACATCCGCACCGACAAACACTTCCCCGACGCCGTGGTGCAGAACTCGGGACCGTTCTGCCTGCACTACCCGGGCAACGAAAAGTACGACTTCCGGCTCAAAGACTGGAAATGGGACACCCGAGACGGGAAACCGTTCTCGATTCCCTTCCGCTGCCTGTACTCCACGAATGTCGACAACCTGATGATGGCCGGCAAACACATCAGCGTGACCCACATCGCAGGCTCCACCACCAAATTCATGGGCAACGGCGGACAGCACGCAATTGCCACCGCAGCCGCCGCCGCACTGTGCAAGAAGTACGGCACCACACCCCACGGAATCTACGCAGCCCACCTCGAGGAGCTCAGGGCCACCGCAGGAAGCCTCACAGGCAAAAACCTCCAGGCCGAGACGGCCTGACCCCAGGACAACTGTCGGCCGCCACCGAACGGTGGCGGCCGACAGTGGCCTTTCGTGTCAGCGCGGTATCAATCCACGCTCACCCAGGACACGAGCGAACGCAGGGTTTCCTCGGGCGAGGCCTTGGGGGCCTTCGAGGCCTGGGCCGCTGGCTCGGCGGCATCGCCGAGGTGTGCCGCCATCCAAGCGTCGAGCACGCCGAGGGTGGTCTCGATCTGTCGCTCCGCCGCTGTGCGGTCGGTGAACACCAGGTTGTTGAGTGCGAATCCGTCGGACAGTGCGGACACGATGTAGGTCAGCTCGTCGACGGTGTCCGGGTCCATCGTCTGGCCGTCAGCGGTTGCGGCGGTCTCGAGAATCGTCCGCATGGTCGCGAATGCCTCGTCGTACACCATCTCGGCCTGCTTGCCCTCCTGTCGCTGGGCCCAGCTGATCAGCTCGATGATCGCCGCGGCGAAGTCCGGATTCGCCATGTACCACTCCATCGCGCCGCGCAACAGAGCGCGCGCGCTGGTCTCCACGTCGCCGTGGACATCGTTGCGCGTCAACACTTCTCGATGCACTCCGGCGACATGCTCGAAGACCGCCGCGAACAGCACTTCCTTCGTGGCGAAGCAGTAGTGCAGCGTGGCCAGCGGAGCGTTCGCCTCCTGCGCGATGCGGCGTGTGGTTGCGCCGTCCACCCCGTGGGCGGCGATCATGCGCACGGCCGCCGCCACCAGTTCAGCGCGACGTTCAGCGGCGGGAATGCGTGCCATGCGTTCCTCCTGTCGAATCGGATATGGACGACTGATCAAGTCAACTCCCACGCTACCAGCCGGACCTGGAGGCGATAGCGCACGACGTTCGACCACCTTGCGGGTTCTTAGTCATTTGCCTTGATCATCTGACCAACTATCGCTACCGTTATGACTGGCATCACATGCCGGCTCGCGTTTGTGGCAGCGCTCCCGCGACGACGGCCTCCCCATCACCATCCGAGACACCTCGAAGAGGACGACATGACCGAAGTCGAATCAGTACACCGGGAACGCGCGATCGCTCTCGATCGCATGGCCATGGACCCGCCGATCGACACCGTCGTCGGCCTGCTCGCAAACCAGGCCCTCAGCTCTC
Source organism: Rhodococcus daqingensis (assembly GCF_042665615.1). NCBI lineage: Bacteria > Bacillati > Actinomycetota > Actinomycetes > Mycobacteriales > Nocardiaceae > Rhodococcus > Rhodococcus daqingensis. The sequence continues at coordinate 11,607 of NZ_JBHTCS010000020.1, read as the reverse complement.
CCGATCGCGAGTTCCTCCGATTCGCGGAGGGGTCGTGGACCTTCGGCGAAATCGACGACTGGACCTCGCGCCTGGCGCAGCGCCTGGTCTCCGAGGACAGGGTCCGCGCCGGTGACCGGGTCGCGATCATGCTGCCCAACGTGGTGCAGTGGCCGATCGCCTGGCTCGCGATCCTCAAGGCGGGCGGCGTCGCGGTGCCGGTGAACTCGTCATACCAGCGCGCGGACCTGGAATTCGTGCTCCGGGACTCCGGCGCTCGGGTGATGTTCACCGACGCCGATCACATCCCGCTCGTCGAAGAGGTGCGCGCCGCGAACGGCGATCTGGGGGATGTCCGGATCGTCGAAGCCGCGTCGCGCAGCGCGCTCGCGCAGTATCCGGGGGACCGGCCGGAGGTAACCATCTCCGGCGAGACGCTTGCCAACCTCCAGTACACCTCGGGGACCACCGGATTCCCGAAGGCGTGCATGTTGACCCACGACTATTGGGTCCGGCTGGGGTGGATCTGCGCGAGCACGGCGGGCCTCGGGGCCGACGACGTGGCACTCACCTCGCAGCCGTTCTCCTACATGGACCCGCAGTGGAACACCTCGCTGTGCCTCACGATCGGCGCGCCGCTGGTGGTGCTACCCCGGTTCTCTGCCTCGGGTTTCATGGCGGATGTCCGCCGGCACCGGGCCACGTTCTGCTACGTGCTCGGCTCGATGCCCACGCTGCTGTTCAAGCAGGCGCCGAGCCCGCGGGACCGGGACAACGACCTGCGCCTCGTGCTGTGCTCGGCAATCCCCGTCGCGCTGCACGCGCAGCTCGAACAGCGTTGGGGCGCGCCGTGGCGGGAGATCTTCGGGATGACCGAAAGCGGGACCGACCTGGTCAGCCTCCCCGAGAGCACGGCCGACGTCGGCAGCGGACGGCTGGGGCAGCCGGTTCCCACGAAGCAGGTCCGGGTGGTCGATCCGGAGGGCCGAGATGTCGCCGAGGGAGAATCCGGCGAGCTGATCACGTCGGGCAGACCGATGATGCTCGGCTACTGGAACCGGCCCGAAGACACCGCGCAGGTCCTGCGCGACGGCTGGCTGCACACCGGCGATGTCGCGGTCCGCGAGGCGGAGAGCTACCGCCTGGTCGGCCGGATCAAGGACATGGTCCGCCGCGGCGGGGAGAACATCGCGAGCGCCGAGGTCGAACGCGTCCTCGAGCGTGACGACACCGTCGTCGCGGCCGCGGTGGTCGGCGTCCCGGACGAGCTGTTCGGCGAGGAGGTCAAGGCCTTCGTGCAGCTCGCCCCCGGCGTCGAGGAGAGCCGCGCGACCGCGGAACGGATCAGCGCCGCCGCGCGAAACCAGCTGGCGCGCTTCAAGGTTCCGAGATACGTCGAGTTCGTCGCCGATTTCCCGCGCACCCCGTCTGAGCGGGTGTCGAAGCCGGCCCTCAAGGCGCGCTCCGCCGAGCGGCCCGGCACCACCTACGACTTGCAGCCGCCGCGCACCGCCGGCAACGACAACGACAGGAGCCAGGCATGACCGACCGCTACCTGGACATGCGCATCGACGACGACGTCGCGGTGCTCACGCTGAATCGACCGGCGAAGCTGAACGTGATGGACGTCGCCACGCGGGTGCTGCTCGCGCAGACGATCCGCCGGTTCGGGACGGGTGATCTCGTCCGCGGGATCGTACTCACGGGCACCGGGCGGGCCTTCTCCGCCGGTGAGGACCTGCGGACGGTGCCGACCAGCTACGACGAGATTCGCGAGGCCTTCGCGACCTTCCACGACATCACCCGGGCGATTCTCGAGACGAAGATCCCGGTGATCGCGGCCGTCAACGGGATCGCGGTCGGCGGCGCCTCGGAGATCACGCTGTGCTGCGACTCCCGGATCGGTACACGCGAGGCCGAGTACTTCCAGCCGGAGAACCACCGCGGGATCATCATCTCGAACGCCTCGAGCTTCCTCATGGGACGCCTGGTACGTAACCACGCGATGCGAATCATCCTGGGCTCAAACCGGATCGGCGCGGACGAGGCCCTGCGGATCGGGCTTCTCGACGAGATCGTGGCCCAGCAGACACTGGTGGACCGCGCGGTCGAGGTGGTCCACCAGTGGAACTCGGATCCCCGTACCACCGCACTGCACCTGGGTCTGCTGCGTCCGCGCCCAGAAGACATCGAGGCCGCGTTCGCCCGCGAAGACGACGCCGCCCGCCAGTCGTGGGAGTCCGGCGCCTTCACCGAGGGCATCGGGGGCTTCTGGACATCGAAGAACGCGGCGCCGTCGGCGCCCGCGCAGAGCAATTGAGATCGGAGACCATGATGATCACCACCGAAGCAGCACTTCTCACCGCGCTGAACCAACCGCTGGAATTCACCGAGATCCAGGTCGACGACCCGGAGCCCAACGAGGTCCGCGTCGCGGTCTCGAACGTCGGCCTGTGCCACAGCGACCTGCACTACATGACCGGCACCGTGCAGGCCGACCTGCCCGTGGTCGTCGGGCACGAGGTGGCGGGCATCGTCGAGGCGGTCGGCTCCGCGGTGACCTCGTTGCGCCCGGGCGACCGCGTCGTCGGTGCCCTCACGCCCTCGTGCGGGTTGTGCCGCAACTGTCAGGCCGGGCACTCGACGCAGTGCCAGCGCGTCTCGCAGATCCGGCAGCGGCCCCGCCCCGCTTTCCAGCTGCCGGGCGGCCAGGTCGTCGAGCGGCTCGGAGACCTGGGCGCGTTCTCCCGCCACACCCTGATGCGGGAGAACTCGCTGGTGAAGGTGCCCGACGAGGTGGGGCTGCACGTCGGGTGCCTGCTCTCGTGCTGCATCATCACCGGCGTCGGGGCTGTGTTCCGCGGCGCGCGGGTACGCCCCGGCGCCACCGTTGCCGTGATCGGCTGCGGCGGTGTCGGATCGGCCATCATCCAGGGGGCGCGGCTCGCCGGTGCCTCGGCGATCGTCGCCGTGGATCTCGACGATGCCCGGCTCGCGGCGGCGCGGACGTACGGCGCCACGCACGTCGTGAACGGCGCGGCCGATGTCGCGACCGAGATCCGGAAGGTGCTCGGAGACGGCGTGGACTACTCGTTCGAGGCCGTCGGCTCCGCGCGGACCGCGGCTACCGCGCTGTCGGTCCTGCGGGCCACGGGAACCGCATGCCTGGTCGGCATCGCACCCGACGGCACCGACCTCACCCTCCCCGCGTCGGACTTCTTCTTCGGCGAGAAGCGCCTCATCGGCTCATACATGGGCTCGGGCCAAGCGCACGAGGACATCACCCAGTTCGCGCGCCTGTACCTCCAGGGCCACCTGTTGCTCGACGAGATGGTCAGCGACGTTATCCCGTTCCGCGAGATCAACAAGGGCTTCGAGGCGATGAAGTCGGGCGAGGTGACTCGCATCGTCGCCGACCTCACCGTGTGAGCACCGACCCCATCCGCACCGACCCCATCCGCACCTACGCACCGAAAGACTCCGCAGATGTCGAATCCGCAACTGCCCCAGCCGATCAACTACATCGCCGACGAGTGGTCCGAGTGCCGGACGATCTCGGACGCGTGGAATCTCGACCCCAACACGGGACAACCCGTCCACCGCGCCGTCACCACCAGCCCGGACGACGTGGAGCGCGCCCTGCGGCACGCCGAGCGGTCCTACGGCCTCGAACGCTGGGATGACGCGGCGAGCGAGGAACGCGCCGCTGTCATCGAGCGTGCGGCCGACATCGTCGAGACCCGGATCGAGGACATCGCCCTGACCGATGCCCTCACCAGCGGCGTCCCGATCGCGAAGGCTCGGATGGTCGCGCAGTTCCTCCCGCACCGGATCCGCGCGTCCGCCGCGGATCTGCGCGCCATCCCGCGTCGCACGGCACTGGAGGCCGGAGGCCGCGACGTGCGGCTGTACAAGGTCCCGTGGGGCCCCGCGGCCATCCTCACCCCGTGGAACGGCCCCAGCTTCATCCCCGCAGCGAAGATGGTGAGCGCCCTCGCCGCCGGTTGCCCCGTCATCCTCAAACCGTCGGAGCACGCGCCGAGCAGCGCCCAGATCATCGTGGAGTGCTTCGTCAAGGCGGGGCTGCCAGACGGTGCGCTGCAGCTCGTCCACGGTGCCGGCGACGTGGGCGCGGCGATCACCGGCGACCACCGCGTGAAGATCGTCTCGTTCACCGGGGGCCCGAACGCGGGCCGCGCGATCGCCCGCGCCGCCGCGGAGGATTTCAAGGTGCTCCAGCTCGAGCTCGGCGGCAACAACCCGGCCCTCGTGCTGGACGACGCCGACATCGACGTGGCTGCCGACGGGATCCTCGACGGGATGACCAAGCTCAACGGTCAGTGGTGTGAGGGTCCCGGAAAGGTGTTGGCACACAAGAGTCTCGTCGAGCCGCTCCTGGACGCGCTGCTCGATCGCATCTCCCGCATCGAGATCGGGCACTCGCTCGACGAGAACACAGAGCTCGGCCCGATCTCGAACGCCCCGCATTTCGCCACGCTGCAGAGCCGCATCGATGGGCTGCGAGCCCACGGCGCGACGATCCATCAGCCCGCGACGCTGCCCGCACTCGACGGGTTCTTCCTTTCGCCCACTGTCGCTTCGGGAGTCGACGCATCGGTGGCGACCGCCGAGCTGTTCGGGCCGCTCGTCAGCCTGCACGCCGTGGAGTCCGACGAGGACGCACTGCGCGTCGCCAACGCCAACCCGTCGGGTCTCGACGCATACGTGTTCGGCGGCGATCTGGACCGCGCCATCGAGGTCGGCTCCCGGGTGCTGTCGGGCGAGGTGCGTGTGAACGGTGCCAAGGTCGCCGATCTCGCCGACGGTTCGGCACAGAGCTTCTGGGGCGCTTCCGGCATCGGCGGTCACGCCCCCGGTGAGTCCGTCCGGGTGTTCTGCGGCGACCGCGTGGTCGGCGTCGATTCGCCCGACCTTCCCATGTAGCAATCGCGACCAGTTTCGCGTCACCCCTTGACTGTGACCGGGACCACTGGTCTACTCAAACATAGTCATTTGATCCAGTCGGATGATCACAAAGAAAGCGACCAACGATGAACTTCCCCTCCACCTCGGATCCCGCGGTCGTCGATGTCATCGGCGTCGGCGCCGGCTTCACCGGCCTCTACCTCTCGCACCGGCTCACCACCGCCGGGTGGACCTTCGCGGGCTTCGAGGCCGGCCCGAGCGTCGGCGGCACCTGGTTCTGGAACACCTATCCGGGCGCCCGCTGCGACGTCGAGAGCATCTACTACTCGTACTCGTTCGACGAGGCGCTCCAGCAGGAGTGGACGTGGAGCCAGCGGTTCGCGCCGCAGCCCGAGATCCTCAGCTACATCGAACACGTCGCCGACCGCTTCGACCTGCGCAGGCACTTCACCTTCAATGCCCGCGTGGTCGGCGCGACGTGGAACGCGGCCGACCGGCTGTGGGAGGTGCGGCTGGACAACGGCGAGACGCGCCGCAGCCGCTACCTGATCTCGGGCGCCGGCGGGCTGTCCACCCCCAAGGACTTCGACGTGCCGGGCCTCGAGAACTTCACCGGCCTCCAGGTGTCGACCAGCCGGTGGAACATCTCGCTCGACGACCTCGCGGGCAAGCGCGTCGCCGTGATCGGCACCGGATCCTCCGGTGTGCAGGCCATCCCGCTGATCGCGCAGGTCGCCGAGCACGTCACGGTGTTCCAGCGCACCCCGAACTACGTGATGCCCGCGCGGAATGCCGAACTCTCCCCGGAAGGGGTCGGCGCTGTGAAGGAGGACTACCTGGCGATCCGTGAGGAGTGCAGGCACTCGCCCGGTGGCATCCCCGATCGCCCCGTCACCGACAACGCCTTCGACGTCTCGGACGAGGAGCGCCGACGGCGCTACGAAGAGGCCTATGCGCGCAGTGGCTTCCAGGGCGTCGGCTCCGAGTTCGCCGACCTGCTCATCGACGCCGAGGCGAACCGGACCGCGTCCGAATTCATCCACGACAAGATCCGCGAGATCGTCGAGAACCCGGCCACCGCAGAGCTGTTGGTGCCCAAGTATCACCCGCTCGGCGCCAAGCGCAGCGTCTTCGGCACCGACTACTACGAGACCTACAACCGGTCGAACGTGTCGCTGGTGTCGCTGCGCGACGAGCCGATCGAGACGATGACCGAGAACGCGATCGTCACCTCGAAGGGCACCTACGAGGTGGACGCCGTGGTGCTTGCGATCGGGTTCGACGCCTTCACCGGCCCGTTGTTCGGGCTGGGCCTCACCGGCGCGTCCGGCGCGAAGCTGCAGGAGGCCTGGAGTGACGGCATCCGGTCCTACCTGGGGATCATGGCCGCGGACTTCCCCAACTTCTTCATGGTCGGCGGCCCGCTGAGCCCCGCGCTGGTGAGCAACGTGGTGGTGACGATCGAGCAGGCCGTCGACTGGATCGCCGATCTGCTCGAGCACGCCCGCGACACCGGCGCCACGGTGGTCGAGGCCACCGCCGAGGCCGAGAACGAGTGGGTGGATATCACCGAGACCACCGTCGCCCCCACGCTGTTCGCCACGACCGACTCCTGGTACCGCGGCTCCAACATCGAGGGCAAACCGAACACCTTCATGGGTTACGTGGGCGGCGTGGGCAAGTACCGCCGCATGTGCACCGAGATCGCCAAGCGGGGCTACCCCGGCGTCGCGGTCGACGGCGATGCACGGTCGCGCATTGTGGGCCCGATCCACCTGGAGATCTCATGAACAAGGCAGTCCACCGGCGCTATGTCGCCTTCTCCGACGCGCACTACGCGGGCAATCTGGTCGACGGCGCGTACGCCCTGAAGCTCTTCGGTGACGTCGGCACGAACCTGGCGATCGAGTTGGACGGACACGAGGGCCTGTTCGCCGGCTACTCGTCCGTCGAGTTCCTCGCCCCCGTCCGCGGCGGCGATGTCGTCGAGGCGGAGGCCACGCTGGTGAAGAAGGGCAACCGCAGCCGCACGGTCGACTTCGAGCTCCGCGTGATCTGCCGCGGCTCCGATGACACCGGACGATCGCAGGTCCTGGAGCGTCCCTTGGTCGCGGTGCGCGCTCGCGGCACCGCGGTGATACCTGCAGGGGAGTGATCGCCATGCAATTGATCCACGAAACCGGTTGGGCCGAGCCGCCCGCCGCCATCGATCCGCCCCTGACCGGTGACATCGACTGCGACGTGGTCGTGATCGGCGGCGGTGGGGGAGGCATGTCGGCCGCCCTCCGCCTCGCAGAGAATGGTGTCGACGTTGTGCTCCTCGAGGCGCAGACCCTCGGCTGGGGCGCCACCTCCCGCAACGCCGGATACATCACGAACTCGATCGCCGCCGATCCGGAGCTGCTCGGAAAGCTGCTGAAGCACGATCGGCTGCGCGACCTGTATCGGTATGCCGAGAACGCGGTGCACTTCGCCGAGGACGCGATCGCCCGCCACGGCATCGACTGCGGCTACCAGCGGGCCGGCATCGTGATGGCCGCCGTGTCCAAGGGACAGCTGCGGCACGCGCGCCGCAACGCGAAGGTCATGGCCGAGGCCGGATCGTCGGCCGAATTCGTCGAGGGGCCTGCGGCGGGCCTGCCGGAAGGCTTCCTCGGCGGAATGCGCGAGGGCGTCGGCGGCACGCTCAACCCGGGTGAGTTCGCCCTCGGCCTGCGGGCCGCGACGATCGCCGCCGGCGTGCGCGCCTACGAACACACCCCCGCCCGCGACGTCACCGACACCGGCGACGGGGTCACCGTCGAAACAACGGACGGAACGGTCCGGGCTCGCAAGGCACTGCTGACCACCAACGCGCACAGCGCGGGTCTTTCCATCGCGCCGAAGAACCTCGCCACCCCGGTGTGGACCTCCCTGGTCGAGACCGAACCCATCGCACCCGAGCGACTCGACGAGATCGGCTGGACCAGCCGTGCCCCGATGGTCACGCTGCACATGATCATCGAGAGCTACCGCGTGACCCCACGGGGCACCATCGTGTTCGGCACTCGCCGCGTACAGACCGGGCGGAACCCACTACCGGGCCGCACTCCCGCGCAGAACGTCGCCGACGACCTCGTCCGCGGATTCCGCGAGCGCTTCCCGGGCCTGCACGACGTCAAGCCGCAGCGGGCCTGGGGCGGCTGGATCGGCATGAGCTCCACGTGGCTCCCCGTCGCCGGCGAGGCCTCCGACAACGTGCTCTACTCGCTCGCCTGCAACGGCCACGGCTTCGCCCAGGCGCAGTACGTGGGTCATCTGCTGGCGGACCGGATCGGCGGCGCGCCGCTGCACGACGACCTGGCGGCGATCTGGCACGGCCGAAAGCGCTTCTGGCCCAGCCTCGTCAGCGGCCCCGCGCTGTACGCGGCCTGGCTCGCCGACCGCGCCTCAGACCGCCTGGCAGCCCTCACGAATTAACAATCGCCTCCGACCGGCAGCCCGGCTTCTTCGCCGCCCATCCGATCGGCTGATGTCACCTCCAAGGAGAAAATCATGTCCATACGAGAACTGCTCTTCGCGGTCGCGGACATCTGGATGATCGCCGTCGGATTCACCTACGGGATCAAGTTCATCCGGAACTACAAGAACTACCTGCTCGGCATCGAGTGGATCATCGTCGCGACGTCGGGTACGAACTTCCTGTTCTACGGAATCTTGAAGGCTGGTCACGACAGCCCGCTGTACGCTGCCGCGTCCTTCCTGGATGCCTTTTCCCGGTCCGTCGGTATCACGCTGATCCTGGTTCTCGGGCTGATGAAGGTCACCCACCGGTACAAGCCGTCTGCGGTGGTGGACATCGGCGCGTTCGCCCTCGCGGCGGTGGTGGGTTTCGCCCTCGTCGGGTACACCGAGACGATCGGTAACCCCGCCAAGGTCTTCTTCATCGTGGTCAACGTGCTCACCACGATCTTCCTGCTCTACTTCGTCAAGCGCCTGTGGGGGATCGGCGAGCGCGGGCACGCCGTGTGGGCCGCCGTGGCCACCGCCTGCGGATTCGTCATCGCCTCGATCTACGACTTCGTCCGCATCCCGGGCGACGACGCGGAGCACACGATCTTCTACATCCTCGCGCTGTCCTCGTGGGGCCTGCAGATGTTCGTGTACTACCGCGCCTACCGGGCGTTCGACGCCCACAACAGGCGCATCGACGCCCAGGCGGTCAGCGGCGGCGCCACAGTCGCGGTGTGAGCCGTGCCGCAACCCGCGCGGCATCCACCGAAACCTCAAGGGGCATAGGCGATTCACCGGCCTTTCCCCGATCGATCCAGAGTCAGGAACCGAAAATGGCAACGCATGAAGTACAGGAAGAGACCATCGAGGTGGTCGTCGTCGGCGCCGGAATGGCGGGGTTGATGGCGGCGACCACGCTGGCGCCGGAGACCGACGTGGTGGTGCTCGAGTCCACCGATCGCGCGGGCGGACGAGTCGAGACCGTCCGGCAGGGCGACTACTGGATCAACGTCGGCACGCAGTTCACCGAGGGCACCGGCACGCTGATCGACGCCCTCGACCGGCACGGCATCGAGATGGGCTCGCTCGCGGGCAAGAGCGTCGCGCTGTACCTGAACGGCGGGCTGGTCGACACCTCGAACCCCGTCGCGCTCATGTTCCGCACGCGGATGACGATGATGGACCGTATCGGCATGGCCATCGTCGGTGCGCGCATCCTCGCGGTCATGCCGTTTCTGGAGTCGCAGAGCCGTATCGCGCAACGGGTGCGCGCCAAGCTCGACACCAAGCTCGCTGCGTATCTGCTCAAGGGCGTCCGATCGGAGCTGGCCGAGGCCGTCGTCCGGTCGTGGTCGGCGCAGTGGATGGGATGTGAGGTGGAGGAGACGGCCGCCACCCAGTTCGTCACGTCGGTGGGCCTCGCGCTGGCCGACCCGGAGAAGATCCCGAACTTCTCGCTGCCCGTGGGCGGCAACCAGACGTTGACCGACGTCCTGGCGAAGGATCTCGGCGGCCGGATCCGGCTGAACTCGGCGGTGCACTCGGTGCGGCAGGACGGTGACGGCGTGGTCGTCGACTACCGCGACGGTGACCGCCCGGTGCGGCTGCGGGCCAAGCGCGCGATCGTGACCGCGCCCGGCGATGTCGCCGAGCGAATCATCCCGGACCTCCCCGAGCAGCACCGGAACGCCTTCGACGACATCGCATACGGCCGGTACGTGGTGGTCGGGTTCTTCACCGACGAGGTCGGGCCGCAGCGCTGGGACGACTACTTCGCCGTCTCGACGCCGCAGCTGTCGTTCCAGGCGATGTTCAACCACGCCGCGGCGATGCGGGGCGGCGACGAGCGCAGGCCGGGTGGGGCACTGGCCTGTTTCGCCGGCGGCGCTCGGGCCGACGCGTTGTTCGACCTGTCCGACGAGGAGATCGTGTCGCGGTTCGCCAAGGACCTGCTCGCCGTGTACCCCGAGCTGGAGGGGAAGCTGGGCGAGGGCATCGTGCGGCGGCACCGTCGGGTCGTGCCCTTCTGGGGGCCCGGGGGAAGGAACTCGCTTCCGACGCTGCGTGATCCGCTCGGAACCATCTACCTCGCCGGCGACTATCAGCTCGACATGCCGTCGCTCGCCGACGCAGCCACGTCGGGGGAGCGAGCGGCGAAGGACGTACTGGCGAGCCTGAGCGAGGCCGCGATAACCACCCAGAACAAGGAAGCACATGTTCACTAACACCTTCACCGAGACCTTCGGGATCGAGCACCCCATCGTGTGCGGCGGCATGACCGCCGTCGGCACCGCGGATCTGATCAGCGCCGTTGCCAACGCCGGGGCACTCGGATTCCTCACCGCCCTCACCCAACCCACCCCAGAGGCACTGGTCAAGGAGATCGCCCGCTGCCGCGATCTCACCGATAAGCCGTTCGGCGTCAATCTGACGATCCTGCCGACCATCCAGCCGGTGCCCTACGACGAATACCGCGACGCCATCGTCGACAGCGGCATCACCATCGTCGAAACCGCCGGCGGCAACCCGCAACCGCACCTGCCCGCGTTCAAGGCCGCCGGTGTGAAGGTCATCCACAAGGCGGTCTCGGTCCGGCACGCCCTCAAGGCCCAGCAACTCGGCGTCGACGCCATCAGCATCGACGGCTTCGAATGCGCCGGCCACCCCGGCGAGGACGACGTCCCCGGGCTCGTGCTGATCCCCGCCGCGGCCCGGGCACTGTCCATCCCGATCATCGCCAGCGGCGGAATCGCCACCGGCGCAGGTCTTGTCGCCGCCCTCGCGCTCGGGGCATCCGCGGTCAACATGGGCACCCGTTTCATGGCGACCACCGAGGCGCCCATTCACGACAACGTCAAACAACAGATCGTCGACAACACCGAACGCGACAGCGTCATCGTCTTCCGCGAGTTTCGCAATACCGCTCGCGTGGCACGAAACTCGGTCTCCGAAGAGATCGTGACCATCTCACGCCGACCGGGTGCGACATTCGACGACATCGCCCACCTGGCCAGCGGTGCCCGAGGCCGCGAGCAGGTGTACGGCAACGGTGACGTCGAAGGCGGACTCTGGTGGGCCGGCCAGGCCCAAGGCCTGATTCACGACATCGGCAGTTGCGAGGAAGTGGTCGGCTCGATCATCGCCGAAGCTCGGCAGATCATCTCCCGCGCACTGCCCGATCAGCTCCGCGGCTGAATCAGCCCGGCAACC
>NZ_JBHTCS010000019.1:0-6911 GCF_042665615.1 Rhodococcus daqingensis | reverse complement strand
CTACCTCATCTACACCTCCGGATCCACCGGCTCACCCAAAGGCGTCACGATCACCCACCGCGGATTGAGTGACCTCGCGCGGGAGCTGGGCGAACGCGCCCAGGTTTCTTCTGCCGCTCGGGTGTTGCACTTCTCCTCTCCGAGCTTCGATGCCTCTGTCCTGGAGTGCCTCTTGTCGTTCGGGGCGGGCGCGACCATGGTGATCGCGCCGCCGAGCGTCTACGGCGGCACCGAGCTGGCCGAGAGAATGATCGGCGGGAACGTCACCCACGCCTTCCTCACCCCCACGGCGCTGGCCTCGGTCGAGCCGGCCGGACTGGACGCCGTCGGCTGCATCCTCACCGGCGGCGAGGAGTGCCCGGCAGAACTGGCGGCCAAATGGGCGCCGGGGCGCAGGATGCTGAATGCGTACGGTCCGACCGAAGCCACCGTCGCCACCAACATGACCGACGCCATGGCACCGGACGAGACGGTGACGATCGGCGGTCTGATCCGGGGCGTCACCGAGGTCGTGCTCGACTCCCGGCTGCAGCCCGTACCCGCAGGCATACCTGGCGAGCTCTACATCGCCGGCGACGGGCTCGCCCGCGGCTACCACCGACGGCCCGCACTGACCGCCGACCGGTTCATCGCCAACCCCTTCGGCCGACCCGGCGAACGCATGTACCGCACCGGCGACATCGTCCGCTGGCGCATCAACACGACCGGACCGTCACTGGAATACCTGCACCGCAGCGACTTCCAGGTCAAGATCCGCGGGTTCCGCATCGAACCCGGCGAGATCGACACCGCCCTCACCAGCCACCCCCACGTCGCCTTCGCCGCCACCATCGCGCACACCGCGCCCTCCGGCGACCCCGTGCTGGTCTCCTACATCCTGCCCAGCGCCGGAGCAGAGCCCGACACCGGCGAACTCGCCGGCTACCTCGCCGAACGCCTTCCGGCGCACATGATCCCCGCCACCATCGTGACGCTCGACGAGGTCCCGCGTACTCCCGCAGGGAAGCTGGACCGGGATGCCCTGCCCGCACCCGTGTTCGGCGCCCGCTCCCATGACGAGGCCGCGCGCGAGGTCCACGGGGCGGCAGACCCCGTCGAGGATGCGATCGATGGGATCTTCGCGGCGGTGCTCGGGCAACAGAGCCTCGGTGTCGACGACGATTTCTTCGACGCCGGCGGTAACTCGCTGACGGCCACTCGCGCCGTCGCCCGCATCAACACCGTCCTGAACACCGACATCGGCGTCCGAACCCTCTTCGATGCACCCACCGCACACACCCTCGCTCGCCGGATCGCGCGCGAGGGGATCAGCGGCACACCACGACCGGTGCTCGCGCCCTTCCCCCGCCCCATGCACATTCCGCTGTCGGCGGCACAGCGACGGATGTGGTTCATCAACCAGTTCGACACCACGTCACCGGCATACAACATCCCCGTTGCGGTACGACTGAACGGCCACCTCGACGTCGAGGCCCTGCGCGCGGCGGTCTTCGACGTCGTGGAGCGCCACGAAACGCTGCGCACCATGTTCCCGATGTGGGACGGCGAGCCCGTCCAGCGAATCGCCACGGCCGCGGAGGCCGTGCCGGATCTGGTCAGCATGTCGGTCAGCGAAGACGAGGTACCGCATCGGCTGGCCCGGTTCACCGCAGGCGGCTTCGACGTCAGCAGCGAGGTCCCGCTGCGCCTCCGCCTGTTCGAGCTCGGTCCCGACGAGCATGTGCTCGCGATCGTGGTCCATCACATCGCCGCTGACGGCGTCTCCATGGCTCCGCTCGTCTCGGACGTGATCGCCGCCTATACCGCGCGCATCAGAGGCCGTCCGCCCGACTGGGCGCCGCTACCGGTCCAGTACGCCGACTTCACGCTCTGGCAGGACGCGCTGCTCGGCTCGGAAACGGATCCGGACTCCCTGTTCGCCGAGCAGCTCGCGTACTGGACCGAAGCGTTGGCCGGACTCCCTGAGGTACTTCCACTGCCCACCGACCGGCCGCGCCCGCCCCGGCGATCCCCGTCCGCGGGCACGGTCGGTTTCGACATCGACGCAGGCCTCCACCGCCGGCTGATTCGGCTGTGCCGTCAGCACGATTCGACGATGTTCATGGTCTCCCATGCGGCACTGGCGCTACTGCTGGCGCGGCTCAGCGGCACCGAGGACATCGCCGTCGGCACCCCCATCGCCGGGCGGGCCGAGCCCGCCCTCGACGACCTGGTCGGCATGTTCGTCGGCACGCTGGTGCTGCGCACGCGGGTCGACGCCGCGGGTTCGTTCGTGGATCTCCTCGCCGCCGCCCGCGACGCCGACCTCGGCGCCTTCACGCACGCCGACCTCCCGTTCGAACGCCTCGTCGAGTTGCTCGCGCCGGGCCGCTCGACCAGCCATTCGCCGCTGTTCCAGGTGCTGCTCGAGTACCGGAACGCGGAAACGGCAGTGCTCGACCTGCCCGATCTGACCGCCGAGGTCATCGAGACCGACCCCGTCGCGGTGAAGTTCGATCTGCAGCTCACCCTGAGCGAACTGCGCGACGAGAAGCACGAACCCGACGGCATGAGAGCGGGATTCACCTACGCCGCCGACCTGTTCGACCGAGCCACGATCGAGGCCTTCGCGCAGCGTTTCGTCCGATTGCTCGAGTCCGTCGCAGCGGATCCCCACCTGCCGGTCGGTGACGTCGAACTGACGGACGCCGCCGAGCTCGCGACCATGCTCACGGTCTGGAACCGGGGCGGGGTCGACCAGACGATCGTCGAGGCGCCAACGCTCGGCGACCGATTCGCCCTGATCGCGGCCCGCGAGCGCGATGCGGGCGCTGTCACCTTCGACGATGTCACCCTGCGTTATTCCGAACTGAGCGAGCGAGTCAATCGCCTCGCCCGGCATCTGATCTCCCGCGGGGTCGGCCCCGAAACGGTGGTGGCCGTCGCGTTGCCGAGATCGCCGGACCTGATCGTGGCCCTGCTCGCGGTGCTCACAGCCGGGGGCGGCTACCTTCCGGTCGACACCACCTATCCGCCGGACCGGATCGCGTTCATGCTCGACGACGCGAATCCGGCCTGCATCGTCTGTACGTCCGAGGTCGTGTCGGCACTGCCGGAATCGGACCTGCCCTGCGTCCTTCTCGATTCCGGCGACCTGGCGGCCGATCTCGCGTCCCTGTCGGGCGCGCCCGTCACCGACGCGGACCGGCTCGGGCGGTTGGGACCGGGCGCTCTCGCCTACGTGATCTACACCTCCGGATCGACCGGGCGGCCCAAGGGAGTGATGGTCTCGCACCGCAATGTGCTCACCCTGTTCGCGAACACGCAGGACAGGTTCGGGTTCGGGGCAACGGACGTGTGGACGATGTTCCACTCGGCCTCCTTCGATTTCTCGGTGTGGGAGATGTGGGGGGCGCTCCTGCACGGCGGAAGGCTCGTGTTGGTGGACCACTACACGGCGCGCACCCCCGAAACATTCCTCGACCTCCTGCGCCGAGAACACGTGACCGTCCTCAGCCAGACACCGACCGCGTTCAATCAGCTGGCGGAGGCCGACTGGATGGCGGGACGCGGCGGCGCGGAGGGCGGGACACTCGCGCTCCGGTATGTCGTCTTCGGAGGCGAGCCGTTGTCCCTCCGGCAACTCGACGGCTGGTGCGCCCGACACGGCCGCACGGATCCGGCGCTGGTGAACATGTACGGAATCACCGAAACCACCGTGCATGTCAGCCTTCTCCCGATCGATGACCCGTTCACCGAGACGGCGTCGGCCTCCACGATCGGCAGGGCGATTCCCGGACTGCGGATCTCGGTGCTCGACCGTCGGCTGCACCCGGTACCACCGGGCGTCGTGGGCGAGATGTACATCTCCGGGCCGCAGCTGTCTCGCGGCTATCTGAATCGGCCCGGGCTGACCGCCACCCGATTCCTGGCCGAGCCCTTCGGCCGATCCGGTGCCCGCATGTACCGCACCGGTGACCTCGCCCGGTGGAACACCCGAGGCCAGCTGGAGTACATCGGACGCAGTGACTTCCAGATCCAACTCCACGGCTACCGCATCGAACCCGGCGAGATCGAAGCCTGCCTGCAGCAGTCGCCCGGTGTCGCGCGCTCCGTCGTGGTCGCCCAGACCGACGACCGCGGCGCCGACCGATTGATCGGCTATGTCGTGCCCGACGCCGGGACAAGTCTCGACCCGGCGGCGGCACTGGCGGTCGCCCGCACTCAGCTCGCGCCCCATATGGTCCCCGCCGCTCTCGTCGTGCTGGATTCTCTGCCCCAGACGCCGAGCGGCAAACTCGACCGTCAGGCGTTGCCGAGCCCCGACTTCGCGGCCCAGGTCACCCCGGGCCGGAGTCCGGCGACCCCGGCCGAGGAGGTCCTGTCCGAACTGTTCGCCGAGGTGCTGGGTCTGGACGCGGTGGGCGTGGACGACTCGTTCTTCGCGCTCGGCGGCGACAGCATCATGTCCATTCAGCTGGTGGCCCGCGCCAAGCAAGCGGGGCTGAACCTGACACCGCGGGATGTGTTCGAGCGCAAGACCATCGCCGCGCTTGCCGAGGGGGCAGTGGCATCGGAGCTGCCGATCGTCGACGAGCTCCCCGGGGGCGGCATCGGCGAGCTCCCGCTCACGCCGATCGCGAGATGGCTGCTCGACCGCGGCGCCGATGTGGGCCGCTACACGCAAGCGGCGCTACTCGAGCTTCCTGCCCCGATCGACGCCGACACCCTCACCCGGACCGTGCAGGCTGTGCTCGACCACCACGACATGCTCCGCGCCAAACTGCTCCCCACCACCCCCGACACCGAAGCCGGCATGCAAGTACAACCCCCCGGAACCATCAACGCGACCACGATCCTGCACCGAATCCCCGTCGACACCACCACCGGACCGGCATTCACCACCCTCGCCACCACCGAAATGGAATCCGCCGCCGACCGACTCGACCCCACCACCGGCACCATGATCCAACTCGTCTGGTTCGACACCGGCACCACCGGCCGCCTCCTGATCGTGGCCCACCACCTCGTCATCGACGGCGTCTCCTGGCGAATCCTCATCTCCGACCTCGCCACCGCACACACCCACATCCACGCCGGCCACACCCCACACCTACCCCCCACCGGCACCTCCATGCGCCGCTGGGCACACGCCCTCACCGACACCGCCACCACCCGCACCCACGAACTAGACCTCTGGCGTCACATCCTCACCACCCCAGACCCCCCACTCGGACCCCGCCCCCTCAACCCCCAACTCGACACCCACGCCACCACCGACACCATCACCACCACCCTCCCCACCGACACCACCACCACCCTCCTGACAACCCTGCCCAACGCCTTCCACACCACCGTCGACACCGCACTCCTGACCGCACTCGCCCTCGCCATCACCCAATGGCGACACCACCACGGACACCTCACCCCCCACACCCTCATCAACCTCGAAAACCACGGCCGCGAAGAAAACGCCCTCCCCGGAGCCGACCTCACCCGCACCATCGGCTGGTTCACCACCATCACCCCCACCCGACTCGACCTCACCGGCATCGACCTCCACAACGCCCACACCAACGGACCCGCAGCCACCACCGCCCTCAAAACCATCAAAGAACAACTCCACACCATCCCCGACCACGGCATCGGCTACGGCCAACTCCGCTACCTCAACCCCCACACCACCCACCAACTCCAACACCTCCCCACACCCCAAATCACCTTCAACTACCTCGGCCGCATCACCGGGTCCGCCCAGGACGGGGCGAGTTGGGCACCGATCGTCGACACCGAACTCGAGGAGGTGCCGAGCCGGGACATGCCGGTCGCGGCGGTCCTCGACATCAATGCGATCGCCGCCGACACGGACGACGGCCCGGTGTTGACCGCAAGGTGGATGTACGCGACCGGTGTCCTCACCGCCGCCGACGTCACCGACATCGCCGAACTCTGGGCCACCGCACTGACCACACTCGCCGACCAATCCCACACCGGCGGACACACCCCCTCAGACTTCGACCTCGTCCACCTCGACCAACCCACCATCGAGAACCTCGAACACCGCTACCCCACCCTCACCGACATCTGGTCCCTCTCACCACTGCAAGCCGGACTGCTCTACCACTCCGAACTCTCCAAGCAAGCGACCGACGCCTACACCGTCCAACTCGTCCTCACCCTCACCGGCACCATCGACCCCACCCGAATCCGCCACGCCGGACAAACACTCCTCGACCGCCACCCCAACCTCCGCGCAGCCTTCACCCACACCCCAGACGGCCAACCCGTCCAGATCATCACCGACCACACCCAACTCCCCTGGACCGAAACCGATTTGACGAGCGTGAGCCCCGACGCGCGGATGGATGAACTGACTCGGGTGATCGATGCCGACCGACACACCCGATTCGACCTGGCCCGTGCGCCCCTGCTGCGATTCCTGCTGATCACCATGGGCGTCGGCGACTACCGCCTCGTGGTGACCAACCACCACATCCTCCTCGACGGCTGGTCCACCCCCCTGCTCCTCGAAGAACTCCTCACCCTCTACACCCGAGACGGCGACACCACCGCACTACGCGCCGTCACCCCCTACCGCGACTACCTGGCGTGGCTGGCGCGTCATCCGACCGAGGAGAGCCGCGCGGCCTGGGCACACGCGATGGCCGCGATCGCGGAACCGACCCTCCTCGCGGACGCGGATCGCGACTGGCAGCCGTCCACCTTCCCGGACGAGATCCGACTCGACGTCGACGAGCAACGCACCGCCGCACTCCGGCGGTTCGCCGGGGATCACAACCTGACGTTGAACACCATCGTCCAGACCGCATGGGCAATCGTCCTGGGCACCATGACCTCCCACACCGACATCGTCTTCGGCACCACCGTCTCCGGACGCCCACCCCACATCCCCGGCATCGAAACCATGATCG
>NZ_JBHTCS010000018.1:0-107413 GCF_042665615.1 Rhodococcus daqingensis | reverse complement strand
ACCCGCTGTTCTTCGCGGACACCACCTCGATGCTGTTCGGCGACGCCAAGAAGATGGTCTCCGAGGTCACCGAGGAGCTCAAGGCGCTGTAGCGCGGCTGCGCCGCCTGTGCGCGATCGGTTCCCCGACCGGGGTGCCGGTCGCGCACAGTTGTTTTCGGGGCCTCTGTGGTCCTGGCCGGGTCAATCCCGGGCGTCGAGTTCGACGGGCGCGCGCGGCGACCGCCGAACCTGGCCGGCGTGCCGGGACGCGATCAGCACGAACACCAGCGGCACCACCATCGTCGCGGTGAGCGGCACCAGCTCGGTCAGCCAGCCGAGCAGGGCCGGGCCCGCGAGCAGCCCGACGTAGCCCATGCCCACCACCCGCGACATGTTCACGCCGGCCGATCCGACGCTCAGGTTGCCCGCCGCGGTGAAGATCTGGGGGATGCAACCGGACAGTCCGAGCCCGAACAGTGCCCATCCGGTCAGCGTCAGCCACACCCAGCCGGACACCGTCACCAGGCCGATGCCCAGGGCCGCGATCAACGTGCCGTAGCGCACCACGGAGACCGGTCCCAGTTCCGCGCTGACCCGATCGGCGCCGAACCGGCCCACCGTCATCATCAGCGCGAACGCACCGAAGGCCAGCGCTGCGGTCGCGTCGGAGGTCCCGAGGTGCTCCTTGACCTGCAGGGTGCTCCAGTCGTTCGCGACACCCTCGGACAGGAACAGCGCGAACGCGAGCGCGCCGAGGGCCAGCACCTTCTTCGGGGCCCCGCCGGCGGGGCGCCTGCGGGTGGTCTGGTCGGGGGCCGCGTGGTCGGGGGCGGTATGCGGCAGCAGGAACGGTCCGCACGCGCCGACGGTGAGGAACCCGATCGCGGCGGCGACGGTCAGCGAGGTCAGCGGCGCCCACCCCGCGGCCAGGACCGCGGCGCCGAGCAACGACCCGACGACGCCGCCGACGGAGAAGAACGCGTGGAAGGCCGACATGATCGGCCGCCGATAGAGCCGCTCGGCGTGCACGGCCTGCGAGTTCATCGACACGTCCAGCGCGCCGTTGCCGAACCCGAACACGGTGAGGGTGGCGCCGAGCCAGAGGGCATCGGTCGCCAGCGCAGGCCCGATCACCCCGAACGAGATGAACACCCCAGCGGCGATCACCATCAGCCGACTGCCGTAGCGGTCCGCCAGCGGACCCGCCACCTGCATGCCGATCAGGGCGCCGCCCGCCAGCAGCAGGAGCAGCCAGCCGAGGGTGGCGTGGCTGATGCCGGTGCGCTCCGAGATGGCCGGGATGTGCACGACCCAGGCGGCCAGCAGGAAGCCGTTGACCGCGAAGATCCCGAAGATCGCCGCGCGGGCGCGGCGGAGCCGGACGGGGTCGGTGACGGAAGAGCGCACCCTGCACCGTACTACCCGCGAACCGCCGGAACCGAGCCCAGTCCGCGGGGGCTCGGTTCAGGCTTTGCGTGGGCGATGCCGGTCAGGCGCGCTCGGGCTTCCAGGTGGAGACCGCCCAGATCACCACCACGTCGAGTGCGATGATCAGGACCGACCACCAGGGGTAGTACGGCAGCCACAAGAAGTTGGCGAGGATCGACAACGCCGCGATGACGATCGCGGACACCCGCGCCCACGCCGCCCCGGTGAACAGCGCGACACCGACCGCCGCAACGACCGCCCCGAGCACGATGTGGATCCATCCCCACGAGGTGAGGTCGAACTTGTAGGTGTACTCGATACCGACGACGATCACCTCGTCTTCGGCCACAGCGGCGATACCCTGCAGAACCTGTAGGGCGCCGACCGTGACGAGAATGACCGCCGCACCCATCGAAGTACCAGCTGCGGCCCCCTGCTTGACACTCGATTCCTCGGACATCGCTGTTCGCCTTCCCTCGCTGGAGCGATCTGGCCCGGTTGGATTCGATTCTCCTCCGTTCGACGGGGAAGTGTCGGTGATTTGATCACCTCGGCGGCACCGGGCGGAGCGCGGGCGCGCATCTCTGTCGCAGACGGTGGCGATTCTGCTTGAATTGATTCGTGTGCAGGTGGATGGCTTATTCAGGTGAGCCGATCCTCGCCGAGGATCTGTTGTTCCGCCCTGCGCATTCGCTGATCGATCAGAGTCTGCACTCCCGCCTCGGGGCGACGACCACGAACGGTGATGGCTTCGGCGTCGGCTGGTACGGCGAGGGCGCCGAACCCGCGGTGTTCAAGAGCACCGAACCGGCCTGGAACGACCGGAACCTCCGGGAGGTCGCCGGTCAGGTGCGCACGCCGATGTTGCTCGCGCACGTGCGGGCCTCGACCGGGACGCCCGTGCAGCGCAGCAATTGCCACCCGTTCCGGCACGGACGGTGGCTGTGGATGCACAACGGCGCCATCCGGGGCTTTCACGAGACCAGGCGCGAGCTGTTGATGGCCGTCGACCCGGCGCTGTTCGCCGACATCGAGGGATCGACGGATTCGGAGGCCCTGTTCTTCCTCGCCCTGACCTTCGGGCTCGCCGACGACCCCTTCGGCGCCGTTGCCCGCGCCGTCGGCTTCGTCGAGGACGTCGGCCGAGCTCACGGTGTCGGCGATCCCGTGCAGATGACCGTCGCGACCACCGACGGGGATTCGCTCTGGATATTCCGCTATTCCAGCGAGCGGCAGTCGAGGTCGCTGTTCTTCTCCACCGAGATCGCCACACTGCGGGCCCTGCACCCCGAGGTCGAGATCCTCCACGCGCTGGGCGGGGAGGCCCGATTCGTGGTCTCGGAGCCCCTTCGCGACCTCGAGGGTGCGTGGAACGAAGTGCCGGAATCCTCGGCGGGGGTGGTCCGGCCGGGCAAGGACGAGATCAGGCCCTTCGAGCCGATCCGACCGGCGTGATCGCCCGCCCCCGGCGGTCGCTCGCCATCCTGCTGGCAATGGCGATGTTCGTCCTCGTCGTCGACACATCGCTCATGAACGTGTCGATCTCGTCGGTCGTGCGGGATCTCGGCACGACCGTCAGCGGGGTCCAGGCGGCAATCGCCCTCGAGGCGCTGGTATCCGCCGCGTTCATCCTGATCGGCGGTAAGGTCGGCGATCTCATCGGACGCAAGCGGGCCTACGTCCTGGGTCTGCTCGGCTACGCGGTCGGCGCCTCGGCGATGGCGGTCGCGCAGAGCCTGACCGTGGTCGTCGTCTTCTGGTCGGTGCTCGGCGGCATCGGCGCCTCGCTCCTGCTGCCCGCCATGCAGTCCCTCGTGCACGGCAACTTCGAGGGTGACGCGCGGAAGAAGGCCTACGCCCTGATCGGGTCGGCGGCCGCGATCGCCGCTGCCGTCGGACCATTGCTCGGAGGTTTCATCACCACCTACCTCTCGTGGCGCGTTGCCTTCGTCCTGGAGGTCGTCGTCATCGTGATCGTGCTGTCCGGTATCGGGCTCGTCCGCGAGGTGTCGTACGCCGGGCCCCGGGGTGTGGACGCGGTGGGTGCGGCCCTCTCGGTGCTCGGCATGGGCGGCATCGTGCTGGGGATCCTGGTGTGGCAGGAAGGCGGCGAATCCGTCGCCCTGCTCATGGCGATCGGCGCGATCGCGTTGGCCGCGCTGGCGTACTGGCTGGTCCGTCGCAAGCGTCGGGGGCAACCGGCGCTGTTGGACCCGGATCTGTTCAGATCCAAGATGTTCAGGCTGGGGATCACCCAGCAGATGCTCCAGCAGATCGCCCTGGGCGGCACGATGATCGCGCTGCCGATCTACCTGCAGATGGTGCTCGAGTACAACGCGATGCAGGCCGGCTTGTCCCTCGCGCCACTGTCGCTGAGCATGTTCGCAGTGGCGTTGCTGGCGGGGAAGAAGACGGGAGATCGACGGCCGAGCAGCATCATCCGGTGGGGGTTCGTGCTCTTCACGATCGGGACAGTAGTGCTGATCCCGATCGTGCCCCGGGCAGAGTTCGGCTGGGGACTGCTGGTCCCACTGGCGATCGCGGGATCGGGGTTGGGCCTGTTGGTGTCGCAGCTCAACAACTACACGCTCGCCCCGATCGAGGAGGAGCGGGTCAGCGAGGCCGCGGGCGCGAATTCGGCGGCCGGGTCGTTCGGGCTGTCCTTCGGGCTGGCGTTCGCAGGCGCCATCATGCTGGCCACGCTGTCCATCGCCTTCACCTCGATGGCGGAGTCGAGCACCGTGCTGCCGCCTGCCGATCAGCAGCACGTGGCGCAGGTGCTTGAGGACGACGCGGAGGTGATGAGCAACACCCAGCTCGAACAGTTGCTCGTCGGTCGACCCCCGGAGATCCAGGACGAGATCCTGCGCATCAACACGGACGCGCGGCCGCTCGCGCTTCAGGTGGCGCTGCTCATCCCGATGCTCGCCGGTCTCATCGGGGTGTTCAATTCGCTGCGCATGATGCGGATTCCGGATCCCCCGTCTCAGGGCTCCGGCGAGGGCACCTCTCTGGTCTGATCGGGATCTCCGGGCACCGGCTGCGGGCGCGGCTAGAGCAGGGTGAGGGGGTCGGTCAGCGTCGCGGCGATGTCCGCGAGGAAGCGCGAGGCCTGTTCGCCGTCGACCAGGCGGTGGTCGAACGAGAGGCCCAGAGTGGTGACCTGGCGGACCGCGACCCGGTCCTCGACCACCCAGGGGCGCGGCGCGATCGCGCCGAGGCACAGGATCGCCGCCTCGCCCGGGTTGAGGATCGGGGTTCCGGTGTCCACGCCGAACACCCCGACGTTGGTGATCGTGATGGTGCCGCCGGACAGGTCGGAGGGGGTGCACCGGCCGGCCCGGGCGGTGGTGGTGAGCTCGTGGATCGCCCGGGTGAGCTCGAGCAGGCTCATCAGGTGCGCGTCCTTGACCGAGGGCACCAGCAGTCCGCGCGGGGTGGCGGTCGCGATCCCGAGGTTGACGTAGTGCTTGGTGACGATCTCCTCGTGCTCGTCGTCCCAGCTCGAGTTGAGGGTGGGGTGTCCGCGCAGCGCGACCAGCAGTGCCTTGGCGACCAGGGCGAGTGGGGTCGGATCGAGGCCGGCGAAGGCGGGGCTCGCGCGCAGGTGCGCGATCAGATCCGTCGACGCGCTGACGTCCACGGTGACGAACTCGGTGACGTGCGGAGCGGTGAAGGCGCTGCGGACGACGGCGTCCGCGGTCTGCCGCCGCACACCCCGGATGGGGGTGCGGGTCTCCCGGGCAGATGGTGTGCCCGGGGGCAGTGCTGTGCCCGGGGGCGGTGGTGTTTCGCGTGGAACATCGTGCGCGCGTATGTCCTCGGCGGTGACGGCGCCGCCGGACCCGGTGCCCTGGATACCGCTCAGGTCGATGCCGAGCTCGCGGGCCAGCCTGCGCGCGGAGGGCTTCGCGTCGGGCCGTGCGGATCTCGCGTCCGCGGAATCGGTTGGGGTTCTGCGCCTTCGGCTCTCGGGCTCCGCGGTCGGACCGTAGCCCACCAGCGTGGCGGGGTGCTCCGGCGGCCCGGCGGGCGCCGCGCTACCGGGGGCGTCGACCGCACCGGGCTCGCCGATCCGGATCAGCGGGGCCCCGACCTCGACGGTGGTGCCCGCCTCGGCGAGCAGCGCCAACACCGTGCCCGAGAAGGGGGAGGGCAACTCCACCAAGGCCTTTGCCGTCTCCACCTCGGCGATCACCTGGTCCAGTTCGACGGTGTCGCCCACCGCGACGGCCCAGCGAACGAGCTCCGCCTCCGTCAGGCCCTCACCGAGGTCGGGCAGCCGGAACTCGTTCGCTGGGTGCACGGGATGTCCCTTCAGGCGGCGAGGGTCTTGTCGACCGCGTCGAGGATGCGATCCGGATCGGGCAGGTAGTACTTCTCCAATCTGGCGGGCGGGTAGGGGGTCGCGAACCCGCCGACCCGGACGACGGGCGCCTCGAGCTGGTAGAAGCAGCGTTCGGTGATCCGGGCCGCGATCTCGGACCCGAGCCCGAGGAACACCGGCGCCTCGTGCGCGACGACCAGCCGCCCCGTCTTGCGGACGGACGCCTCGACGGTGTCGAAGTCGATGGGGGAGAGCGAGCGCAGATCGATCACCTCGATCGAATGCCCCTCTCGCCCTGCGACGTCGGCCGCCGACAGCGCCGTCGACACCATCGCTCCGTAGGCGACCAGGGTGACGTCCGTTCCGGGGGCAGCGACCCGGGCGCGGTGCAGCTCGAGCGGGGCCGGCCCGTCGAGGTCCACCTCTCCCTTGTCCCAGTAGCGGCGCTTGGGTTCGAAGAACACCACCGGATCGTCCGAGGCGATGGCCTGCACGATCATGTGGAAGGCGTCGTCGGGGGTGGACGGGGTGACCACGCGCAGGCCGGGGGTGTGCGCGAAGTACGCCTCCGGGGACTCCGAATGGTGTTCCACCGCACCGATTCCGCCGCCGAACGGCACCCGGATCGTGAGCGGCGCCCGCACCCGCCCCGCGGTGCGATAGTGGATCCGCGCCACCTGGGACACGATCTGGTCGAAGGCGGGGTAGACGAACCCGTCGAACTGGATCTCGCACACCGGCCGGTAGCCGCGCAGCGCCATCCCGAACGCGGTCCCGATGATGCCGGACTCGGCGAGCGGGGTGTCGATGACGCGGGCGCTGCCGAAGTCCTTCTGCAGCGTGTCGGTGACCCGGAAGACGCCCCCGAGCTTGCCGATGTCCTCGCCCATCAGCAGTACCTTCGGGTCGCGCTCGAGGGCCCTGCGCAGCCCGGCGTTCAGCGCGGCGCCCAGCGCCATCGTGGTCATGGCCGCACCTCCTCGAGGGTGCCGAGATACGCCGAGAACTGTTCGCGTTCCTCGTCGATCAGCGGGTGCGGACCGCAGTAGACGTGATCGAACAGCGTCAACGGAGCCGGATCCGGGATGGCGAGGGCGCCTGCCCGCAGCGCGCCTGCCGCCTCGCCCGCCGCGGCGTCGACCCGGCGCGTGAACTCCTCGTCGATCGCGCCCTCACGCTCGAGCAGCCGACGGAGTCGGTCGATGGGATCGCGGGCACGCCAGTGCTCGACCTCCGCGCCGGTCCGGTACCGGGTGGGGTCGTCGGCGGTGGTGTGCGGGCCCATCCGGTAGGTGATGGCCTCGATGAAGGTCGGCCCGCCGCCCTCGCGTGCGCGCCTGACCGCGGTCCGGGTCACCGCGAGCACGCCGAGGACGTCGTTGCCGTCGACCGCGATCCCCGGGATCCCGAATCCCCCGGGCCGTGCCACCAGTGGGAACGGACTCTGCAGTCGTACCGGCTCGCTGATCGCCCAGTGATTGTTCTGGCAGAAGAACACCACGCCCACGCCCCAGCCGGCGGCGAACCCGAGCGCCTCGGAGATGTCGCCCTGGCTGGTGGCTCCGTCGCCGAAGTACGCCATGACGGCGATCTCGGCGCCGTCCAGGTGCGCGGCCATCGCGTAGCCGGTGGCGTGCAGCCCCTGTGAGCCGACGACGATGGCCGGGTTGGTCAGGTTGAACTCGGCGGGATCCCAGTTCGCCAGGGCCGCACCCCGCCACAGCGGCGGCCACTGTGCGGGGGGAACCCCGCGGCTGTAGGCGAGCCCGTGCTCGCGGTAGCTGGTGAACACGTAGTCGTCGGGTTCGAGTGCCCGCGCGGACCCGATCTGCGCCGCCTCCTGGCCCGAGCTCGGCGCCCAGATCCCCAGCTGTCCCTGGCGCTGGAGCGCGGTGGCCTCCGCGTCGAT
Source organism: Rhodococcus daqingensis (assembly GCF_042665615.1). Taxonomy (NCBI): domain Bacteria; kingdom Bacillati; phylum Actinomycetota; class Actinomycetes; order Mycobacteriales; family Nocardiaceae; genus Rhodococcus; species Rhodococcus daqingensis. The sequence goes on along the minus strand of NZ_JBHTCS010000018.1, from coordinate 99,768 downwards.
CCGGCGCAGCACCACCATGTCCTCGTACAGCCCTCGCAGTTCGTCCGGGCCGATGTCGGCGACCTCGGCCGAATAGGCGGACCCGTGTACCCGGGCTCCGTCGGGCTGGATGAGTTGGACCGGATAGTCGATCTTCTCGGACACCGGACCCTCCTCGCTGCCTCTGCCGGGGCGGTCCTCGTGAGACCTCGGCGGCGCTGAATTTGTCCTTACCTCACAGCATCCACCTTTGGGGGCGCGGCGCAAGTGATCGGCCGCTCGAGGGGCCGATCACCTCGCTGACCTGCATGGATGACCGGTTCGTCGCGGCGGGTCAGCGGCGGTGCAGGCGCAGTCGGAAGCCCTCGGGTTTGAGGGTGAGCAGCTCGGTGACCTCGAGTTCGTAGTCGGGCTCGGGCTCGAGGTCGTAGCGGTGCAGCAGCAGCGCCAGGGCCATCACGATCTCGTGGATCGCGAACTGCCTGCCGATGCAGGAGCGGATCCCGGTGCCGAACGGCTTGTAGATGTGGCCGGGGCGTTTGCGCACGTTCGCCGGCAGGAAGCGGTCCGGGTCGAAGGCGTCCGGGTCGTCGCCCCAGACCCGGTCGCGGTGCAGTTGCGGCAACAACACGAACGCGGCCTCGCCCGCCTTCATCGGGTAGCGGCCGCCCAGCACCGTGTCCTCGCGGGCCTCGCGCATGTAGCCGGGCGCGGTCGGCCACAGGCGCAGCGTCTCGTCGAGGACGCGCCGCACGTACCGCAGCTTCGGGATCTGCTCGAAGGTCGGATCCGGGTCGGTGCCCTGCGGCCACATCGAGTAGATCTCGGCGCGGGCCCGCTCGGCGACGTCCGGGTTGTTCGCGAGGTAGTACAGCGCGAACGACAGGGCGCCCGAGGAGGTCTCGTGGCCCGCGATGAGGAAGGTGATCACCTGGTCGCGGACGTTCTCGTCGTCGAGGCGCTCGCCGGACTCGGGATCCTCGGCGGACAGCATCAGGCCGAGGAGGTCGTCGCGGTGCTCCCCGGGGTTCGCGCGGCGCGAGCGGACAACCTCGTCGACCACGTCGGCCATGTAGGCCAGATCGGCCCGGTTCCTGCGGATCGCCTTTCGCTTGAGCGCCCGGTCCAGCAACGGGATCGGGAGGGTGAACGAGGCCTTCTGCGCGAACCTGAGCGAGCGGACCATCGCGCCGACGAACGGGTCCTGCTCCTCGCGGTGAAACGAGCCGAACTCGTATCCGAAGCCGGTCCGGCCGATGGTCTCGAGGGTCACCTTCGTCATGTCCGGTGTGACCTCGACGGGCGAGGAGTCGCAGCGCTCGTCCCAGTGCCCGATCAGCTCGCGCACGGTGTCGAGCATGGTCTGGTGGTAGCTGCGCATGGCGGACTGGGTGAAGGCGGGCATCAGGATGTTGTGGGCCTTCGACCAGTTCGGTTCGGAGTTGTAGGCGGTGAACAGCCCGTCGCGCCCGATCGGGCGCAGGTTCCGCAGGGCGATGCCGACGTGCTTCTGGAACCGGCTCTCGTCGTTCAGCTCGGTGGCCAGGTCCGCGCCGGAGACGAAGGTGAACACGTAGTTGAAGATCTTGCGTTGGTAGACGGGGCCTAGGCGCCGCGCGCAGGCCATCGCGTTCTGCGTCGGCTTGGTGACATCGACGTCGAGCAGGTCCCCGAGCAGGGGGATCCGGCGCGGCGGGTGGGGCATCGACGGACGATCGACCGTGAGGACTGCCATGGCTCCATCTTGGCGTGCCGGGGGCGCCGGGCGCGGCCGAACCCGCCCAACTCGGCGGGGTTCTTCACCGCCGCCGCAGCCCCAGCCGGAGGCCGACCGGCTTGAGCGTGAACTCCTCCGCCACCTCCAGTTCGTAGCCCGGCACCGGATCGAGCTCGTAGCGGTTCAGGATCAGCGCCAGCGCGAGCGTGGATTCGTGGAGGGCGAGTTGGCGTCCGATGCACGAGCGCATGCCGGTGCCGAACGGCTTGTAGATGCCGGTCGGGCGGGTGCGGGCGTGGTCCGGCAGGAACCGGTCCGGGTCGAAGGCCAGCGGGTTCGGGCCCCAGACCGGGTCCCGGTGCACCCGCAGGGTGAGCGCGAGCAGCGCCTCGCCCTTCCGGACGACGTGGCCGCCGAGGGTGGTGTCCTGTTTCGGTTCGCGGAAGTAGCCGGGGGCGATCGGCCACAGCCGCAGCGTCTCGTCGACGATCCGGCGCACGTACTTGAGCTTGTGGATGTCGCCGAACACCGGCTCCGGCTCCGTGCCCGCCGGCCACAGCGAGGAGACCTCGGCCCGGGCGTGTTCCGCGATCTCGGGGTGCGTGGCGAGCAGATGCAGCGCGAACGACAGTGTGCCCGAGGTGGTCTCGTGACCGGCACTGAGAAAGCTGATCACCTGGTTGCGCACGTTCTCGTCGTCGAGGCGCTGCCCGCTCTCGGGGTCCGCGGTGCTGAGCATCAGCGCCAGCAGGTCGTCGGGCTGACCGTCCGGGTGGCTGCGACGCTCGCGGATGATGTCGTCGACGACCCGCCTGACGTAGTCGACGTCGCGGGCGTTCTGCCGGATGTCCTTGCCGTGGACCGCGTTCTCCAACCAGTGCACCGGGATGCGGAACCCGGCGCGCCCGATGTAGGCGAACATGCGCGCCACCGCGGTGGCGAAGGGGTCGGGCTCGCTGCGCGTGAACGAATCGAAGTGATAGCCGAATCCGATGCGGCCGATCGTCTCGAGCGTCAGCTTGCTCGTGTCGGTGTGCACGTCGACGGTGGTGTCCGCGTCGGCGAGGGTGTCCCAGTGCGTGAGGAGCTCGCCGATGGTCTCGAGCATGGTGTCGTGGTACACATGCATCGCGGAGAGCGTGAAGGCGGGCATCAGGATGTTGTGCGCTCGCGCCCAGTTGGGTTCGTCGCTGTAGGCCGTGGGCAGCGCGTCGCCCAGGAACTCGCGGGAGGCGGCGAAGGCGAAGCCGACGTGCTTGCCGAACCGTTTCTCGTCGCCGAGCTCCGCGTACATCGCCGGCCCCGAGACGACCGTGAGGTGACGATTGAAGATCTTGGTCTCGTAGATCGGGCCGAGGAACCCGGCGAGTTCGGCGAGCCTGTGGGCGGGGCGGGCGGCGTCGGCGGAGAGCACGTCGCCCAGCACCGGGAGCCGGTGCGGTGGGTGCGGCAGCGTGTCGGTGGTCATCGCGGGAAGCGGACGAGCCATGCCTGATTCTCGCGCACTGTGGGGGTGTTTGTCGCCCCTCGCCGCCGCCCCGGCGCGGTCACGGTGTCACCCCCAGCCGCCTGCTCCGACCACCGGGAGATTGACGAAGCTGGGTTGGCGCGGATCGAGGGCGAGGTGCTGCGGCCGCAGTCCGCCGGCCACCAGGTCCGGCAGCGAGGGCAGCAGGCGCGGCAGATCCGTCGCGAAGATGTCGACGCGGAGGCGGTGGCCCGGCTGCAGGACCGCGTCGGTGGCGTCGACGTCGATGTCCAGCACGGTGGGGCTGCCGGGGGTGGCCGGGGTGATCGTCGACTTGGTGAGCGGGTGCACCGGCACCGTGTAGTCGCCGTTGGCCGACCTCTCGCTGCGGGAATCATCGATCGCGCGACGCGAGGAGAGCAGTGCCCCGTTGCTGAGGATCGTCGAGGTGCCGTCGGGCGCAACGTCGTTCACGGTGACGTGCCAGACGCCCTCGGCCGATTCGGTGACGGTGTTCAGGTGGACGTTGATCGGACCGGAGATGGCGGTGGGGGAGTCGACCGCGGCGCTGGTGAAGGTCAGGGCCTCACCCTCGGCGAATCGGGTGTCGCGGGTGCACGCCGACCCCAGGATCGCGCCGATGCCGGCCGTCCCCGAGGCGGTGTCCCGCGAGCAGGCCATGCGCAGCCCGGGGAACACGGTCATCGTGCTCGGTTCGGCCGGGGCGACCGGGCTCAGCGATCCGTCGCCCCTCGCGTGTCCGGCGGTCCCCGACGGTGCGGCGGACAGGTACATCCGGCGGTGGTCGGCGCCGGGACGGGGGAAGGACTCGGTGACGGTCCAGCCGCCGCCCTGCTGATACAGCGTCACCGGGCCGTACTCGTCGATCCCGTTGTCGATGTTCTTGAGCCAGCGGTCGAACCATGCCCGTTCGAGCACGTCGAGTCGCGGCGGGCTGCCGGGCAGTCCGAGCCGGTATCCGGGGTTGATGTGGTAGGTGTCGTCCATCATCAGTTGCTTGCGGCCCGGGGGCAGCGGAATGTCGTTGTACAGTCGCGGTTCTCCGCGCTTGAAGATGTCCTTCCAGCCGCCGTAGACGAAAGTGGGGATGGTGACCTTCGAGGCATCGACGCCGCGTGTGGCATAGAAGTCGCCGTCGTCGAGGGGTGGTGAATCCCCGTAGAACAGCGACTGGAACACCTCGGGCACCAGCGTGATCGGATCCGAGGCCCGGTCGGCCAGCCACTGCGGGTCGAACTGCCCCTTGACGAGCGACTCGAACGGCGGCATCCACTTCAGCAGGTTGACCCCGAAGATCCAGAGCGGCACGAAGCCCGAGCCGAGTACCCCGCCGGGAGCCACGACCTCGCGGTGGAAGTCCTGTCCGGGGATGACCGGGAAGATCGCCTTCAGTCCCTCGGGATTGCGGCCGGCGGCCTGGATCTGGTTGATGGCGGAGTAGGACATCCCTGCCATCCCCATCGTCCCGTTCGACCAGTCCCGGCCGCGGACCCAGTTCAGCACCTCGACGGTGTCCTGCTGTTCACGCTCGTCGAAGGTCCCCCAGGTGCCGTTCGAGTAGCCGGTGCCCCGGACGTCGACGATCACCTGGGCATAGCCGTTCTGGACCAGGTTGCGGTTGACGCCGAGCAATCGGGCGCCGCCGCCCCGGACCACCTGGGTGAGCTCCGTGATGCCGTCGACGGGTGTGCCCGAGAAATCGAGATCGCCGACGAAGTCCATCAGTTGGGGTCCGAGGGCCGGATAGTTGGCGATCTCGTCGATCACGGTGTCGACGAACCGCGTGTACGGGGTCAGGTTCACCACCGTCGGAACGCGTCCCTCGACCGGCTTGCCGTCCGCACCGGCGGCGCGGTAGACGTTCGCCCGCAGCACCACCCCGTCGCTCATCGTGATCGGGACGTCCTCCTCGACCGCGATGCCCGGGTACTGCGGTGGTGCGTCGGCCGTGTCGGTCCACGCGCGGCCCGCCTCGGCCGCCGGCTGTGCGATCGCGGCGGGGGTGGCCAGCGTCGCTCCGATGATCAGGGTGAGGACGGCGGAACCCGCAGCCCTTGGCCATGTGCGCACGATCGTGTCTCCCCCGTGAGTTGTGACTGGCATCACCGGACGGGCCGACGCTAGCACGTATCTTACTTTTGAGTAAGTTCCGCGATGGAATTCTCCGCCGGGGCGCGTTTCGTGCTCGACCGAAATCGATTCGGCACCGATTTGTTGCGGCTCGGCAGCGATATTCGCGTCCGCACGTGGTAACCGCACCCGCGATCTAGCATGGCTGCTTGGGTAATTCCGCCGCGGTCGCGGCCGTCTCGGGCACGCTGATCCAGGGAGAGGGAACGCAGATGGATTTCGCACCCACCGAACGCTGCCAGGAGTACCGCGACAAGCTGCTGGCCTTCATGGATGAGCGGGTCTACCCGGCCGAGACGGTGTACGAGCAGCAGATGCGCGAGTCGGCGGACCCGCATTTCCAGCCGCCGATCATCGAGGAACTCAAGGTCGAGGCGCGGGCACGCGGGCTGTGGAATCTGTTTCACCCGCACCCCGGGCTGGGGCCGGGGCTGACCAATTCGGAGTACGCGCCGCTGGCCGAGATCATGGGTCGGAGTCACCTGGCGTCCGAGGCGTGCAACTGCTCCGCCCCGGACACCGGGAACATGGAGGTGCTCACGCTTTTCGGCACCGATGCGCACAAGGAACGCTGGCTCCGGCCGTTGCTCGACGGCACCATCCGGTCGGCGTTCGCCATGACCGAACCCGACGTCGCCAGCTCGGACGCGACCAACATCCAGATGACCATGGCCCGCGACGGCGACGACTGGGTGCTCAACGGCCGCAAATGGTGGACCTCGAATGCGTTGCACGCCAACTGCCGGGTGTTGATCGTGATGGGCAAGACCGATCCCACCGGTCCCGTCTACAGCCAGCAATCGATGATGGTGGTGCCGATCGACGCCCCCGGGATCACGGTGGTGCGCGGGCTGCCGGTGTTCGGCTATCAGGACCGCGAGGGCCATGCCGAGGTGCTGTTCGAGAACGTCCGGGTTCCCGACGCCGACGTGTTGGCCGGTCCCGGTGCGGGTTTCATGATCAGCCAGGCCCGCCTCGGGCCGGGGCGCATCCATCACTGCATGCGCGCGGTCGGGATGGCGGAGCGGGCGCTGGAGCTGATGTGCCTGCGGGCCTCGACCCGCGTCACCTTCGGTCGCCCGCTGAGCGCGCGTGCCAACATCCAGGACTGGATTGCGGAGGCGCGCATCGAGATCGAGATGGCCAGGCTGCTCACCCTCAAGGCCGCGTGGCTGATGGACACGGTCGGCAACAAGGAGGCGCGCACCGAGATCGCCGCGATCAAGGTGGCCGCGCCGCAGATGGCGCTCAAGATCGTCGATCGTGCGATCCAGGTGCACGGCGGCGGCGGGGTGTCCGACGACTTCCCGCTGGCGATGATGTACGCGCACCTGCGCGCCCTGCGGCTCGCCGACGGCCCCGACGAGGTGCACAAGCGAACCATCGCGCGCCAGGAGTTGGCGCCGTACCGGCTCGCCGCCGAAGAGGCCGCCGCGGCCGCGAGATGACCGACACCGCAACGCAGTCAGTGACAGGGAAGGGAACCCGATGAGCAATGCCGTAGGGCTCGACGAAGAGGCGGTGTCGAACTGGATCGCCGACATGGGGGTCGGCGCGGTGGCGCCGCTCGACTTCACGCGGATCGGCAACGGGCAGTCGAACCTGACCTACCTGGTGTCCGACGCGGGCGGTGGCCAGTGGGTGCTGCGTAGGCCGCCGCTCGGGCACCTGCTGGCGTCCGCGCACGACGTCGCCCGCGAGTATCGGATCCTCTCCGCGCTGCAGGGGACCGGGGTGCCGGTGCCAAAGGTCCTCGGCCTGACCGAGGATCCCGCGATCACCGACGCGCCGCTGATGCTGATGAGCTTCGTCGACGGCATCGTGATCGACAGCATCGGGGTGGCGAAAAAGCTGACCCCGGAACGGCGTCGGGCCACCGGACTGTCGATGCCCAACGCGCTGGCCAGCATTCACGGGGTCGACCTCGAGCTCGCCGGCCTCGACGACCTGGCGAGCCACTCGCCGTACGCGGAGCGCCAACTCAGGCGCTGGTCCGGGCAGTGGGCGAAGTCGAAGACCCGCGACATCCCGGCGGTCGACGAGCTGGCCGCGCTGCTCGCCCGGTCGATCCCCGCGCAGACCGAACTGACCTTGGTGCACGGCGACTTCCACCTGAGCAACGTGATCACCGCACGCGACGACGGCCGGGTGGTCGCCGTCGTCGACTGGGAACTGTGCACCCTCGGCGATCCCCTCGCGGACGTCGGTGCGCTGCTCGCGTACTGGGCGCAGGCGGAGGACGAGGTGCCGGGACCGTTCGCGGCGTCGACGCTGGAGGGCTTTCCGACCAGGGAAGAGCTGACGAAGGCCTACATCCACGAGACCGGCAGGGACCCGGCCGCGCTCGGGTTCTGGCACGCGCTCGCGCTGTGGAAGATCTCGATCATCGCCGAGGGGGTGCTGCGGCGGACGATGGAGGATCCGCGGAACACCGCCGCCGTGGGCGCGCCGTCGACGAAGCTGATCGACGACATCGTGGCCCAGGCGATGGACATCGCGCGCAAGGCCGGGCTCCGCTAGCAATCGTTTGCAATTCGTGATCAAAAAGATCTTGCAAGCGAGATTTTCAAACCGCTGCGCGTGCCGCGATTCGGGGTGCACACTTCTCGGCAAGCCGAAACCACGGTGACAGAGATCACACTGAAGGAGAACGCCATGGAAAAGATCCTCGCCCTGCTGATGCCGCTTCTCAGTAGCCTCTCGGCGGACGCAGAGACCCCTCCGGCAACCACGCCGGAGTAGCGGCTCCGGCCTCCTCGACGCCCCGTTTCCCGAGAACGGGGCGTTCGGCGTTTCGGGTGTCAGTCGGTCCGGACGAGCCGGCTCACGGCCGTGCGGATCTCGTCCGGGATGGGCACCGGTTTCCGGCTCTCGGCGTCGACGTAGACGTGCACGAAGCGGCCCGTCGCCGCCAGGTCGAGGGCGCCATCGGGCCCCTCGCGGAAGATCGCCAGCGCGTAGACGATGCTGCGGGTGCCGAGCCGGGACACCGAGAGTCCGACCTGCAGCTGATCGGGGAAGCTCAGCTCGCTGCGGTACGTGCACGAGGTCTCGGCGACCACGCCGATCGCGGGCAGGTCGCGGATGTCGACCCCGACGGCCGACATCAGCCAGCCGTTCACCGCGGTGTCGAAGTACGAGTAGTAGGTGACGTTGTTGACGTGGCCGTAGTGGTCGTTGTCCGCCCAGCGGGTGGGGACCGGCCACAGCACGGGGTAGTCGGCGGCGGTCGGGTCGGGCTGGGCGGAGGTCATGGTGGCGACCCTAGTGCGCACGGATGCGTGAGGCCGGTATCCCGCTCGAGCGCCGGTTCAGTCGGCCGGGCCCAGCCGACGATCCACCTCGAAGACCATGCACAACTCGGCGACATCCCGCGGTCGGCTGAGCAGTCTGCCGGTGCGTTCCTCGATGCGTCGGAGCCGATGCCGCACGGTGTTCGGGTGGCAGAACAGCTGTGCGGCGGCATCGGTGACGGAGCCGTCGTGGTCGATCCACTGCCGGAAGGTGTCGAACAGAATCTGTCGGTCATCGTGGGAGAGGTCATCGAACCCGGCCAGCACCGGTTCGGCGAGCCGTTTCATGAGTTCCGGGGAACTGATGGCGGCGATGCTGATGAGGGAATCTTCGAAGACGGTGACCAACGATTCCCTGTGGGCGGGTCCGGCCATCGCGGCCCGGGCGTACCGGACCGCGTCCGCGGTGCGGGTGATGTCATCGAAGCGGGGGCTGACGCCGACGCGGGTCGAGCTGACCCGATTGAGAAGCTCGATCAGGGCGTCGAGTTGCCGATCGCTACTCACGCACACGATCCCGATCTGAATGTCCGGAAGCAGTCGCCACGCGGAGACGAGGTCGAGGCTGCGGAGCTTAGCTTCGATGTCGGGGAGCGCGAGCCTGCCGATCGCCGGAACGTCGGCGGCCACCACGACGCACGTCCCGCGGGTGGGGATCCGGAGGATCTCCGCGACCTCCCACAGGGTTGCCCGCTCGACGATTCGTCCCTCGAGGAGCGCCTCGACGAGGGCGGCGCGTTCGGCCTCGTCCTGCAGGACCTGGCGTGTCTGTTGTTCGCGGTACCCGCTGCTCATCGCCTGGGTGAAGGTGTCCTGGCCGAGAAATACCTGCCCGGTGACGCGCAGGATCGCCTCGGCGGTGATGTGCCGACGCGCCCTGGACTCGTCGAGCATGGCCTCCCAGATCAGGCGGAACGCGACCCGGTAAGCCTCCATGACCGCCGCGAGCGGCACACCCGCCTTGGCGCGACGGATCCCGGTGGCTCTCGCGGGGGTGGTGTCGAAGTCCTGATCGCCCTGCAGGCCGCTGAAGATGAACCGGAGGTTGGCCTTGCAGCTTTCGGCCAGCTCGGCGGAGGTGACGGCAGAGCCGGACGCATAGAAGTCGACCTCGGCGGCGATCACATTGGCGACCGCCTGACCGAGTTCGTCGGCGCGCCGGTACAGCGCCGTGCCGAGCTCGACCATCTGCTGCTCGATATCACCGGTGGGCATGCGATGAGGTTAGAAGAGCGGCATCGACCGTGATGTTGTTCGCGGGAACACTGTCGGGGCGTGCCCGTTGTTTCCCACTCCATCGACGCGGACGGACATCGGATCGACGATGGAACAGCCCTGAACAGCACGACTCGGGAGGCTGTCATCACCAATCTCGCCCTGAATCTGACCGAGGCGGCGTCGATGTATCCCGGCGCCACCGCATTGCGGTGCGACGACCTCGCACTGTCGTTCGCCGAACTCGACGACGCCGCGGCGCGTTTCGCCGCGCTGCTCGACGCGGAGGGCTCCGAGCCCGGCGACCGGATCGGCATCATGCTGCCGAACACCCCGGCGTTCGCGATCGCCTATTACGGGATCCTGCGGATGGGCGGCATCGTCGTGCCGATGAACCCGCTGCTCGCCGAGCGTGAGGTTCGGTTCCAGCTGACGAACACCGGTGCCCGCGCGCTGTTCGCGCTCCCGCAGTGCGCCGAGGCCGCCCACGGCGGAGCCGCCGCGGCGGGCGCGAAGTGCTGGCTGGTCGATGACGCGTCGCTGGCCGAGCTGACCGCGGGCCTGGCGCCGCAGCCGCGCCCGCTCAGCCGGTCCGCCGACGACACGGCGGTCATCCTGCACACCTCCGGCACCACGGGAACGCCCAAGGGCGCCGAGCTGACCCACGGCAACCTGGGCCGCAACCAGGCCGTGACCGCCCGCCGGCTCCTGCGACTGGGCCCGGGGGACGTGGTGATGGGCTGCCTGCCGCTGTTCCACGTGTTCGGCATGACCTGCGGGCTCAACACCGCGGTCGCGAGCGGGGCCGCGTTGACGCTGCTCCCGCGGTTCGATGCCCGCAAGGCACTGGAGATCATCGCGCGGGATCGGGTCACGGTCTTCGAGGGGGTGCCCACGATGTACACGGCGATGCTCCACGCCGCCGCCGAGTTCCCCGCCGAGCAGACCGCATCGCTGCGCACCTGCATCTCCGGTGGTGCCGCGCTGCCGGTACAGGTCCTGCACGGATTCGAATCCGCCTTCGGCTGCGCGATTCTCGAAGGGTACGGGCTCTCGGAGTCGTCCCCGGTCGCCTGCTTCAACCACCCCGACCGAGAGCGCAAACCGGGCTCGATCGGCGTCCCCATCGACGGGGTGCAGATGCGGGTCGTCGACGACACCGGAGCCGAGGTGGCCCCGGGCGAGGTCGGCGAGATCCAGATCCGCGGGCACAACGTGATGAAGGGCTACTGGCAGCTGCCGGACGCGACGGCCGCAACGATCACCGACGGCTGGCTGTCCACCGGCGATCTGGGCCGGACCGACGAGGACGGCTACTTCTATGTCGTCGACCGCAAGAAGGAGCTGATCATCCGCGGCGGCTACAACGTCTACCCGAGAGAGATCGAGGAGGTCCTCTACGAGCACCCCGCGGTCGCCGAGGCCGCGGTCATCGGCATCGCGGACGACTACCACGGCGAGGAGGTCGGCGCCGCGGTCGCGCTCAAAGACGGTGCCACCGCCACCGCGGAGGAGTTGCGCGCCTTCGTCAAACAGCGCGTCGCCGCCTACAAGTACCCGCGGCGCGTGTGGCTGGTCGACGCGCTGCCCAAGGGCCCGACCGGCAAGATACTGCGGCGCGAGGTCCGTGCGCCCCGACTCGAGGAGGACCCGTCGTGACCATCGCACCCACCACCACGGACGTCGCCGTCGGCGACGAACTGGCGGCGCCGTTGGACATGCTGCTGACCGCCTCGGCGCTCGGAATCGGCCGGCGCATGCTGCCGAACAGATCCTGGCTCCGCGCCGGCATCGCCCTGGGCAAGGCGCCGCACTTCCTCGCCGGCCGCGGCCGGGGACTGGCCGTCGAGCTGGTCGACATCGCCCGCGGCACGTCGGCTCGGCAACCCGCGCGATCCGACAAGCGGTTCGCCGACCCGGCGTGGTCCGGCAACCCGCTGCTGCGCAGGATCATGCAGACCTATCTCGCGTCGGCGGAGACCGCCAATCAACTAGTCGCCGACGCGAACCTGGACTGGCGCGACCTCGAACGCGTGCAGTTCGTGCTCGACAACGTCGTCGACGCGGCGGCGCCGAGCAACAATCCGCTGCTCAACCCGCTCGGCTACAAGGCGTTCCTCGACACCGGCGGCGCCAGCGCGGTCCGCGGGCTCGGCCACCTGGTGCGCGACCTCGCGACCAAGCCGCGGGTGCCGGCGATGGTCGACCCGGACGCCTTCACCGTCGGCGGGACCGTCGCCGCGACCCCGGGCTCGGTGGTCTTCCAGAACCGGGTGCTCGAGCTGATCCAATACACCCCGCGAACCCCGGCGGTGCGCACCGCGCCGCTGCTGATCGTGCCGCCGGTGATCAACAAGTTCTACATTCTGGACATCTCCCCGGGGCGCAGCCTGGTCGAGCACTTCCTGGACCAGGGCCAGCAGGTGTTCACGATTTCGTGGCGCAACCCGAAGACCCGCCACCGCACGTGGGGATTCGACACCTACGGGCAGGCCATCCTCGACGCGCTCGAGGCCGTCGAGAAGATCACCGGCACCGACCGCACGCACCTGTTCGCGACCTGCTCCGGCGGGATGCTCGCCGCGATGGTCACGGCGCACCTGACAGACATCGGCGAGGCCGCACGCATCGCCGGGCTGACCCTGGCGGTCACGGTGATCGACCATACCCGGGCGGGCACGACCGGCGCCTTCATCGACGCCTTCACCGCGAAGGAGGCCATCCGGATCTCCGCCGCGCGCGGCTATCTCGACGGGCGGTCGCTGGCGGAGGTGTTCGCCTGGCTGCGCCCGAACGACCTGATCTGGCGGTACTGGGTGAACAACTACATCCAGGGCAACACCCCGCCGTCGTTCGACGTGCTGTTCTGGAACGCTGACACCACCCGAATGACCGCGGCCCTGCACAAGGACATGGTGCTGTCCGGCCTGGCCAACGCGCTCACCGTCCCCGGCGGCGTCACGATGCTCGGCACCCCGGTGGACCTGTCGAAGGTCACCGTCGACGCCTACGTCATCGCCGGCATCGCCGACCACATCAGCCCCTGGCAGGCCTGCTACCGCAGCGCCCGACTGTTCGGCGGCGACGTGCAATTCGCGCTGTCCACCAGCGGGCACATCGCCTCGCTGGTCAACCCGCCCGGCAACCCCCGCGCCTCCTTCCGGCTCGCGCCGCCGGACACCGAGAGCCCGGACGAGTGGCTCGAGACCACCGACACACAGAAGGACTCGTGGTGGCCGCACTACACCTCCTGGCTGGCCGAGCGCAGCGGGCCGGATCGGGACGCGCCGGCGGTGCTCGGCCACCCCGACCTACCGCCGCTGATGCCCGCGCCCGGCTCCTACGTCCGCGAACGCTGAACCACCGCAATGACACCCGTAACGATTCGGAGAACTCGATGGGCACACAGATCAACCGCCCGACCGACCTGCTCAGCCTCGTCGGCCGGCAGCTCGGTACCACCGACTGGCAGCAGATCACCCAGGATCAGGTGAATCTGTTCGCCGACGCCACCGGCGATCACCAGTGGATCCACACCGATCCACAGCGGGCGGCCGCCGGGCCGTTCGGTGGCACCATCGCCCACGGCTACCTGACCCTGTCGCTGATCCCGCGGGCCCTCAACGAGGTGTTGACCATCGACACCCTCGAGGCGGCCCTGAACTACGGGCTCAACAAGGTGCGCTTCCCCGCCCCGGTCCTGGTCGGCGCGCAGGTCCGCGCCACCGTCGCGCTGGTGTCCGCACAGCAGAAGCCGGGCGGCGTCGAGGCGGTCTTCGGGGTCGCGTTCGAGGCCGAGAACGTGGACCGGCCAGCCTGCGTCGCCGAGTGCGTGGCCGTCTACCGATGAACCGGCCGGTGTGCCCGCCGGACCAGACCCGCATCGCGACGGTGGTCGGACGGCGGATCCGCGTGAGCGTCCGGCGAGGCCGTGGGGTGCCGTTGGTTCTGTGCAACGGCATCGGCGCGAGCCTGGAGATGCTGCAGCCGCTGGTCGACCACCTCGACGACCGCACCGTCATCCGGTTCGACGTGCCCGGCACCGGCGGATCACCCACACCGGCCCTACCCTACGGATTCCCTTGCCTCGCTTGGCTGCTCGGCGGCCTGCTCGACGAACTCGGCTACGGCCGCGTCGATGTGCTCGGCTACTCGTGGGGCGGGGCCCTGGCACAGCAGTTCGCGTTCCAGAACCCCCGCCGGTGCCGGCGCCTGGTGCTCGCCGCGACCGCGACCGGCGCCCTGATGGTGCCCGCGAGACCGTCGGTGCTGGCGAAGATGCTCACCCCGCGCCGCTTCACAGATACCGAGTACCTCGCGTCGATCGCCGGGAAGATCTACGGCGGCACCGCCGAAGACAGCGCCGCCGCCATCACCCAGTTGATCGACCACCACCGGGGCGGATCCGGGCGCGGCTACCTGTACCAACTGCTCGCCGGCACGACGTGGACCAGCCTGCCCGCGCTGCCGGCGATCCGGCAACCGACACTGATCATCGCCGGAACCGACGATCCCCTCATCCCCGTGATCAACGCCCGGATCATGCACCGCCTGCTGCCGAACGCCACCGTCGAGATCCACGACGGCGGACATGTCGACCTGCTCACCAACGCCGCCGAATTCGGGCCGGCGATCGAGAGGTTCCTCAGCGCGACGGACCCGCTCCCACGGTCGCCTGCCAGGGGTCGGTGAGGCCGAGGACCCGCCATGGCGACGAGGTTTTCGAAGCCGACACCTGCTTGTCGGGCTCTCTGTCTACTGTTGCGTTCACCCTCACATCCAAGGAGTGCGCATGACCATCGAACCGAAGTCGACCCCGATCGTTTTCCTCAGCGGCGCAGGGCTTCCGGCCTGGATCTGGGACGAGGTGCGAGCCTCGCTGCCCGTCGACTCGGTCGTCGCGGCGTACCCGAAGCAGGCGGGCGCGACGCTGCGGGACTACGCGGAGGCGGTGCTGGCGCAGGCGCCCGACGGTGAGTTCACCGTGGTGGCACATTCGATCGGTGGGGTGGTGGCGAGCGAGGTCGCTGCCGTCGCGCCTACACGCGTCGGCGGGCTGCTCGCGGTCGCGGCCTCGGTGCCGTCGGCGGGCCGCTCGTTCCTCGGCGCGCTGCCCGCGCCGCAGCGGCACATCGTCGGGCTGATCATGCGGGTCGCGGGCACCCGGCCGCCCGAGAAGGCGATCCGGTCCGGCCTCTGCGCCGGTCTCGGTGAGGACGAGGTCGCGCGCATCGTCGCGGATTTCGCGCCGGAATCGCAGCGCCTGTACCGCGATCGTGTCTCGGCACGGGTGTTCCCCGCGCGAGCCGGATACGTGGTGACGACGGCGGACAAGGAGTTCCCAGCGGCGCTGCAGGGCCGATACGCCGCCGAGCTCGGAGCGGGGTGGCGGCGCGAGATGGCCACCGGTCACCTGCCGATGCTGCAGGAACCGGCGGCGCTGAGCCAGATCCTCAAGGAGTTCGCGGGCGTGGCCTGACTCCCCGCAGGACCAGTCGGATGATCAGTCCGGCGACGAGGGCCCAGAACGCCGACCCGATGCCGAGGATGCCGACGCCCGACGCGGCGATCAGGAAGGTGAGCACGGCCGCCTCCCGGTCGGTCTCGTCGGCCACCGCCGCCGCCAGCGAGCCGCCCAGGGTCGCAAGCAGCGCGAGACCCGCGACGGCCTCGACCACTCCGTGCGGTGCCGCGACGACCAGCGTCGCCAGCGCGGCCGAGCACAGCGCGAGCACCAGGTAGGAGCAGCCCGCGGTGAAGGCGGCGACCCAGCGGCGCTTCGGGTCCGGGTGCGCGGAGGGAGCGGCGGCCAGGGCGGCGCTGATGGCGGCCAGGTTGATCGCGTGTCCGCCGGCGGGTGCGCCGATCACGGTGCCGATGCCGGTGACGGTCATCGCGGACTTCCACGGCACCCGGTACCCGAAGGACGACATCACCGCGGTGCCCGGGATGTTCTGCGAGGCCATCGTCACGATGTACAGGGGTACCGCGATGCCGACCAGCGCCTGCCAGGTCCACTGCGGGGCGGTGAGGTCGAGCGTCGGCACCAGCGCGGACGTGTCGAGGGAGCCGTCGCCGAAGGCGATGCTGACGCCGATCACCACGGCCGCCGCGGCGAAGGCCGCGGGCACGGCCCAGCGTCGGGAGAATCGCAGCAGGATCAGCCAGACGAGGACGACCGGGGCGACCGCGGCGGGGGAGTCGCGGAAGGCGGTGACCGGGGCGAGGCAGAGCGGGAGCAGCACCCCGGCGAGCATGGCCTGGGCCAGCGCGGTGGGGATCGCGGCGATCAGCCTGCCGAGCCGGGGCCACAGGCCCGTGAGGGTGACCGCGAGGCCGACCACGATGAAGGCGCCCACCGCCGCCGGCCAGCCGCCGACGATCAGGCCCGTTCCGGCCAGCAGCGCGGCGCCGGGCGTGGACCACGCCAGGGTGATCGGCATCCGGTAGCGGCGCGAGAGCCAGAGCATGCCGACCGCCTGGGTCACGCACAATGCCATCAGGCCGGAGGCGGCCTCCGTTGGGCTCGCCCCGACCGCGCGTAGGCCGGTGAGCACCACGGCGAAGGAGCTGGTGAAGCCGACGAGTGCGGTGACCACTCCCGCACTGATCGGGTGCGAGAGACCCGGATCGCGCGTGAGGGTGGTTTCGGGCTCGGCGATTCGGGACACCTCGGACATTTTGCCGCAGTCGCGCACGGCGTCCGCCGGGCCGTCTGCGTCTCGGGGATCGCGTCTCCCCGCCGAGCGTGCACCTTCCGTCGCGCTACCTGGGCGTATGCCCCCACAACTGCACGCTCGGCGAGCGAGGCGGTGCTAGGTGCGCACCTTCTTGACCACGAACAGCAAGATGACCGCGCCGAGGAGGCAGGTGAAGAAGCTGAAGATCAGTCCGCCGCCCTTGACGTCGACGCCGATGAGGTTGAGCAGGAAGCCGCCGAGCAGGCCGCCGACGACGCCGACCACGATGTTGAGCAGGATGCCCTGCTGCTCGGAGGTGCCCATCATCTTGCTGCCGATCCAGCCGGCGAGCCCGCCGACGATGATCCAGCCGATGATGCCGAGTCCAAGCATGGTGACTCCTAGGTCGATGACGGTCCCGCGCCACCACGGCGCGTCGACAACGGTATCGAAATCCGCCCGGATCCGATCGCGGACGGGCCGGCCGCGGCGGGGATCGTGACCGAGCCGACCACGGGCGAGGCGCCCGGGTTCGGGTGTCCGCGCCGGTAGGCTGCGGCCACATGGAGGTCGTGATCCGGTCGACGCCCGACGAGGTCGCCTCGACCGTCGCAGACATCGTCGAGCACTACGTGCGCGGCGGCCCGACGACGCTCGGCCTCGCGACCGGATCGTCGCCACTCGGCACCTACCGCGAACTCGTCCGGCGGCATCGCCACGACGGGTTGGACTTCTCGTCCGCCCGGGCGTTCCTGCTCGACGAGTACGTCGGACTGCCGAAAGACCATGAGCAGTCCTATTCTTCCGTGATCAGGTCGGAATTCGTCGATCGGGTGAACATCGACCCCGATCGGGTGGACTACCTCGACGGGCAGGCCGAGGACCTGGCCCGAGAGGCCGCCCGCTACGACGCCGCGATCGCCGCGGCGGGCGGTGTGGACGTGCAACTGCTCGGGATCGGCACCAACGGACACCTCGGTTTCAACGAGCCGGGATCGGCGTTGACCTCGCGAACGCGCGTCAAGACGCTCACCGAGCAGACCCGTCTCGACAACGCCCGCTTCTTCGGCCGCGTCGACGACGTCCCTCGGCATGTGCTCACCCAGGGCCTGGGCACCATCGGCGAGGCCGGGCATCTGGTGCTGGTCGCGGCGGGGGAGGGCAAGGCCGACGTTGTCGCCGCGGCGGTGGAGGGCCCCCTCACCGCGTTCTGCCCCGCATCGGTGATCCAGCTGCACCGGCACACGACCGTGGTTCTCGACGAGGCGGCGGCGCACCACCTCGCGTTGGCGGATTACTCCCGCTATGCGCTGCGGCACAAGCCGACCTGGCAGCGATTCTGAGACGACGGTCCTTCGGTCCAAACGGGCGGCGGGACCGGTCGGTACGGAGTAGGTTCGGCGGCAAGCGCACGTCGACGACGGGACCCTGCGATGACAGCACAGGTCGTGACCAGCACATACCGGAGGCGGGGGCTGATCGCGGCCGCGGCCGTCACCCTGCTCGTGGCAGCGGGATGCTCAGGCGATTCGACCTCGGACCAGTCGGCCACCACCGCGCCGACCGGCGCCGAATCCACCGCGGAGATGGATTCGGGCGTCGCCCAGCGCCTGGACGACGCCATCGACGCGACGATGAAGAAGACATCCGTGCCCGGCGCGATTGTCGGTGTCTGGGGGCCGGACGGCAAGTACGTCAAGGCCTTCGGCGTCGCCGACAAGTCCACCGACGCGCCGATGCAGACCGACTTCTACACCCGGATCGGCAGTCTGACCAAGACCTTCACGGCCACCGCCATCCTGCAGCTGGTGGACGAGGGCAAGGTGGGTCTCGACGACCCCATCTCGAAGTACATCGACGGCGTTCCCGCAGGCGATCAGATCACCATCCGGGAGCTGGCCCGCATGCAGAGCGGGCTGGCCAACTACTCGGAGAGCCCGGAGTTCCAGAAGGCGTTTTTCGCGGATCCCAAGGCACCCTTCACCCCGCAGCAGCTGCTGGGCTACGCCTTCGCCCAACCGGCGACGTTCCAGCCCGGCCAGGGATTCCAGTACTGCAACACCAACTATGTGCTGCTGGGACTCGTGGTGGAGAAGGAGAGCGGACTGTCGCTGCCGGACTACATCAACGAGCGGATCCTCCAACCGCTGCACATGGAGAAGACGATCTTCCCCACCACCAACGCGTTCCCGGAACCGCACGCGCAGGGATACACCGTGCAGACCGCCGACGGCAAGGAATCCACTGCCACCGACTGGGATCCGTCCTGGGGCTGGGCCGCGGGCGCGATGATCTCGACCCTCGAGGACCTGCACATCTGGGGACCGGTGCTCGCGACCGGCACCCTGCTCAAGCCGGAGACACAGGCACAACGGCTCGAGACGGTGAACGCGCCGGGCTATCCCGCCGACGTCGGCTATGGCCTTGGCGTGTTCGACATCGCCGGCTGGATCGGGCACAACGGGAGCCTGCCCGGGTATCAGACCGTGACGGTCTACCTGCCGGAGCAGAAGACGACCCTCGTCATCATGATCAACACCGACATCTCCTACGAGGGCAGCGAGCCGAGCACCCAGCTGGCGGCGGCGATCACCGAGATCATCTCCCCGGACCACGTCTATCGGCTGAGCGCGGCTGAGCCGAGTCCGGAGACGACGACTCCGGAGGCGACAACCCAGCCGACCGAGCCCACCCGCTGACCAGGGGCGCCCGCCCACGCCCACATCGGTGACGCGGTGATGCGCCCATCCGCGCGACCCATCGGCTCCGAAGACCTTGCGAACTACCATGCAAGGGAGCGGAGGCGGGTATGCGGGCACCGAGTTCGACGTCCACAGAAGAGGACCCCACGGCCCGGAAACCGGCGCGGCGGCTGATCGCGCGGGCGGTGTCGGGGGTGATCGCCGCCGGCGTGGTGCTGGGCGTCGGCGAACTGCTGTCTGCGCTGACCGGGCCGGAGTCCTCGCCCTTCTTCGCGGTCGGATCGACCACCGTCGACCGCAGCCCGGCCTGGGCGCGCGAGTTCGCCATCTCGACCTTCGGCACCGGCGACAAGCCGGCGCTGTTCGTCGGGATGTCGGTCCTCATCGCGGTGTTCGCCGCGATCGCGGGCATCGTCGAACGGCCCACACGGCCCTACGGCAGCACGATTCTCGCCGCGCTCGGCCTGGTCGGGGTATACGCCGCCATCACGCGGCCCGGCGCGGGCTGGGGCGCTGCCGTGCCGACGGTCGTCGGGGTTGCCCTGGGCATCGTGGTGCTGCGACAGCTGACCTCGCAACTCGACGGACCGCCGCCCGGCCGCGACGGCGATACGGGCCGGCGCCGATTCCTGGTGCTCGCGACGCTCGCCGCGGCCGTCGCCGCGGCGGCGGGAGTCGCCGGACGGCAGATGAACCAGCGATTGAGCGGTGTGCTCGACAGCAGGCGCCGGGTGAGGATTCCCCCGGTCGCGGACCGGGCCGCGCCGATCCCGCCCGGAGTCGACCTGGAGGTCCCCGGCGCTACGTCGTTCATCACCCCGAACCCGATCTTCTACCGCATCGACACCGCGCTGCAGGTGCCCCGGCTGACCACCGCGGACTGGCGCCTGCGCATTCACGGCATGGTGGACCGCGAGGTCACGCTGACCTGGGACGAGCTCCTGCGACGGCCGCCGATCGAGCGCGCGATCACGTTGACATGCGTCTCGAACGAGGTGGGCGGGGACCTCGCCGGCAACGCCACCTGGATCGGCTACCCGATCGCGGAGCTCCTCGATGAGGTCGGCGTGCGCGGCGACGCGGACATGCTGTTGTCGACGAGTGTCGACGGCTTCACCGTCGGCACCCCCGTCGAGGTGCTGCGCGACGGCCGCGACGCCCTGCTGGCCGTCGCGATGAACGGCGAGCCGCTGCCGCTCGAGCACGGGTTCCCGGTCCGCCAGGTGGTGCCGGGACTGTACGGCTATGTCTCTGCCACCAAGTGGGTCGTGGACTGGGAGCTCACCAGATTCGATCGGGCACAGGCGTACTGGACCAAGCGCGGGTGGGGCGCCAGGGGGCCGATCAAGACGGCCTCCCGCATCGATGTGCCTGCCGCCTTCGCGCCGGTATCGGAGGGACCGGTCCTGATCGCGGGAACCGCGTGGGCACAGCATCGCGGCATCGAGCGGGTGGAGGTGCGGGTGGACGAGGGTCCGTGGCAGCCGGCGACCCTCACGCCCGAGTACTCCCTCGACACCTGGCGCCAGTGGACCTGGCAGTGGGACGCGCCCGCCGGGGTGCACACCGTGCAGGTGCGCGCCACCGACCTGGACGGCAACGTCCAGACGGAGGAGCGCACGCCGCCGATTCCCGACGGGGCGACCGGCTGGCACAGCCGCACCATCACGGTGCGCTGACGCCCCGCCCCGAGCCCGCCGGCGGGGGTACGGTGTGGGCCATGGTGGCTATCGAGGTGCTGCGCGGGGACATCACGACGGTCGAGGCGGACGCGATCGTGAACGCGGCGAACTCCGGGCTGCTCGGCGGCGGGGGTGTCGACGGCGCCATCCACCGGGTCGGTGGACCACGCATCCTGGAGGAGTGCAGGCGACTGCGCGCGACCGCGCTGCCCGACGAGCTGCCCGCGGGTGATGCCGTCGCGACGAGTGCGGGAAACCTGTCCGCGCGCTGGGTGATTCACACGGTCGGCCCGGTGTACTCGGCCGTCGAGGACCGCTCGGCCGTGCTCCGCTCGGCATACACGCGCAGCCTCGAGGTGGCGGACGAACTGGGCGCGGCAACGGTCGCGTTCCCGCTGATCTCGGCCGGTGTCTACGGCTGGCCGCACGCCGACGCCGTGCACCAGGCGGTCTCCGCGGTGCGCGGGTCCGGCACCGCGGTGCGGAAGGTCGTCTTCGTCGCGTACGGCGAGGCGATGGCCGAACTGCTGCGGCGCGAGCTCGGGGTGCTCGTCACGGCCGACGAACTCGCGGCCCGGCTGGGCGCGTCCCGGCCACCCGTTGTGCTCGATGTCCGCTGGGCGCTCGGCGACCCGAACGGCCGGGACCACTTCCGCGACGGGCACATTCCCGGTGCCCGGTTCGTGGACCTGGAAACCGAACTCTCCGCACCGCCCGCGCCGGAGCTCGGCAGGCACCCGCTGCCCGGGATCGCGGACCTGCAGAACAGCGCCAGGCGGTGGGGGATCGGTACGGGCGACGCGGTCGTCGTCTACGACGCCACGGGTAACACCGCCGCCGCGCGCGCCTGGTGGCTGCTGCGCTGGTCCGGGGTGCCCGACGTCCGGATGCTCGACGGCGGGCTGTCCGCCTGGACATCGGCGGGGTTCGAACTGGAATCCGGTGCGGGCCAACCGGTACCGACAGGGGACGTGGTGCTCACCGCCGGACACCTGCCGACGGTGACGGCGGACGAGGTCGCGGCACTCGCGGTGGACGGGGTGCTGCTCGATGCCCGCGCCGGCGAGCGGTACCGCGGTGAGGTGGAACCGGTCGATCCGCGCGCCGGTCACATCCCGGGGGCACGGAGCGCTCCGACGACCGAGAACCTGGACGGCACCGGACGATTCGCGGATCCCGGGGCGCTGCGCCGACGGTTCGCCGGGATGGGCGCCGACGGCTCGGCACCGGTCGCGGTCTACTGCGGATCAGGGGTAACGGCCGCGCACGAGGTCGCCGCTCTCGCCGTCGCGGGGATCGAGGCGGCCCTGTATCCGGGGTCGTGGTCACAGTGGTGCGGTGACCCGGATCGTCCCGCGGCGACCGGGCCGACGCCGTAGATCCGGGCCGGCTACGACCTGGAGTACTCCGAGGCCCGGCGGATCTGTTCGGGGGTCGGGCGCACCCCGGTGTAGAGCTCGAACTGGGCCGCGGCCTGCAGCGCGATCACCTCGGCGCCGGTGATGACGGTCTTGCCGAGTGCGGACGCGGCCCGGACGAGCGGGGTGTCGGGCGGCATCGCCACCACGTCGAACACCGCCTCGGACTCCCGTACGGCGTCCTGGTGGAAGGGCAGGCCATCGGCTGCGGGACCGCCCGCCATCCCGATCGGCGTCGCGTTCACCAGGAGCCCCGGCCGCAGCTCGCCCAGCTCCGGTCGCCACGCGAAGCCGTACTGCTCGGCCAGCGCGGGGCCGGCGACCTCGTTTCGGGCGATGACCGTCACCTCGCCGAACCCGTTGTCGCGCAGGGCAGCGACGACGGCCTTGGCCATTCCGCCGCTACCGGCGACGACGGCGGTGAGTTCAGGGGAGACCCGGTGCTCGGCCAGCAGGGTCGCGACCGCCTCGTAGTCGGTGTTGTAGGCATGCAGCACACCGTCGTCGTTGACGATGGTGTTCACCGAGGCGATGGCGGCGGCGGAGTCGTGCATGACGTCGACGTGTTCGATGCAGGCCTCCTTGAACGGCATCGAGACACCGCAGCCGCGGATGCCGAGGGCACGGATGCCTGCGATGGCGGCGGGCAGATCGGTTGTGGTGAAGGCCTTGTAGACGAAGTCGAGGCCCAACTCCTCGTAGAGATAGTTGTGGAACCGGGTGCCGATGTTCGACGGCCGCGCGGCGAGGGACATGCACAGGCGGGTGTCCTTGGTCAGGGCGTCTCGGATCGTTCGGCTCACCCGCTCGACGCTATCGCCGGCGGGCGTCGGCAGTCCACCCGGTCAGCCGACTCAGTACACGTTGATCTCGGTGACGCTGGGAATGTGCGGACGATCGGTGGTCAGCGTGACCTCGACGCGGCCGGACCCCGTCTCGAGGTGTGTCCACGGCTCCGCCGGGAAGTCGATCACTCCGCCACTGACCTCGGTGGACCACGATCCAGCAGCACCGGTACCCAGGTTGCGCCAGTGCAGCGTCGCAAATACCGAGCACAGCACTCCAGGCGTCGACGATATCCCGACGAACGTCGCGTTCAGCCGGACGTAGACCAGCCCTTGGAGCCTGTCCGTGGCGACGGTGACGCCTCCGATTCGGCCGCCACAGGCGAGTCCGTCAGCGACGGTCGCCGTGTCCGGGATGTTCACCCACCTGTCCTGCGTCGGATCCGCCGTCGCGGGGGCGCCGGCACCGAACAACCCGGCCAGCACCAGTCCGCTGATCGCGATCGACTTGCCGAGCATGGGAAGGGACATGGTGCTCCAGATCGCCGGCGGCAGTGGTCCGACGGTACATCGACGCGGCGCGGTGCATCCGGTGTTCTCCGGTACCGGTGGGTGACCGGGGCAGTGTGCCTTTCGGAGAGGCGCCGCTCCTCTGACGATCCGGCGGTCGGCCTCGGTCAGCCGCATGTCGCCGCGACCCGGGACAGTGCGTCTTGGTCGGCGGCGGTGACCGGAAGGTCGTAGTGGACGGCGGTGGTGAGGTATTTGCCCGCGTAGTAGCAGTGGTGGCCGGGATCGGGCGGCAGCCATTCGGCGGGGGTCGAATCGCCCTTCGACTGGTTCACCGCACCGTCGACGGCGAGCAGGTTGTAGGTGATGTCGTTGGCGAACTCCAGCCGGCGCTCGGCCGGCCACCGCGCGGCGCCGAGGTCCCAGGCGGCGGCGAGCGGGTAGATGTGGTCGATCTGCACGTCCTTGGCCGCGTTCTTGCTGAAGCGCAGGCTGCGGCCGGTGTACGGGTCCGCGAGGACCCCCGCCACCACCACACAGTCGCGGCTGCCCGATCTGAACCGCACCTCGGTCAGGTCGCGCGCGAGCACGTTGTTGCGGGTGTCGCAGCCGTCGTGCCCGCCCGGACCGGCGTGGTCGTCCGACCACGCCGGGCCGAACACACAGGCCTGTCCGGCGCGGCAGCCACGCTCGTAGCCCCCGGCCTTGGTGCGGCCGTCGACGATCCGCACCGCCGCGAGCAGTTGCTCGATCTGCGCGCGGGAGGGGCTGCCGGGGGCGGGCTGCGGGGTGGGCGCGAAGCGGTCGAGCACACCGCAGCCGGCGACGAGTCCGCCGAGCAGCACCGCGAGCAGGAGCGGTATCGGAATGCGGCGGGTGAACATCCGGGACCTCCTGTCCGGGCCGGTGGTCCGGACAGTGTGCCGATCGGCACCGACAACCGCGCGGAACACGCGTGATGCCGATCGGCCGACGACCTGCTGCTACCCCGTGAACGGCGGGACGAAGGTGCACGGCACCTCGCGTTGGTGCGCCGGGTCGAGGGCGTTGAACACCATGTACGCCGCGCGCTGGGAACCGGCGACGGCGGCGTGCTCGGAGTAGTCCTGAGCGCACGTGTCCTGCACGACGATGTTGTTCACCGTGTAGCCGGGAGGCCCAGGCACCTGGCCCTGGTGCAGGGCGATCGCCTCGTCGTAGCGGGTGGAGATGTTGGTGTAGTTCACGCCCTTGACGTAGGGGGTGCCGCCGGCGTTGATCTTCTTGATCAACTCCGAGTCGGCGGTCATCTCCCCGCAGCCCTGGCAGACGGGGATCGAGGTCTCGGGCACGCCCAACCGCTTGGCGAAGGCGGGCAGCGCGTCCACGCCGAGGGTGGTCAGTCCCAGCCACGGCGGAGCGACGGAGACGTAGTTGGTGATCGTGCCCTCGCCGCCGAGGTGCTTGAGGTAGTACGTCGGGATCAGTGTGCCCTGCGAGTGGCCGACGACGTCGACGGTCTCGGCGCCGGTGGAGGCCAGCACCCGCTCGACGAAGGTCTTGAACTCACCGGCACTGTTCTCGAGCGGACCCATCCCGCCGATCGCCGAGATCGGCCAGGGTGCGCCGGGAATCGCCCCGTAGGTCAGGGCGAACACGCAGAAACCGGCGTTCTTGAGCATCGGGACATAGGCGCCCCAGTTGGTCTGCTGCCCGCCGCCCGTGCCGTGCACGAGCACGACCGGTCGGGGGTGCTCCGCGGTCGGCTTGCAACCGAAGTCGTTCGCTCCGGGCAGCGAGCCGCCGGGGTTGGTCAGCTCGTTCGGGATGCCCGCGAAGAAGTTGTAGTTCTCAGGTAGCGGCTCGGCCTGGGCGGTCCCCGCGCCGAACGGCAGAACCAGTGCGGCCAGTGACGCGATGAAGGCCGCGGTGCGTGATGCCCGGAACATGTACCCCCCAATTGTGGAATGAATCACTGTGATCACGGATCACAGCAACCTAGCAAGTGCTCGGTTGGTTGCATAGAGGGGAAATCGGGCAGTTTCGGTGCGCGCACCGTCAGGGCATCGGGAACCGGGTGGCGATGATCGTCTCGAGGTTGCTGCCGTCGTGGCCGATCATCCAGGAGCCGCCCTGGCGCTCGCAGTTCGCGATGTCGTCGAAGACCCGCATCAGGAAGTAGATCGAGAGGTCGGGCGAGGGCGTGAGCGCCAACTGGTGCGACTCGCCGGGTCGGGTCATGTCCAACCACACGCCGGACTGCCCGTCCAACCGCAGGCCGACGATGTGTGCGGCGTCGACGAACTGGTATCTCCGCTGCTGCCACGGCGTGCTGTGCGAGTAGCCCTGTTCGAGCACCTGAACCAGAATGGTCATCTGTCGCTCCCGACGCGATCCGCCAATGGCCCATTATCCCGCTGGTCAGATGGATTAATCCAGCGTCGTCGAGACTTGTCGTGGCTGCCTGATTGGATGGGCTGATGGTGCACGCGGTGTGGTCCCCGGGATCGGGGCTGATGCTGTGGCGCGACGGCGGTGCACCCGAGCCGGTCGACGACGACATCGAGCACCTGCCCGCGTCGCTGCGGAGGGCCTGTGGCCGCAAGTTCCGGCACCGGGTCACCGTGGCGCTGCCGAACGGCGACGGCACCCTCGGCGAGGTGACGGTGCCCGCCCTCGCGCTGGCGCCGCCCGCGGCCGCCGCGCTGCTGCTCGACCTGCACCCGGACACGTTCGCCGAGCTTCCCGGCGATCTCCGCTTCCTCGCACATGTCGCCAGGGGCGTGCAGCGGTGGGTCCGGGCGGGTCGGGTCGTGCCCGAGCTCGAACGCGTGGACGGCCAGTGGTGGGCCCGGTGGCGGCTCGTGGGCGGCGATCCGCAGCGGGCCTGGATCTCCGAGCTGGCCGCGGCCGCGCCCGCCGTGCTCCGTGGGTCCGTCGGCGCGCGGAAGGTGTTGGAAGATTTCGTCTTCGAGATCACCGACCCGATCGTTCGTGAGCTGCTCGGCGACCGGGAGAGCGAGCATCCACTCCTCGCGGCGCTCGGCGCGGGCTCCCCGTACGCAGAGGGCACCCAGCAGGTGGCGACCGACCTGCAGCAGTGGCGCCAGAGCCTCGTCGTGGACGAGCCGGAGCTCGTCCTGCGGCTGCTCGAGCCGGCGGAGGACGACGAGTCCACCCTCGAGGAGGGCGACCTGGTGCTCTGGCGGCTGCAGGTCTGCCTGCGGCCGGAGGGGGAGGCGCCCAGCCCGGTGCCTGTCCATCTCGGCGATCCCAAGGCGCTGACGGTCGGGGTGCGCAAGCTCGCGGAGGCCATGGAGGCCTACCCGATGCTCCGCGCGGTGCCGTCCGACCCGGACAGCCTGGACCTGCTGCTCCCGCTGGAGGTGGTGACCGACCTGGTCGCGCACGGCGCCCAGGTGCTCGCCGAGGCCGGCGTCACCCTGCTGCTGCCGCGCGCGTGGAGCGTGGTGGCCCCGTCGCTGCGCCTGCGGGTCAGCAGCCCACCGGTGGCCGCCGACACCGAGGACCGCGCCGTCGGGATGAACCAGCTCGTCGCCTACAACTGGGAGCTCGCGCTCGGCGACATGGTGCTCACGCCCGCCGAGATGGCGCAGCTGACCCGGACGAAATCCGACCTGGTCCGGCTGCGTGGACAGTGGGTGCAGGCCGACAAGACCGTGCTCGCGCGGGCCGCCCGGTACGTCATCCGGCAGGCCGATGTCGGCGGGAGCACCCTCGCCGACCTCCTGGGCGAGCTCACCGCACAAGAACCGCCGCCGGTGCCGGTAGAGGAGATCACCACCACCGGTTGGGTTGCGGGACTGCTCGATTCGGGAGCGCGGCCGACCGCCGTCCCGTCGCCGCCGGGGCTCGAGGCGCGGTTGCGGCCCTACCAGCGGCGCGGGCTCGACTGGCTCGTGTACATGAGCGACCTCGGGCTCGGCGCGGTGCTGGCCGACGACATGGGCCTGGGCAAGACGGTGCAGCTGCTCGCGCTGCTCGCCCACGAACGGGTCGCGGGGGCGACGCGCCCGGGACCGACGCTGCTCGTCTGTCCCATGTCCGTGGTCGGGAACTGGCAGCGCGAGGCCGCCCGGTTCACTCCCGGGCTACGGGTGCTCGTCCACCACGGCGGCGACCGTCTCCGAGGCGAGGACCTGACCGCGGCCGCGGGCGAACACGACCTGGTGATCACCACCTACGCGCTGCTGACCCGGGACGCGGCGGCCCTCGGTGAGCGCCGCTGGCGCAGGCTGGTGCTCGACGAGGCGCAGCACGTCAAGAACTCGGGCACCGCCGCGGCGCGTGCGGCGCGTGCGATCCCGGCGGACCACCGGCTCGCGCTGACGGGGACGCCCGTCGAGAACAGGCTCGACGAGCTGCGCTCGATCCTGGACTTCGTGAACCCGCGGATGCTCGGCAGCGCACAGCAGTTCCGGGCCCGGTTCGCCGTCCCCATCGAACGCGAGCACGACGAGGGCGCGTTGGCGCGGCTGCGGGCCGTGACCTCGCCCTTCGTGCTGCGCCGGGTCAAGACCGATCCCGAGGTGATCTCCGACCTGCCGGAGAAGTTCGAGATGACGGTGCGCGCGAACCTCACCGCGGAGCAGGCCTCCCTGTACCGGGCCGTGCTCGACGACATGATGGAACGGATCCGGGACACCGAGGGCGCGGCGCGCAAGGGGGCGGTGCTCGCCGCGCTGACCCGGCTCAAGCAGGTGTGCAACCATCCGGCGCACTTTCTCGGCGACGGCTCGCCGGTGCAGCGACGCGGCAGGCACCGCTCCGGCAAGCTCGGCCTCGTCGAGGACATCGTGGACTCGGTGCTCGCGGACGGCGAGCGGGTGCTGCTGTTCACCCAGTTCCGCGAGTTCGGTTCGCTCGTCGCGCCGTATCTGGCCGAGCGGTTCGGCGCCGAGGTGCCGTTCCTGCACGGTGGGGTGTCGCGGGCCAAGCGCGACGCGATGGTGGAGGCGTTTCAGGGCGGGGACTCCGCAGTGTCGTCGGGTCGCTCCGCCGGCTCCGCTCCCGCCATCATGGTGCTCTCGCTCAAGGCAGGCGGCACCGGGCTCAACCTCACCGCGGCCAATCACGTTGTGCACCTGGATCGCTGGTGGAATCCCGCGGTCGAGAACCAGGCCACCGACCGGGCGTTCCGGATCGGTCAGCGTCGCGACGTGCAGGTGCGCAAGCTGGTGTGTGTGGGCACCCTCGAGGAACGGATCGACGCGATGCTGGCGAGCAAGTCGGAACTGGCCGACCTCGCCGTCGGCACCGGCGAGAACTGGATCACCGAGATGTCGACCGACGAGTTGCGCGAACTGATGCGGCTCGGCGACGAGGCGGTGGGGGAATGAACCGTCGGCGAACCGATTTCAGCCAGTTCGGCTCTGCGCGCGCGGCGCGCGGCGGCCCGTTTGCCCAGTCCTGGTGGGGTCGCGCGTTGGTGTCCTCGATGGAGCGGATCGCCGACTCCGGCCGGATCGCCCGCGGGCGCGGCTCGGCCCGCGCGGGACAGGTGATCAGCTACCGGATCGCACCCGGAGCGGTGGTCGGCGAGGTCCAGGGCAGTCAGATCGACCCCTTCACCGCGACGTTCACCCTCCGGCCGCTCGACCCCGACACCGTCGACGTGCTGATCGACCGGGTGCGGTCGACGCCGGGCATGCTCGCCACGCTCGCCTCGGGCACGGTGCCGATCGAGCTCGGGGACCTGTTGTTGCCCACCGAGTCCGGCGAGCTGGATTTCGGTTGCACCTGCCCGGATCAGGGCTGGCCGTGCAAGCACGCGGCGGCCATCGTCTACCTCACCGCGCAGCGGCTGGACACCGAGCCGCTGGTCATCCTCACCCTCCGCGGGCTCGATCTCGACGTCCTGATCCGCTCGTTCGACTCGGACGGGGAGGATGCGGAATCCGCGCCCGATCTCGACGACTTCTTCGGCGACCGGATCACACTGCCGCCGCTGCCGCGGGTCGCCTTCCGGCCCGCGCCCGACGATCTCACCCCCGAGCCGCTGCGCCGGGCGCTGCGGGCCGGAGGGGTGGAGGAGCCGGTGGTGGCCGCCGCGCTTCGCGAGCTGACGGCCACCTACCGGATCCTGGGTGGGCACTGATGCCCGGCAGCTACATGCGCTGCGAGGAGATGTTGCCGCCGTCGACGACCAGTTCGCTGGCCGTGATGTAGCTGGCCTCGTCGGAGAGCATGAAGCGCACAGCGCGGCCGACCTCCTCCGGCTTGCCGAGGCGGCCCATCAGGATGCGGCGCTCGAAGGTGCCCTCGGGGAGCAGGTCCACGGTGGGCTGCAGCATCGGGGTCAGGATCTGGCCGGGGGAGACGCAGTTGATGCGGATGCCCTCGGGGCCGAGCCGGTCGGCGAGCGAACGGACGACGGCGAGCATGCCGCCCTTGGCCGCGGAGTAGACCGGGTTGATGGCGTTGCCGAGGTGCGCGTTGATCGACGAGATGCCGACGATCGCCGAGCCCGGGTTCGCCTGGAAGTCCGGCAGCAGTTCCTTGGTCAGCAGCACCAGCGGGCGCAGGTGGGTGTTGATGCCCAGATCCCACACGTCCACGGTGACGCCCTCGAGCGAGCCCTGGTCGACGACGCCTGCGGCGTGCACGAGGCCGCCGATGTTCGGCAGCGCGGCGCGGGTGGTGGCCAGCGCGTCCGCGTACAGGTCCGGGTTGCTCAGGTCGATGCCGACGCCGATCGCGGCGACGCCGAACTCGGCGGCGATGGCGTCGGCCTCGGACTTGGCCTTGGCCTCGTTGAGGTCCCAGAGAGCGACGGGGCGGCCGGCCTCGGCGAGCGCGCGAGCGGAGGCGAGGCCGATGCCGGACGCGCCGCCGGTCACGATGACGGCGGTCGTGAGGGAGGGCTTGGTGGATTCAGACATGTACCCAGCGTCTGCCTGCCCGGGGGCGCCCACAACCCCCTCGTCCCGCTCAGCGGCTACGCCGCCTACAGGCCGCGGGCGGGGGTTGTCCCGGTGCGGGCCATCGCCGCGAACAGCCGCTCGTGCATGAGTGCGGACTGGCGCGGGTCGTAGAAGCCGACATTGAGCGGGTTGCCGCGATTGTGCATCTCGAGCGGGTCCGACTCGAGGTCGTACAGCTCGAACTGCGGCGGGATCACCCCGGACGGGTCGAAGTACGCCGAGTACTTCCAGCGGGTGTCGCGCACACAGCGGATGTGGTTGGGCTGGGTGACCAGGAACTGTCCGTCGGGAACGGCACAGTTCTGGTCGTCGTAGGTGAACACGATCTCGTCCTGCACGGTCGCGGTGGGGTTGGCCGGGTTGGCGGACGCGTCGGCGATCACCGGCGTCAGGTCGGTCCCGCGGAAGTCCCAGGCCCCCCGATCGGGCACGCCCGCGAGGGTGGCCAGCGTGGGCATCACGTCGATGAGGGACGCCATCGCGCGGGACTGGACCGGCGTGGGGAACAGGACGGGATTGCTCACGACGATGGTGACGCGCAGGGTCTCCTCGTAGGTGTTGAACACCTTCTGGCGCAGGCCGCCGTGGGACATGCCCATCTCGCCGTGATCGGACATGCGGATCACCATCGTCGACTCGCGCATCCCGGGCCGGGACTCGAGCGCGTCGAGCACCGCCCCGATGTGCTCGTCGACCACCTTGTGCATGTACGCGTAGAAGTTGACGTAGTTGCGGGCGGCGTTCGGGCCGATCAGCGGGCCGAGGCCGGCCGCGAGCAGCAGTTCCGACTGGATCTGGGCGGTGGGTTTGAAATTGAGGGCGAGGGATTCGCCGTAGGTCGGCGGCAGTTCGATGCCCTGCTCGAACACGCCGGGCGCGTCGGAGCCGTAGTTGTTGCAGGTGCCGTTGATCGCGTCCCAGGTCTGTGGGTAGGCGAGCACGTCGTGCGGGTTGACGAACGAGACGATGAGCGCGAACGGCGTGCTCGAATCGACGCCGCGGACGAAGTCGACCGCCTGCGCCGCGTAGCCGCTGTCGAGGTCGGCGCAGCCGCCGCCGAAGTGGTCGGGGTTGGTGTCCTGGCCGCCCTCGGGCGGAACCCACCCCTGGAAGCCATACGCCGCGACGTCGGCGCTGGACGGGTCGCCGCTCCCGGACCCCTTGCTCATGTGCCATTTGCCGCGGTAGTGCACGTTGTAACCGGCCGAGGACAGCAGCTTGGCCATGTTCTGGATGCCGACCGGCAGCGTCGGCTCGGTCGGGGAGACCGTGCCGCCCTCGGTGAGGGTGGCCGTGACGCCGTGCTGCGCGGGGAAGAGTCCGGTGAAGAAGGTGCTGCGGCTGGGCGAGCACATCGCGGCATTGCAGAAACCCTGGGTGAAGGTGAGTCCCCGGTCGGACAGCCGCTTGCGGTTGGGCAGGTTCCGGTCCGCCCAGCCAGCCGGCCAGAACATCGGAAGCCGCTCCTGGTCGGTGATGATGACCACGATGTTCGGGCGCCTGACGGGGATGCCGGACCCTTCCGCGGCGGTCGCCCGTGGCCCGGTGGAGCCGATCCCGGCCATGCCCGCCGCGACCAGGGCGCCCGCGGCGCCGAGGAAGGTCTGGCGGGTCGTCCGCGCGGAGAATCCGGCGGACTCGTCCGAGCAGTGGGGTGATTCGATCGCGCACCGGGTCGATTCGGTCTGGGGCTCCATCGGGCGATCTCCATCCTGAGACGAGAGAGTGCAGCTGACAGGTTCTTGCCCATTCGCGCGCGCCCGGTGGCGGTCCGGCCGGCACCTTGTGACGGTGATTGTTCTCCGTCGGCGGCCTGCGTACCCCGGGTTTCGGCCGATTGTGTGTGGCGCCCACCTGGTCGGCGTCACCCCTAGACATACATGGACATCCAACTATAGGATGGCAACATATCCGGAACTCCGAACCGCGCGCCCGTGGGTTGCCATGGGGTCGGCGCGGGCATTCGCCCTAGCGAGAACAGGTCCAAGAAAATGGTTCAGGAACTTACGCACTTCATCGGCGGCAAGCGCGTCCCCGGCACCTCCGACAGGTTCGCCGACGTCTACGACCCCAACACGGGTGAGGTTCAGGCGCGCGTCCCGCTGGCGAACAAGGCCGATGCCGAGGCCGCCATCGCGAATGCCGAAGAGGCGCAGCGTGAGTGGGCCCAGTGGAACCCGCAGAAGCGGGCCCGGGTGCTGATGAGGTTCCTGCAGCTGATCCAGGACGAGATGGACTCGCTCGCCCGGCTGCTGTCCTCCGAGCACGGCAAGACGATCGCCGACGCCAAGGGCGACATCCAGCGCGGCCTCGAGGTCGTCGAGTTCGCCACCGGCATCCCGCACATGCTCAAGGGCGAGTACACCGAGAGCGCAGGCACCGGCATCGACGTCTTCTCGATGCGCCAGCCGCTCGGAGTCGTCGCCGGCATCACCCCGTTCAACTTCCCGGCGATGATCCCGCTCTGGAAGGCCGCGCCTGCGATCGCCTGCGGCAACGCCTTCATCCTCAAGCCCTCCGAGCGTGACCCCTCCGTCCCGCTGCGGCTGGCCGAACTGTTCATCGAGGCCGGCCTGCCGCCGGGCGTCTTCAACGTCGTCAACGGCGACAAGGAGACCGTGGACGTGCTGCTCACCGACCCCCGAGTCAAGGCGCTCGGCTTCGTCGGCTCCACCCCGATCGCGCAGTACATCTACGAGACCGCGGCAGCCCACGGCAAGCGCGCGCAGTGCTTCGGCGGCGCGAAGAACCACGCCATCGTGATGCCCGACGCGGACCTGGACCAGGTCGCGGACGCGCTGATCGGTGCCGGCTACGGCTCCGCGGGCGAGCGCTGCATGGCGATCTCCGTCGCGGTCCCGGTCGGCGACGAGACCGCCGACGCACTGGTCGCCAAGCTGGCCGAGCGGGTCGCCGAGCTCAAGATCGGCACCTCCGACGACGAGAACGCCGACTTCGGCCCGCTGGTCGGTGCCGACGCCCTCAAGCGCGTCAACGACTACGTGCAGATCGGTGTCGACGAGGGCGCCGAGCTGGTCGTCGACGGCCGCGGCTTCACCCTCGACGGACACGAGGGCGGGTTCTTCGCGGGCGCGACCCTGTTCGACAAGGTCACCCCGGAGATGCGGATCTACAAGGAGGAGATCTTCGGACCCGTGCTCCAGGTCGTCCGCGCGCACGACTACGAGGAGGCGCTGCGCCTGCCGAGCGAGCACGAGTACGGCAACGGCGTCTCGATCTTCACCCGCGACGGTGACACCGCCCGCGACTTCACCACCCGCGTCAACACCGGCATGGTCGGCGTCAACGTGCCGATCCCCGTCCCGATCGCGTACCACACCTTCGGTGGCTGGAAGCGATCCGGATTCGGTGACCTCAACCAGCACGGTCCCGACTCGATCCGCTTCTACACCAAGACCAAGACGGTGACCCAGCGCTGGCCCTCCGGCACCAAGGAGCACGCCACCGACCACTTCGTCATCCCGACGATGGACTAGGAACACCATGTTCACCCTGACCGATGACGAGCGGGCGATCAGCGACACCGCTCGGGACTTCGCCTCGGAGTACCTGGCCCCCCATGCGATCGAATGGGATCAGACCAAGCACTTCCCGGTGGACGTACTGCGCAAGGCCGGCTCGCTCGGCATGGGCGGGATCTACATCAGTGAGGACGTCGGCGGGTCGGGGCTCACCCGGCTCGACGCCGTCCGGATCTTCGAGCAGCTCGCCACGGGTTGCCCGTCCATCGCCGCCTACGTGTCCATCCACAACATGGTCACGTGGATGATCGATTCCTTCGGCACCGACGAGCAGCGGCACCAGTGGGTGCCGGGCCTGTGCTCGATGGACCAGCTCGGCAGCTACTGCCTGACCGAGCCGGGTGCCGGTTCCGATGCCGCGGCCCTGAGCACCAAGGCCGTGCGGGACGGCGACGACTACCTGCTCACCGGGGTCAAGCAGTTCATCTCCGGCGCGGGTACCTCCGACGTCTACGTGGTGATGGCCAGGACCGGATCCGCAGGCGCCAAGGGCATCTCGGCATTCATCGTCCCGAAGGGCGCAGAGGGGCTGTCCTTCGGGGCCAACGAGAAGAAGATGGGCTGGAACGCGCAGCCGACCCGCCAGGTGATCCTCGACGAGGTGCGGGTGCCCGCCGCCAACCTGCTCGGCCGGGAGGGCGACGGATTCCGCATCGCGATGTCGGGGCTCAACGGCGGCCGGCTGAACATCGCGGCGTGCTCCGTGGGCGGCGGCCAGGCCGCGCTGCAGAAGGCGGTCAACCACCTCGCCGAGCGCAAGGCATTCGGCTCGCCGCTGCTCGACTCGCAGGCGCTGCAGTTCCAGCTCGCGGACATGCGCACCGAACTCGAGGCGGCCCGTACCCTGCTGTGGCGGGCCGCGGCCGCGCTCGACGCGGACGCGAAGGACAAGGTCGAACTCTGTGCGATGGCAAAGCGATTCGCCACCGATACCGGATTCGACGTGGCAAACCGGGCGCTGCAGATGCACGGCGGGTACGGCTACCTGTCGGAGTACGGTCTGGAGAAGATCGTGCGGGATCTGCGCGTCCACCAGATCCTCGAGGGCACCAACGAGATCATGCGGGTGGTCATCGCCCGCAGCGTGATCGCGGGAAAGGCGGGAGCTGCGTGAGCGAGGAGAACGAACCGGAGGTCCTGGTCCGGCGGGTCGGCGCGACCGGGCGCCTGACGCTCAACCGCCCGAGGGCGATCAACGCCCTCAACCACTCGATGGTGCGGACGATGGCCGCCGCGCTGCTCGAGTGGGAGGCCGATCCGCAGGTGCGTGCGGTCGTCGTCGACGGGGCGGGGGAGCGCGGCCTGTGCGCGGGCGGCGACATCGTCTCGATCTACCACGACGCCAGGGACGGCGGCGACGGGTCGCGCGAGTTCTGGCGCGACGAGTACATCCTCAACGCCGCGATCGGCCGGTATCCCAAGACGTACGTGGCGATCATGGACGGCATCGTGATGGGCGGCGGCGTCGGGATCTCTGCGCACGGCAGCGTGCGGATCGTCACCGAACGCTCGTCGATCGCGATGCCGGAGACCGGCATCGGGTTCGTGCCCGACGTCGGCGGCACCTACCTGCTGTCGCGGGCGCCCGGCGAGACCGGAACCCATGTCGCGCTGACCACCGGCCGCCTGAACGCCGGGGACGCGATCGCGCTCGGGTTCGCCGACCACTTCGTGCCGTCGGAATCGCTGGGCGCCCTCGTGGCCGCCCTCGAATCCGGGTCGGTCGCCGACGCGCTGGCGCGGCTCGAGTGTCCCGCGCCGGAGTCGCCGCTGCTCGCGCAGCGCTCCTGGATCGATGCCGCGTACTCCGCGGACACGGTCGAGGAAATCGTCGAACGACTGCAGGCCGCCGACGTGCCGGAGGCCGCGAAGGCGGCCGAGCAGGTCCTGGCCAAGTCGCCGGTCGCCCAGAAGGTCACGCTGCGCTCACTGCGCCACGCCCGCACCCTCGGCAGCCTCGAGGCGGTCCTCGACGAGGAGTTCCGGGTCTCGGTCGCGGCACTCGCCTCGCACGACCTCGTCGAGGGGATCCGCGCGCAGGTCGTCGACAAGGACCGCAACCCGGCCTGGTCGCCGGCCACCCTCGCGGACGTCACCGACGCCGACGTCGACCGCTACTTCCAGCCGCTCGGCGAGCTCGAACTCGGCCTCGCCGCACTCGACCTCGAAGGGGTCTGACAATGAGCACTCAACCCTCCGTCGCGTTTCTCGGCCTCGGGCACATGGGCGGGCCAATGGCCGCGAACCTGGTCAAGGCCGGCTACGAGGTCACCGGGTACGACCCGGTTGCCGCCGCCCAGGAGCAGGCACACAAGGACGGCCTGACGGTCGCGGACACCGCGATCGCTGCCGTCGCCGACGTGGACGTGGTCATCACCATGCTGCCCAACGGCAAGCTGGTGCTCGACCTGTACGACGAGATCCTCGCGGCCGCCAAGCCGAGCACGCTGTTCATCGACAGCTCGACGATCGACGTGGCCGACGCGAAGGCCGCCGCCGAGCGGGCACACGCGGCCGGACACCGCGCCGTCGACGCCCCCGTCTCGGGTGGTGTCGCGGGCGCGGCGGCGGGCACCCTCGCGTTCATGGTCGGTGGTTCCGAGGCGGACTTCGCCTCCGCGCACCCGCTTCTCGACGTCATGGGCGCCAAGGTGGTGCACTGCGGCGGATCCGGCGTCGGTCAGGCCGCGAAGATCTGCAACAACATGATCCTCGGCATCTCGATGATCGCGGTCAGCGAGGCGTTCGTCCTCGGTGAGAAGCTCGGCCTGACCAACCAGGCGCTGTTCGACGTGGCGTCCAACGCGTCCGGCCAGTGCTGGTCGCTGACCAGCTACTGCCCGGTTCCCGGACCGCTGCCGGCCAGCCCCGCGAACAACGACTACCAGCCCGGTTTCGCGGCCGCGCTGATGGACAAGGACCTCGGGCTGGCCTCGAACGCGCTGCGCGCCAACGGCGTCGAGGACGGACTCGGCCTGCGCGCCGCGGAGATCTACCACCGCTTCAACACCGAAGGCAATGGCGGCCTGGACTTCTCCGCCATCGTCAACGACATCCGCACCCGATCCGAGGGAACCAAGTGAGCGAGTACGAGACCATCCTGATCGAGCGCAAGGGCCGCGTCGGCGTCATCACCCTGAACCGGCCGAAGGCCCTCAACGCGCTCAACGGCCAGCTGATGCGCGAGGTCGTCGCCGCGGTGGAGGCCTTCGACGCCGACGACGAGATCGGGGCGATCCTGCTGACCGGCTCGGAGAAGGCCTTCGCGGCCGGCGCCGACATCAAGGAGATGCAGCCGAAGACCTTCGCCCAGGTGTACGCGGAGGATCTCTTCTCGCAGTGGGATCGGCTCTCCGCGGCCCGGACCCCGATCGTCGCCGCGGTCGCCGGCTACGCGCTCGGCGGCGGCTGCGAGCTGGCCATGCTCTGTGACTTCATCATCGCGGCCGACACCGCGAAGTTCGGCCAGCCGGAGATCAAGCTCGGTGTGATCCCGGGAATCGGTGGCTCGCAGCGGCTCACCCGCGCGGTCGGCAAGGCCAAGGCGATGGACCTGTGCCTGACCGGCCGGAACATGGACGCCGAGGAGGCGGAGCGGGCCGGCCTGGTCGCCCGCGTGGTGCCGGCCGCCGACCTCCTCGAGGTGGCGCTGGAGGCGGCCACGACGATCGCGTCGATGTCGCTGCCGATCGCGATGATGGCGAAGGAGGCCGTGAACCGGTCCTTCGAGACCACGCTCGCGGAGGGCGTGAAGTTCGAGCGCCGGGTCTTCCACTCCACTTTCGCGACGGCGGATCAGAAGGAAGGCATGGCCGCGTTCGTGGAGAAGCGCGCGCCGAAGTTCGTCAACGGCTGACGCCCGTCACCACCCGGCGAACGCCGGACCCGGGCGCGCTGCCGGTGCCGCGGTGGCGGCGGCGAGGAGCACCGCTCCCCGTCCCGCCACCGAGGCCGGCTCGGGCGGCACGACGGTTTGGATTCGCAGCTCCGATTGCAGGGTCGCGACCAGCCCCGGGACACGAGCCCCGCCGCCGAGCACCACGATGCGGGACGGGCGGACCTTCGACTCGCGGATCATGCTGCGCAGCACCGAGGTCGAATGCGCCACGGCATCGCGGGTGAGCGCGGCCAGATCACTGCCCGTGAGCACCCGGCAGGCGCCGGTGTCGGGGTCGGTGGCCGTCGCGACGCGTTCGTGCCCCAGCTGTTCCTTCAGGTCCCGGCATTCGGTGAGGTCGAGCCGGAAGCCCTGGTCGAAGAGGTACGCCTGCAGCGACCGGTCGAACTGGTCGCCGCCCACCACCGCGCTGCGGCGCGCCACCAGCACCTCGCCCGAGGCGGCGTCGGCGACGCAGGCGGACAGACCCGAGCTGCCCACGTCGTAGAGCACCGAGGCCCCGTGCCGCGGGATCAGCCCGGTGAACCTCAGATAGCGCAGCTGCGAGGACGTTTCGGGCACCACCCGCACGTGATGCCGGGACTGCGCCGCGCTCGCGTCGTACACCGCCTCGGGGTCGATTCCGGTGCGCAACGTCACCGCGGTGGCCGC
This sequence comes from Rhodococcus daqingensis, assembly GCF_042665615.1. NCBI lineage: Bacteria > Bacillati > Actinomycetota > Actinomycetes > Mycobacteriales > Nocardiaceae > Rhodococcus > Rhodococcus daqingensis. Next base: position 61,154 of record NZ_JBHTCS010000018.1, on the reverse strand, counting down.
GACCATCTCGGAGCGGTCCACGGCGGCCGCGCGCAGCGTGCGGATCACGGAGATCACGGCCTCGCCGATCTCGGCGCCGGTGCGGCGCCGGACATCACAGCGTGCGACCGGCTCGTGGTGTGGCCGATCGGGGGCCGTCAAGACCCCGCGTGCCCCACCGGCGCCCGCCGACACGCCAAGAACCAGCACCAACGTCGCGCTCCTTGCTCGCTGATCAGCTCACCACTTGCTGGGTGCGTCCCCGGTGTCGAAGTCGCCCGCGCTACGGCGGAGCTCCGCGAGAATCCGCACGAGGGTGTCGAGCTTATCGGCGGACAATCCGGGTTGAGCGAAGACCTGGGTGTTGAGCTGCTCTGTGGCCGTGAGGGCCAAATCGCGCCCGGCCTGGGTGATTTCGATCAGGGTAGCGCGCCGGTCGCTCGGATGCGGCACTCGGCGAACGAGTTTCGCCGATTCGAGCCGATCGACGGCGTTGGTGACGCTGGTCGGGTGCACCTGTAGGCGCGCGCTGGCCTTCGCCATCGGCAGGGCGCCGGTACGGGTGAAGGTGAGCAGCGTCAGCAGTTCGTACCGGGAGAAGGTGAGTCCGGTCGGCTTGAGCACCTCTTCGACCCTGGCCATCATGATCTGCTGCGCGCGCATGAGGGAGGTGACGGCGGCCATGCCGTCCGCGACGTCGCCCCAGCCGTGCTTCTCCCATTGGCGGTGGGCCTCCTCGATCGGATCGAGTGGGAGCGGTGACGAAGGCGGCATGCTCGCCATCATCCCACGAAGCGGCTCCGCCGCAGTGGTGCGGATACGGAGGTTCCGCACCCCGTATCCGCACCACTGCGCGAAGCGCCTATCCCGGGGTGAGGTGGCCGGTCAACCGCTCGGCGCGGTTGCGCAGCAGTTCGTCGGCGCGCTCGGGATGGGTGAAGATCCAGAAGTCCCCGGCGGCGAGGCCGTCGAACATCGTCTGCGCGGCATCCTGCGGGGTGACGCCGTTCTCGCGCAGGTACGTCTCCATCCGCTCGCGGGCGGCCGTGCCCGCAGCCCCGTCCGCCTCGGCGGTCTCGTAGATCGCGGTGTGCACCGGGCCGGGCAGCAGCGCCGCCACGGAGATCGGGGCGCGCTCGGCGGCGAGCTCGATCGCCAGGCACTCCGTCAGGGCCAGCGCCGCGTGCTTGCTGGCGCAGTAGGTGGCCTGGGCGGGCACGGTGGTCACCGCGCCGATCGAGGCGGTGTTGACGATGTGGGCGGCGGTCCCGGCCGCCAGCATGCGCGGGACGAACGTGCGAATCCCGTGGAACACCCCGGAGACGTTGACGTCCATCACCCGGCCGAAGGTGTCGGGGGAGAGCTCCCACAGCCGCCCGGTCCCCTCGATGCCGGCGTTGTTGACCAGCAGCCGCACCGGGCCGAAGGCCTCGTACGCGGTCGCGGCCAGGCGCTCGACGTCATCGGGATCGGTGACGTCGCAGCGCACGGCGAGCGCCTCGGCGCCGGTCGCAGCGATCCCGCGCGCGACCTCGTCGAGCCGATCGACGTCGAAGTCGGCCAGTACCACCCGCATTCCGAGTTCGGCGGCGAGTCTCGCGATCGCCGCGCCGATGCCGGAGGCCGCCCCCGTGACGACCGCGGTGGTGCCGGCCAGGTCCCGCAACTCGAATGCAGTCATGCCCGCACCGTAGGGGAGGGGGCCTGCGCTGGGCACCACCTGTTCCCTGTCAGCGGGAGTCGGCCACGGGGACGGGCGAGCGCTGGCGGTAGCGTCGGCGGGCGAAGGAGTGAGACTTGACGCAGCAGCACACACCCTGGCGCCAGCACGCCCTGATCCAGGCGGTGTTCTTCCTGATGGGCGCGGAGCTGTTCCTGGCGTCCCCGCTGCTGCCGACCATCTCCAGCGACTTCGGCACCAGCATCGCCGCCACCGCCTGGGTGGTCACGGTGTTCGGCCTGTCCTATGCGATCGCCAGCCCCCTGGTCGGGGCGCTCACCGAACACTTGCCGCGTCGACGCGTGATCCTGTCCGGGATCGCGGTCTTCGCGACCGGTGAGTTGTTGTGCGCACTGGCACCGGGACTCGGCTGGTTGCTCGCCGCTCGCGCGATCGGCGGTATCGGCGGTGCCCTGGTGGGCCCGGCGATGTGGGCCTACCTGGCGGAGACCGCGGCGCCGCACGAACGTGGTCGCGCGATCGCCAGGGGGTCGGCCGCCTACGCGGGCGGACAGATCGTCGGAGTTCCCCTGGCGACGTTCGCCGCGGCCGGGTCGAGCTGGCGGTTTGCCTTTGCGGCGGTCGCGCTCGGACTGGTGGCGGCGGGCACGCTGATCGCTTTGCGGCTGCGCGAATCGGTGCGGGCATCCGCATCGTCCGGTCGGCCGTTGTCCGCGTTGAGGTCCTCGTTCGGGCTGTGGAAGGTCGGGGTGTTCCGGACCATCATGGCCGGCAACTTTTTCGTGCAGGCCGCTCGCCTCGGTACCTACGCATACGCGGGAGCGTTGTTCGCCACGAAGTTCGGTTTCGAGACCGGTGTGCTCGGACTGGTGGGCATGGTGGTCGGGATCGGTTCGCTGATCGGCTCGATGGTTGCCGGGCCACTGATCGACCGGTGGAGTTCGGCGGGCAGGCACGTCTCGGAACTGAGCGTCGGGTGGGGCCTGGTGCTCGCGGTGGCGTTGGGGATCGCGGCGACCGCGGACACCTGGCAGGTGTGTCTCGCCGGGTTCGTGCTCGCGTTCTTCTGCGGCACCGCGTTCTTCAGCACCGCGCAGGTCTACCTGACCACGGTGATGGCCGAGCGGCGGGCGCCCGCGGTGTCGTGGAACAACTCGGTGCTCTACATCGGCACGGGCGCCGGCACCACCGCGCTGGGCTACACGACGCTCGGCGGCACCGCCTTCGCGGTGTGCTCGGTGGCGTTCGCGCTGCTGGCCGCCGGGTTCAGCGCCCTGCTCGCGCTGCGTCGACCCGAGCAGGCCGACTAACGATCAGCGTGAGCCGAACCCTGGTGGGACCGCTCGTGGGGCGGCAGAGTGTCCCATCGATTCGGGTGTGGCTGAGTGGTTAGGCACCGGCCTGCAAAGCCGTCCACACGGGTTCGAATCCCGTCACTCGCTCCAAGGGAACCCAAGGTTCCCGGTCACGTCCGTTCCAGCGCGGGGCTGGGGCGGGCGTCGGACTCCGCCGAGGCATCGGGTGATTCGTCCGCCGTCTCGCGGCCGGACAGCCCGACCGCCACGATCGCACCGGCCCCGAGGACGCCCACGACGAGCGCCCATGCGTAGGCGATGGAGGTATTCGCCGCGAGCAGGCCCGCCACCAACGCACCGGCGCTTCCGCACAGCCGCAAGGCGAGCGACTGGACCGACAGCACCGTGGCGCGTTCGCGGGACGTGGCCACGCGGTGAGTGAGCGCGTCCAACAACGGTTCAGGGGCGCCGAGCGCGAGGTAGACGCCAACGTAGCCGGCGGCGGCCAGGAGGAAGACGGGGGCACTCAGCGCCGCAGCGGCGACGGCCGCCGCGACGAGCGCCAGGACCACCGTCCGGCGGGCGGACCCGAGCAGCCGCGACAGCGCCGGCGACACGGACGACCCGGCCGCCATCGCGAACCCTCCGAGCGCGGTGAAGACGGCAAAGGCGGCGACGGCCCGGCTTTCCCCGCCCAGGAGTTCGGCTATCCGCAGCGGGGCCAGCAACTCGACCGTTGCGAGCACGACGCCGATCACGCCGCACAGGACGGTTACTCGGCGGAGCACGCTGTTTCGGGCGCAGGTCAGGACCCCGTCGCGCACCGTCCGCGGGATGTCGGCCAGCACCTCGCGCAGCACCGCACGCGGAGGGCGTTCCGCCTCGCTGAGCCACGCCAGCTGAGCGAGGCCGCGGACCACGACGACCCCGGCGGCCACCAGGTAGGGCAGGGACAGCGAGAGGATCGGCGCATCGCCGTCGGCCGGTAGCGGCAACCAGCCCGCCAGGGCGCCGCCCGCGAGTGCCCCGCCTGCCAGCGCCCCGACCGCCAGCGCGAGCGATCCGGCGGTTCTGCCGCGCGCGAACCCGGACGTGAGGTCGGCCTCGCGGTCCACGGCGTGCGCGGTGTCCACGTACCAGGCCTGAAGCGGGCCGGAGTCCAGCGCCCTGCCGACCGCCTCGAGGAGGATCCCCGCAGCGATGACGAGGATGCTGGTGCCGAGCCCGACCAGGAGCGTCGACAGCAGGAACAGCACCGAGGCGGCAACGAGCACCGGACGGCGCCCGATGACATCGGCGACCCCGCCCGTCGGCAACTCCAGGCACGCGGCCGTCAGCCCGTAGGCGGCGAGGAGGGTGCCCATGGTGGCCACATCGATCCCGCGCGCGGCCAGCAGCAGGACGAGAACCGGGGCGCACAGCCCGGTCGGCAGCCAGCCGAGCACATTGAGCACGACATAGCGGCGGGTGATCGGATTGATCTTCGTGTTCACGAGGTGACCTCGGAGTCGGAGACGGCGACGGTGACCTGCAGAGATTGTGGTCGCCTGCTGAAACGATTCTGGTGCCAACGCATTTCGCTGACGGGCGCGGCAAGCCTCAGCGCAGCCAGGCGCGGCACCAGGACCTTCAAGACGATATGGGCCTGCCGACGCGCCAAGGTGGCCCCTGGGCAGTAGTGCGGACCGTGCCCGAACGCCAGGTGCTTCTTGTCGCCGCGGGACGGGTCCAGGCGGTCCGGTGTACCGAAGCGGCGAGGGTCACGGTTCGCCGAGGCGAAATCCACCACGACGGCGCTGCCTGCCGGGATGACCGTGTCACCGATCGGAACGTCCTCCGTGGCAAAGCGTATCCACGCACCTCGGGTGGGAGTGATGTAGCGGAACATCTCCTCGATGGTCGGTGGCAGCAGCTCCGGTCGCTGCTCCAGCCCTTGCCGTAGCCGCGGTGCCATCATCAGTGTGAGGGCGCTCGTGCTGAGGAAGCTGACCGTCGTCTCGTACCCTGCGACCAACATCAGGGAAGCGGTGCCCACCGCCTCGGAGTCCGAGAGCCGGCCCGCCTGACGCGCCGCTGCGAGCTCGCTGAGCAGATCTTCGTCGGGTCCTTCGGCCTTGGCCTCCAGTAACGATGAAAGGTAGGCGTCGAGGGCGCTTCCACCCTTCGTGCTGACTTCGGGGTCCGGCATGGTGGAGTCTTCCGACCAGGCAAGCACACGCTCGCGGTCCACCTCCGGGACCCCGAGAAGGTCGCAGATCACCGAGAACACCAGCGGCAGTATGAATTCGGATACGAGATCACCTCCGCCGCGCGCGAGGAGGGCTTCGAGTGACTTCTCCGCCCGTCGTTCCATTCGAGCCAGCGGCGCGTCGTATCGGCGCGGGGTCAGCGCGCCCGCCACCGCTCGCCGAAGCTGGGTGTGGCGCGGCGCGTCGCACAGTTGCATGCTGGTGCTGCGTCGTTGGCTCGCAACCAGCGCAGTGGTGATGTCCGGGTGCAAGTCCTCGCCGGTGGAGGGGTCGTTGGACAGTCGCCGATCCGACAGCACCGACAACGCGTCGGCAAACCCGGAAACCAGATACCTTCTGTCCGTTAGTTGTTGGACAGAATGGGAACGTCCGATGCTCATGGCTCTCTACCCTCATGGTTCGGGGGCGAGGCTGGGCCGCCTCGCCCCCGGATAACCAGCTATCGATCAGTACCTGTAGGAGAAGATGTAGCCGGAGCGATCGGGTTCCAGCGCGGGCGTCTCGAGAATTCCCTCGAGCATCTCGAGTTCCGACGCGGTTTCGATGTCGACAACCTCGGCGATATCAATTGTGTTCATGTGTCTTGTCCTTTCTCTGGATCTGCCGCGCTCTGCGGCGGTAGAACAATCATCGGCAGTCTGCTGGGATCGAAATAGACACCCTGGGGTGCGGTGATCCGCACCCCCGACGGGAATGGCGGTCGCCCTCGTCACCCGAACCGACCCCAGACCAACGGAAGAGACCAGCGGGAACGCTTCTGGCGGATTGCCGTCTAGCATCGATCAGCGTGACCGTCAGCGCCGTAGACGAACGACAGCAATCCAGCCGACCGGACCCGAAGCGGGCGGTCCGCGGGGAGGTCGGCCGTGTTCGCCTGGTAGCTGTGGTGTCGTCGGTCCTCGGGATCCTGGCGGCGCTGTCGGTGCCGTTCCTGCCGGTGCAACAGGAGAGCGCGAGTCTGTCCTGGCCCCAGGCGGACTCGGTCACCAGCGTCGATGCTCCGCTGGTGTCGTACGCACCGCTCGAATTCGATGCGACGATCCCTGCCGCCGCGGCGACGCAGCTTTCCGCCACCGGCGGCGTCGTGGTCACCACCGCCCCGGTCGGCGCGGCGGACGCGGCCCGATACGGCGTTGTCGCCCGGGTCAGCCCGGGTGCGGACGGCGCCCCCGCGCAGTTCGAGATCGTCCAGCGTGACCAGAACCTGCTCTCGATCCCGGTCGACGAGCTCGCCGGGCGTTCGGTCACCGTGACGTCGAACTCGGAGCGGACCACCGCCACGCTCGCGGGCGGCGACCCGATCACCCTCGCGGGCGACTTCCGGCCGCAGATGGTGGGTGTCTTCAGTGACCTCAGGGGCGCCGTTCCCGAGGGCCTGGCGGTGCGCGCGGATCTCGATACCCGATTCACCTCGACGCCCTCGGCGATCAAGCTCGTCGCGATGATCGTCGCGGTGCTCGCGACCGCTGTCGCCCTCGTCGGGCTGCACCGCATCGACGGCCTCGACGGGCGGCGTTCCCGCCGTTTCCTGCCTGCCCGCTGGTGGAGGTTTCGGTCGATCGACGCGGTGGTGATCGGAACGCTGCTGCTGTGGCACTTCATCGGTGCCACCACCTCGGACGACGGCTACCAGTTCACCATGGCCAGGACGTCGCTCGAGTCGGGCTACATGTCCAACTACTTCCGCTGGTTCGGCGTGCCCGAGGCACCGTTCGGCACGCCGTACTACGACCTGCTCGCCTGGATGACACAGGTGTCCACGGCCAGCCCGTGGGTCCGGTTGCCCGCCCTGGTCGCGGGGATCGTGTCCTGGCTGGTCATCAGCCGCGAGGTGGCCCCGCGCCTCGGCGCCGCGGTCCGTAGGAACCGGGTGGCGTTGTGGACCGGCGGGCTGGTGTTCCTCGCGTTCTGGCTGCCGTACAACAACGGCCTGCGCCCCGAGCCGATCGTCGCCACCGGTGTGTTGCTGACGTGGTGCTCGGTCGAGCGCGCCATTGCGACGCGGCGCCTGCTCCCCGCCGCCGTCGCCGTGCTCGTCGGTGCACTCACGGTGACGGTCGGACCCTCGGGGATCATCTGCTTCGGTGCGTTGATCGCCGGCGCCAGACCGGTGCTCGCGATCGTCGCCGCGCGCGCCAAGACCGTCGGCTACCTTGCCGTGCTCGGCCCGATCATCGCCGCGGGCCTGGTCATCCTCGTCGCGGTGTTCGCAGACCAGGCCCTCGCCGCCGTGATCGAGATGCAGCACGTGCACGCGATTCCTCCGACGAACGCCTGGTTCGAGGAGTACAAGCGCTACGAATGGCTGTTCATGATCAACGCCGACGGGTCGTTGGCCCGACGGTTCGGGGTGTTCGTGATGGTCCTGTCGATCGTCGCCAGCCTGCTGGTGATGCTGCGCCGCGGGGGCCGGATCCCCGGAACGGCGGCGGGGCCGTCGCGCCGGATCATCGGCATCACGATCGCCGCGATGGTGCTGATGATGTTCACGCCCACGAAGTGGACGCACCATTTCGGGATCTACGCGGGCCTGGCCGGTTCGCTCGCGGTGCTGACCGCGGTCGCGGTGGGCCCGATGGTGCTCCGGTCGCGCCGCAACCGGGCCCTGTTCGCCGCCGCCGTGTTGTTCGTGCTCGCGCTCGCGTGCACCAGCAGCAACAGTTGGTGGTACATATCGGCCTGGGGCATCCCGTGGTGGGACAAGCCGGTGATGATCGCCGGGTTCGGCGCCGGCACGATCCTGCTCGGTCTGACCGCGGTGATGCTGCTCGTCGCCGCGTGGTGCTTCCTCCGCGAACCCCACGAAGACAGGGCAGCTCAGCCGGGCCGACTCTGGTCGATTCCCCCGCTCACGGTCGCCGCCGGGGCCATGGTCGCGTTCTTCGTGCTCTCGATGGCCAAGGGTGCCATCGCCCAGTATCCGTCGTTCTCGCTGGCGAAGTCGAACTTCGGCGCCCTCGCCGGTCACTCGTGCGGCCTGGCCGAGGACGTGCTCGTCGAGACCGACCCCAATGCCTCTGTCCTGCAACCGCTCACGGCCGCGCCCGCGAATGCGCTCGGCGCGGCGAGCACCGGGTTCACTCCGAACGGGGTGGCAGGCGACCTGACCTCCGACGAGAAGGCCGCCTCCGAGGGCATGGCGAACTCCCTCGACAACGAGGACGCCAAGTCCAGTGACGCGGCCGGCACCGCCGGTGGCCAGGGCGCCTCCGGCATCAACGGCAGCAGTGTCGCTCTGCCGTTCGGCCTCGAGCCCTCGACCACTCCCGTTCTCGGTACCTTCGGGGCGAACGGACCCGCGTCACTGACCTCGGACTGGTACGCCCTGCCCGGCGAGGGTGACCTCGTCTCGATGTCCGTCGCGGGCCGGGTGTACTCGGTCGACGGCGACGGTATCGACACTCCCGGAGCCTGCGTCGAACTCGAGTACGGTGTCCGCGGTGCGGACGGAACCGTCCAGGCACTGGGTCGTGCCCTGCCCATCGACATCGGGCCCGCACCCTCGTGGCGAAACCTCCGGGTGCCGCTCGACCAGCTCCCCGCCGAAGTGAACGCCGTCCGGATCGTCGTCGACGACAGCGACACCGACCCCGACCAGTGGGTCGCCGTCACACCGCCGAGGGTCCCGCAGACCCGCACCCTCAACGATCTGATCGGTGCCGACACGCCCACGATGATCGACTGGTCGGTGGCGCTGCAGTTCCCGTGCCAGCGGCCGTTCGATCACCGCCTCGGCGTGGCCGAGATCCCGGAATACCGCATCCTTCCCGACCGCCCGGCCGCGGTGATGACGAGCCTGTGGCAGGACCACTTCGGCGGCGGCCCCCTCGGCTGGATCGACATGACGGCCACCGGCCGCACCCTGCCGACCTACCTCGACGGGGACTGGGGCCGGGACTGGGGCAGCCTCGAGCAGTACGCACGCATCGACCCGAACGCCGAACCGGCACAGCTGGGCACCGAGACCGTGAGGCGCTCGGGTATGTGGAATCCCGGCCCGATCAACATCACGTGGTGAGCAGGCCCGGGGTCGCGGTTGGTTGACGGCAGGCCTCGCGAGAGGAGCGACCCTTCCGGAGCATCCGGAGAGGGGTCACTCGGTGTGTTGGCGGGTCAGCCGACCGACGGCGGCTGATCCACGGTCTGTGCGATGTAGAGCTGCTCGCCGAGCTTGTCGATCAGCTCGAGCTGGGTCTCGAGGTAGTCGACGTGGTCCTCCTCTTCGGCGAGGATCTTCTCGAAGAGGCCGGCGCTGGTGTGGTCGCCCTTCTCGCGGCACATCGTGATGCCGGGACGGAGGCGCTGCACCACCTCGACCTCGATCGCCAGGTCGGATTCGAACTGCTCCCGGATGGTCTGTCCGATGCGCAGCGGCAACAGCCGCTGGTAGTTCGGCAGGGCCTCGAGCATGAGGATCCGGTCGGTGAGCAGTTCCGCGTGCTGCATCTCCTCGAAGGACTCCTCGCGAGTCTTCTCGGCGAGCTTGGTCAGGCCCCAGTTGGCCTGCATCTTCGAGTGCAGGAAGTACTGATTGATCGCTGTGAGTTCACTGGTCAGCTGCTCGTTCAGAAGAGCAATGACCTCGTCGTCGCCGCGCATGACACCTCCGGTGGGGGTGGGCTGGACACTAGATTCAGCCTAACCCTCACCGGGTGAATTCACTCGGTGTATTTGAGTGCGGATTCGTGTCTAGGCGCTGATCGCTTCTGCCTCACATTCGACGGTGGCGTAGTGCTGTTCGATCATCGACTTGATCCGATCGCGGCACATGCCGCAACCACGCCCGCGACCCGCGCCGCAGCCCAGCGCGACCTGCTTGGCGGTGCGAGCCCCCGCAGTGATGCATTGCTGCACGTGTTCTTCGGTGGCTGCTTCGCAAACGCAGACGTACATGTCAAGATCCTCCAGCCCGGCTTCCTCAGGGAAGGCTACACTAAGGATCGGTCAATGAAAAGGGTAGGCTAACCCAACTTTTTGATCTTGATCGTGGGTCGATCAGGGCCCGCGAACGCACCCACGGGTGTACGTTGCTGAGGCAATCCTCATCGGGGATTCCCCGGTGGTCGCAGCGGGTGAAGGGCACCGTCATGGCAGCAGGATGGAAGACGATCGCGAGCGCGGCGATTCTCACATCGACGCTGGTGGGCCTCACCGCATGCTCGAACGGCTCGGACCCCGGCTCCCCGGGGAACTCGCCGGAACAGATCACCGTCTACAACGCCCAGCACGAATCGCTGACCCAGGAATGGGTCGACATGTTCACCGCCGAGACCGGGATCGAGGTGAATCTGCGCAACGGCGGCGACGCCGAACTCGGCAACCAGATCGTCGCCGAGGGCGCGGCCTCCCCGGCGGACGTGTTCCTGACCGAGAACTCGCCCGCGATGGCGCTCGTCGAGAACGCGGGCTTGTTCGCCGACGTCGACCCCGACACCCTCGCGCAGGTGCCCGAGCAGTACCGGCCCTCGACGGGCAAGTGGACGGGCATCGCGGCTCGTTCGACGGTCTTCGTCCACAACAAGGACAAGCTTCCGCAGGACCAGTTGCCGAAGTCGCTGCTCGACCTGCAGGACCCGAGCTGGAAGGGCCGCTGGGCGGCCTCGCCGTCGGGCGCGGACTTCCAGGCCATCGTCGGCGCGTTGCTCGAACTCAGGGGTGAGGACGCGACGAGGGCGTGGCTGGCAGGCATGAAGGAGAACGCCGTGCCCTACAAGGGCAACAGCACCGTGATGAAGGCCGTCAACGCGGGGGAGGTGCCGGGCGGGATCATCTACCAGTACTACTGGTTCGGCGACCAGGCCAAGACCGGCGAGAACAGTTCCAACACCGCGCTGCACTACTTCAGGAATCAGGACCCGGGCGCATTCGTCAGCGTGTCCGGCGGCGGCGTGCTCGCGTCGAGCAACAAGGCCGTCGCCGCACAGCAGTTCCTGCGATTCGTGACCGGCACCTCCGGGCAGGAGGTACTCCGGACGGGCGACTCGTTCGAGTACACGGTGGGTAGCGACGTCCCGTCGAACCCGGCTCTCGTGCCACTCGCCGACCTGCAGGCACCGACCGTCGATCCGTCGAAACTCAACAGCCAGAAGGTCACCCAGCTGATGACCGAGGCCGGCCTCCTCTAGTGCGATGATCGCGCCCACGCTCGCGCGCCCCCGATCCGGGCGATCGGAGCGACGGCGGGTGCCGCCGGCCGTCGCGGCCATGGTCGCGGCGCTGGTGGCGATCACGCTCATCCCGCTCGGGTATGTCATCGCCACCACGATCACCACCGGCTGGGCGACGGCGTCCGCGTTGATCTTTCGTCCCCGGGTCGGGGAACTGCTGCGCAACACCGTCTCGCTCGTGGCCGTCACCGTTCCGATCTGCATGGCACTCGGGGTCGGCGCCGCGTGGATCGTCGAGCGCACCACCGTCTTCGGACACCGGTACTGGGCCCCGATCCTGGCCGCCCCGCTCGCGGTGCCGGCATTCGTCAACAGCTACGCCTGGGTGAGCGTGATCCCGTCCCTGCACGGCCTGTGGTCCGGGGTGCTGATCGCCACGCTGTCCTATTTCCCGCTGGTCGCGCTGCCCGTCGCCGCGACGCTGCGTCGACTCGACCCGGGTGTCGAGGAGTCGGCGAACGCGCTCGGGGCCGGTCCGTACCGGGTGTTCTTCCGGATCGTCGTGCCGCAGCTGCGGCTACCGATCCTCGGTGGGGGGTTGCTGATCGGACTGCACATGCTCGCCGAGTACGGGGCGTTCGCGATGCTCCGCTTCGACACCTTCACCACGGCGATCTTCGAGCAGTTCCAGTCCACGTTCAACGGCGCGGCCGGCAGCATGCTCGCGAGCGTGCTGGTGCTGTGCTGCCTGATCCTGCTCGTCACCGAGGCCGCGGCCAGGGGCTCGGCCCGGTATGCGCGGTTGGGCTCTGGCGCGCCTCGCCGGCCCGACCGGATCCGGTTGCGATGGAGCGCGGTACCCGCCGCGCTCGGGCTGGTGGCGCTGACCGTCGCCGCGCTCGGTGTCCCGCTGTGGACCATCGTGCGCTGGCTGCGAGTCGGCGGCGCGGAGGTCTGGCGAACGGACACGCTGTGGCCCGCGCTCACCCAGACCCTCGTCTTCGGCGTGCTCGGCGCCGCCGTGACCACGGCGCTGGCGTTCCCCGTCGCCTGGATCGCGGTGCGGCGCCCGGGGGTGTTCAGCAGGATCGTGGAGGGCTGCAACTACGTGACCAGTTCGCTTCCGGGCATCGTCACCGCGCTCGCGCTGATCACCGTCACCATCCGCTACGCCAATCCGCTCTACCAGACCGTGATCGTGGTGATCACCGCCTACGTGCTGATGTTCCTGCCGCGGGCGCTGGTGTCGCTGCGTTCGGGGCTGGCTCAGGTGCCGGTCGGGCTCGAGGAGGCGTCGGCCGCGCTCGGACACTCGCAGGTGAGCACCTTCGTGAGGGTGACGCTGCGCCTGACCGCGCCCGCGGCAGCGGCGGGAGCCGCGCTGGTGTTCATGGCGGTCGTGACGGAACTGACCGCCACGCTGCTCCTCGCACCGAACGGGACGCGAACGCTCTCGACCCGGTTCTGGTCGCTGACAAGCGAACTCGACTACGCCGCCGCCGCGCCCTACGCGCTGACGATGATCCTGCTCGCGCTGCCCATGACATACCTGTTGCTGCGTCGGTCACAGAAGGCGGCCGGGCTGTGAGTGAGGTGGAGATCGACTCGGTGTCGAAGTCCTACGGCCCGATCCTGGTCCTGGACGCGGTGAGCCTGCGCGTCGAGCGCGGCACGACCACCGCGGTCGTCGGCTCGTCCGGTTGCGGGAAGACCACCCTGCTGCGCGTCGTCGCGGGTTTCGACAGGCCCGACGCAGGGACGGTGACGATCGCGGGCGCCCTGGTGGCGCGGCCGGACCGGGTGGTGCCCGCGCACCGGCGCCGGGTCGGCTATGTGGCACAGGACGGCGCGCTGTTCCCCCACCTCACCGTTGCCGGGAACATCGGTTTCGGCCTGCGAGGCGGGCGATTCCGGGACCGGGCGGGGTCCGAGCGCCGGATCGCGCAGTTGTTGGAGATGGTCTCGCTCGACGAGTCCTATGCGCGGCGGCGGCCGCACGAGCTCTCCGGTGGACAACAGCAGCGGGTGGCGCTGGCCCGCGCGCTGGCCCGCGAACCCGAGGTGATGCTGCTCGACGAGCCGTTCAGCGCGCTGGACGCGGGCCTGCGCGCCTCGACCAGGAAGGCGGTGGCGCAGGCGCTCGGTGCGACGGGTGTGACCACGATCCTGGTCACCCACGACCAGGAGGAGGCCCTCTCCTTCGCCGGGCAGGTCGCGGTGATGCGGGCGGGCCGGTTCACCCAGGTGGGAGCGCCGGAGCAGCTGTACCACCGCCCCGCGGACATCTTCACCGCGGAATTCCTGGGCGAGTGCGTGCTGCTGCCCGCGGTCGTGACCGGCGGCGTCGCCGACTGCGCTCTGGGTCGAGTCCCGGTGCGGCAGAATGCGTTCGAGGGTCCCGCCCGGATGCTGTTGCGCCCGGAACAGATCGTGGCCTCGGACCTGGGGACGGCGTCCGACGGACGCAAGACGGGCACCGTGATCGCGACCGAGTTCCTCGGCTCGCAGGCGCTGCTCGACATCACCCTCAACTCCTCGCCGACCCCTATCCGGGTCCGTCAGGCCGGCACCAGGACCCCGTCGGTGGGTGCGCTGGTGGCCATCGAGGTGCTGGGGGAGGCCGAGGTATTCCCGGTTGCGGGCCGGGGCGATCAGGGCAGGGGAGGTCCCGGCTGAGCCGACGCCATCGCGCGCGCGATCTGCTCGGCGTCGAGGCCCGCGGCCGGCAGCAGGTGATAGAAGGCCCGCTCGCACAGGTCGATCACCTCGACGCGCGCCATCGTGGGCTCGTCCAGCCAGGACAGGACGATCTCCTCCATGAAGGCCTGCCAGCCCTGCACGGCGGCGTCGACGGCGGGAGTGGTCGGCAGGCCGAGTTCGGTCAGCGCGTGCACGATCCAGTCGGTGAAGGTGCGACGCATCCCGCGATAGATCCGGCGCATGCCCTCGTCGCCGCTGCCCGCCAACCGCATCACGGCCAGGTAGCTCGTCGGGTGCGCGACCACCGCGTCGAAGAAGGTCTCCACACCCGCGCGCAGCTGGGTGGATGTCGGCAGCGCTGGATCGGGCCTCATCCGCTGCTGCAGGGCCTCCGCGCTGGCCTGGAGTACCGCGTTCCGGAAGCCCTGCTTGTTCTTGAAGTAGTGGAACAGCAGCGGCGGCGACACCCCGGCCTCCGCGGCCACCCGGTCGATCGACAGGTCGTCGAAGGACTCCGACTCGAGCATCCGCACCGCGACCTCGAGGATCTGGGCGCGCCGATCGGCGGGAGAGCGAGGGGCAGCGGCCATGCCCAGCACTCTATTGAGAAATGCTCAACCGGTCCATTGACTTCCACTCAACGGGATATGTAACCTCGGGTAACACGTACTCGATGTGAGGAGCGCGACAATGACCGAGTTCGACATCGTGGTCAACGGCGGCCTGTGGTTCGACGGCACCGGGGCCGCCGGTCAGCGGCGCAATCTCGGGATCCGGGACGGCGTCGTCGCGGCCGTCTCCGCCGCCGCGCTGCCGATCGGACCGGACACCGAGGTCATCGACGCGGCAGGCAAATGGGTGCTCCCGGGTTTCGTCGACGTGCACACCCACTACGATGCGGAGGCCCTGGTCAGCCCGGGTCTGCCCGAGTCGGTCCGGCACGGCGTCACCACGGTGGTCCTCGGCAACTGCTCGCTCTCGACGGTGTACTCGACCCCGCGCGAGTGCGCGGACCTGTTCAGCAGGGTCGAGGCCGTGCCGCGCGAGTCGGTGCTCCGGATCCTGGAGGAGAACAAGACCTGGCGCGGGCCCGCGGAGTACGTCGACGCGCTCAACTCACTGCCGCTCGGCCCGAACGTCGCCGGGTTCATCGGCCACTCCGACATCCGCACCCACGTCCTCGGGCTCGGCCGCGGCACGGACAAGAAGACCAAGCCCACCGCCGCCGAGCTCGACCGGATGGGCTCGATGCTCACCGAGGCCATCGACGCCGGGTTCCTCGGACTGTCCTCGATGACCAATGCCCTCGACAAGATCGACGGCGACGAATACCGTTCGCGCTCACTGCCGTCGACGTACGCGCGCTGGCGCGAGTTTCGCTTCCTGAACCGGATCCTGCGCGATCGCGGCAAGATCCTGCAGAGCGCGCCGACGATCAACCTGCACCCCAACGTGGCCGCGTTCTTCGTTGAGAGCTCAGCGATCGGACGGAAGAAAGCGCTCAAGACGTCGCTGCTCTCCGGCGCCGATTCCAAGGCCTACCCGGCGATCGTGTACTTCATGTTGACGGCGGCTCCGCTGCTGAACCGCTTCGCCAAGACGAACTTCCGCTGGCAGCACCTGCCGGTGCCGTTCACCGTGTACGCGGACGGCATCGACCTGGTGGTGTTCGAGGAGTTCGGTGCGGGCGCCGCCGCGCTGCACCTCAAGAACGAGGTGGAACGCAACGCGCTGCTGCAGGACGAGGAGTACCGCCGCTGGTTCCGCAAGGACTACGACAACAAGTACTCGCCGCGCATCTGGCACCGCAATTTCTACGACGCGGTCATCGTCGGGTGCCCCGACGAGACCCTGATCGGCAAGACCTTCGGCCGGGTGGGCGACGAGAGGGGGGTCCACCCGGTCGACGCGTACCTGGACCTGGTCGTGGAGTACGGCAGGACGCTGCGGTGGCGGACTACGGTCGCGAATCACCGGCCGAAGTTCGCCGACAGGCTGGCCGCCAGCCCGGGCGTGCAGATGGGGTTCGGCGACGCCGGCGCGCACCTGCGCAACATGGCGTTCTACAACTACCCGATCCGACTCCTCAAGCGGGTCAACGACGCCCAGTCCTCCCGCAAGCCGTTCCTCACGATCGAGCGTGCGATCCACCGGCTCACCGGGGAGCTGGCCGACTGGTACGGAATCGATGCGGGCCACCTGCGCGAGGGCGACCGTGCCGACCTCGTGGTGGTCGATCCGGCGGGACTGGATGCCTCGGTGGACGGACTGTTCGAGGAGCCGGTGCCCGAGTACGGCGGCCTGCGCCGGATGGTCAACCGCAGCGATGCCGCGGCGGTGGCCACCGTCATCAACGGCCGGCTCGTGTACCGGGAGGGGGAGTTCACCCCCGGCTTCGGTGTCGAGAAGACAGGACAGTTCCTGCCTGCCGGCGCCAAGGCCCGTGAGGTGGGCAGGCAGGTCCGCGTAGGGTCGCGCGCATGAGCGATCGGATCACCACGTTCAGCCGCGGCGGTCTGACGTTCGACGTCCGCGACACCGGTCCGATCGACGGGGCGCCCGTTGTGCTGCTGCACGGCTTCCCGCAGGACTCGCGGTCCTGGGATCGGGTGGCGCCGCTGCTGCACCGGCGTGGCTTCCGGACCCTGGCGCCCGACCTGCGAGGAGCCTCGCCCGGTGCCCGGCCGCGATCACGGTGGGCCTACCGCAGCTCCCAGCTGAGCGCGGACGTGGTGGCGCTGATCGAGCAGGCAGGGGCGGGCCCGGTGCACCTGGTCGGTCACGACTGGGGCGCCGCCGCGGCGTGGACTGTCGCGGTGGACCGCCCCGACCTGGTCCGCACGCTGACGACGCTGTCGGTGCCGCACCCTGCCGCCTTCGTCCGGTCCGTGCTCACCAGCAGTCAGGTGCTCAAGTCCTGGTACATGCTGGCCGTCCAGATTCCGGTGCTGCCCGAGTTGCTGCTGGCCGGTGGCGCCTTCCGCAAACAGCTACGCGCCACCGGGATGTCGCCCGAGGACGTGGCCCGTGATGCCGAACCGATGCGCGAGCGCGACAGGGCCCGCGGCGGGCTGAACTGGTACCGCGGGATGGCCTTCACGACGCCGGGTCG
The DNA here is from genome assembly GCF_042665615.1 of Rhodococcus daqingensis. Classification (NCBI taxonomy): domain Bacteria; kingdom Bacillati; phylum Actinomycetota; class Actinomycetes; order Mycobacteriales; family Nocardiaceae; genus Rhodococcus; species Rhodococcus daqingensis. Next base: position 44,031 of record NZ_JBHTCS010000018.1, on the reverse strand, counting down.
GGCGTCGACCAAGGTGCGGGTGCCCACCCTGCACGTGTGGAGCGACGGCGACACCGCGGTCGGGCCGGTCGGTCCCGCGCTGACGTCGCGATACGTCGACGCCCCGTACCGGTTCGAGATCCTCGAGGGTGTGAGTCACTGGATCCCCGACGAGGCGCCGGAGCGGCTGGATGCGCTGCTCGGTGAACACCTGGTGGCGCACGCGCGGTAGGCCTGCGGGCCTAGGCGGTCGCCGCTACGCTCACCGATCGTGGGTTGTTGCGGGCCATCCCGGCGCCGGGTGCTCCAGATCTTGGGGGCGGCCGCGGTGCTACCCGTGCTCGGTGCCGGCCGTGGGGGCGTCGCCCGCGCGGGGGCGGAGCCGATGCTCGCGCTGGATCTCGAGGTCGTCACGATCACCGATACCTCCGCGATCGTGACGTGGGCGTCGGTGTCGGTGATCCGGGTCGACGACCATGGCAGGCCGCTCCCGGTCGCCGCCGACACCGAGCTGCGGATCGGTCCCGCCGATGGGCTCGCGGCCCCGCGCACGGCCGTGTTCGACGGGGCGCCGACCCCCTTTCACTACGCGGAGGTGCACGGCCTCGAGCCGGGGCGGACGTACCGCTTCGAGGCGTACTCGAACGGAATGCGCGCCGTCCCAACGGTTGTCGTGACGGGACGGCCGGGCACACCGGAATCGGCCGGCCGATTCACCACGCTGGTGGCGCCGCCCGGCAGGCATCTGCGCACGATCGCGCTCGCGAACGACCTGCACTACGGGGAGGAACTGAGCGGCATCGTCGCCGCCGGGCAGCCGCCCGGCTATCGGCAGGAACCGGGGCTGCCGCCCTATCCGGAGGTGATGCTCGCCGCGATGCTCGACGACCTGCGCCGGGACGACCGCGGCGCCGATCATCTGGTCATCGCCGGCGACCTGACCGACGAGGCGTCGGCGGCGGACTCGTCCGAGCTGCGCGAGCGGCTCGACGGCTGGGGCGAACTCGGCCGCGACTACTTCGTCAGTCGCGGCAATCACGACCGCCCGCACCGCGGGGCGGCGTACGCGGGCTGCTCGGTGGTGCCCGGAGCGCCCGACCACCACGACTGCTGGGGAGATGTGTTCGTGCCGCGACAGCGGATCCAGCGGCACGACCTCGGCGGGCTCCGGGTGCTCGCGCTCGACACCACAGCGCTCGATGCCTCGGGTGGGGTGATCGAGCCGGACCAGATGGCACAGGTTCGCGACACCCTGCACGCCGACCCGGACCGGCCCACGCTGGTCTTCGGGCACCATCCCGTCACCGTCGAGGCCGGGATGTCCAACCTCGCGGGTCCGGGATTCATCCTCGACCAGGCGAGTTCGTGTGAGCTGCAGGACCTCTACGTGCGGTCGCCCGGAGTCTTCCTGCACCACAGCGGCCACACCCACCGCAACCGCCGGACCCGGCCCGACACGGCCGCGGCCGTCGAGTTCCTGGAGGTCGGCGCGGTGAAGGAGTATCCGGGCGGCTACAGCCTGCTGCGAATCCACGAGGGCGGCTACATGGTGAACTTCTACAAGACGCGTACCGACCTGGCGAGGCAGTGGAGCCAGCGCAGCCGTGGCGAGTACTTCGGGTTGATGCCCGAATACACCCTCGGCACGACGTCGGACCGCAACCACGTGGTGCTACGCGACCTCACCGGCCTGGCCGCGACGTGACGCCTACGCTCGACCGGGCGCGGCCGTCGCACGACGCCTCGGGCGGGGCGACTGCGTGCGGCCGACGCCGGCCCAGGCCCTGAGCAGTGATTCGCTCAGTTGACGCTTGAGCGTCTCCAGGTGGGGGACCCCGCCGCGCGGGTCGAGTGACTCGCGGAGCAGTTGGAGAAACCGTGCGGGTGTGACGCCGAACGTCTCGAGCAGCTCGGCCGGGCTCGCGCCACCGAACGGCGCCCACGTGATCGCGAAATTGATCACCCACCCGGCGTGCGGACTGACGGCGCCCGCTTGTTCGAGGACGTCGCACAGTCGACGCCACGCTCGAGTTCGCTCGGCGGCGTCCCCGTCGACGGCCATCATTCGGTGCTCGCTGTCAGGAGCGCCGTCGGCCCGGCCGCGGGACTTCAGGGTGTGCGGGGGTGTGTGTTGGTCCTGGTGCATCGGAACCTCGGTGGGTGGCGGTTGGTGACATGGGTCACACTGTTCTCGTTCTCGTCCTCACCTGGGACGGTGGAACTACGGGGATACCTACCTGTTTCCGAGTCGCACCCCGCCCGGGAGTTGCCGGGAAGTAGCGGGTCGATGAACTCGTCGGGTGGGTTCGGTGAACGTCCGGCGATCTCGCCACGGATTGTGAGTTCTCAACTCGCAGAGGTCAATCGGCGTGGATAAAGTCCGGCCATGCGCGTCTTGTTCGTCTGCAACGGCAACGTGTGCCGGTCGGCCATCGCCGAGCGGCTCGCGATCGCGATCGCCGCGGAGCTGGGACTGGCGGGCGTGATCGCGGAGAGTGCCGGGACCAGGGCTCTGGTCGGATTCCCGATGGAACCGGTCGCCGCGGAGGTGCTGCGCGGGCTCGGCGGCGATCCGTCGGGCTTCGTCGCCCGTCGGCTGCGGCCCGAGATGATCGAGCGCGCCGACCTCGTGTTGGCGATGTCGGAGTCCGTGCGGGACGAGGCCGTGCGCCTGCTGCCCACGGCCGTCGATCGCAGCTTCACGCTGCCGGAGGCCCGCCGCATCGTGTGGCTGACCGGCGCGCGGACCGTGCACGAGATGGCCGCAGGCCGAGACGATGTCCGGCCGGGTGGCGAGTCGATCAGCGACCCGGTGGGACTGCGAGGAGAAGCGTTCGAGCGGGTGGGGGAGCAGATCGCGGAGGCGCTGCTGCAGGTGATCCCCGCCCTGCACGCCACCGGGTGGTCTGAGGTCGCGTGACGGGCGGGGATCGATTGGCGCCCGGTCAGCCGGTGACGTGCTCCTGGAGCGCGGTGCTCGAGCCGTCGATCGGCAGGCCGGCGGACTCCCAGTCCGCGATGCCCTCCCGGTACGTGCGCACGTTGGTGTACCCGAGTGTGCGGAGCCGGGTGGCCACGATCTCGCTGTTGCGGCACGAGATGCTCGCGCAGTAGGTGACGATCGCCGCGTCTCGGTCCGGAAGGACTTGCGGCGCCATCGATTCCACGTCGGCCTCGACGAGGTTCAGTGCGCCGGCGATGTGCGCCTTGTCGTAGTAGTCGGCGGGGAGCGTGTCGAGGAGCACCACGGAGTCGTCGCGGAGCGCGGCGGCCAGTTCCTCGCGTGTGATCAACTCGGTCATCGTGTCACCTTCCATCTGGGTGCACCCACTCATGTGCGTGCGTACGCACATTAAATATTAATGTGCGTACACACGCAACTGGTGGGGTGGGCCCGGCTAGACTGCCTCGGTGGCAGCGACACGGAATTCCCGGAGACGTCACCTGGAGACGAGCGCGTGGGGCGCGCTCCTGCAGGTCCATGCGCGGCTGGTTCCCAAGCTCGACGGCGACCTGAAGCGCACGACCGGGCTGCCGCTGGCCTGGTATGACGTGCTGCTCGAACTGGCGGGAGCCAGCGACACCCGGCTGCGGATGAGTGATCTCGGGGAGCGGGTGGTGCTCAGCCGCACCCGCGTCAGCCGCCTGGTGGCCGAGATGGAGACCCACGGGCTCGTACAGCGGGACGCCAACCCCGACGATCGCCGGTCGGCGTTCGTGACGATCACCGACGCTGGCAGGCGCCGATACCGTGAGGCCGCGCCGATCTACCTGCGTGGCATCGCGGAGCGCTTCGCGGACAGGCTGGCCGACGAGGAACTCGCCACGATCACGGCGGCCTTGCAGAGGGTGGTCGAGCCGGCCGATGACAGCGGCGACCGAGCCGGGTCCCGGCCGGCCTGACCGTCGCGAGGGCCGAGCCGGCGGCCGCGGCGTCTCCGGTGGACGCCGCGACCGTCACTCCGGTCAGGCGCCGAAGCGCTCCTCGACCTCGGCTGCGGTGAGCCCGAACTCCTCGAGGGTGTACTTGTGTGCGGGCCGCCGATCACCGGACCGGCTCTCCTCGTGCATCGCCTCCATCGCCTGCTGTGCCTGCGCGGTCAGCGGGATGTCGAAGCGGGTGTAGATGCCCTCGACCGTGCCCAGCGGGTCGGCGACGAAGTCCTGGTAGTCGACGTCGATGAACTGCGCCGGATCGTACTTCGCCCGGGCGGCGTTGAACTGCTCGAGGCCGCGCGCCCACAGCTCGAGCTGACTGCGCCCGATCACCTCGCCGCGGAACTTGTTCGACCAGCCGTCGGTGGCCTGCTCGGCGAGGCTGCACACCGACGGGATGATCGTGGTCGGCGGGCGGTGGGTCTGGATGATCAGCGCGTCCGGGTACACCGCCATCAGCTCGTCGAGCGCGAACAGGTGGCTCGGGTTCTTCAGCACCCACCGGCGGTCCCGATCCGGCAGGCCGATCAGCTGCAGGTTCTTCTTGTGCCGCGCATAGGCATTGGTCCAGTCCTGCCCCTCGAGCCACTTCGAGTAGGTCGGCAGGTTGGCCAGGCACTCGTAGGACACCGACTTGAAGGTCTGGCGCAGCAGCTGCCAGCACTCCTCGACCTCGCCCGCCGACATGTAGTGCACGCCCATGAACTCGGGGTGCTCGATGTGGTGCTTGCTGAACTGGGCCTCGATGCCCTGGAAGACCGGGTTCGAGTCCCAGCTCTCCCGCGGCGGCCGCGGCTGCGGCATCTCCGTCAGCCACATCTCCAGGCCCTGGTGCGCGGGGTCGACGGTGAGCAGCCGGTGCAGCGCGGTGGTGCCGGTGCGGGGCAGCCCGGTGACGAAGATCGGCCGCTCGATCGGCACGTCGGCATGCTCGGGATGCTGCTTCCACGCGGCCTCGCTGAGCAGTCGCGCGACCAGGGCGCCGCGCAGGAAGACCCGGGAGATCTTGCTGCCGAACGGCGTCAGGTCCTCGTCGCCTGCGTAGGAGTCGAGCAGTACCCCGAGCGCCTCGGTGTAGTCGTCGACGCCGAAGTCGGTCATGCCGGTCATCTTCGTCGCCGACGCGTGCAGGTCCTCGACGGTCCCGACGGTGGTGCGTTCAGTCATCTGTTTCGACTTTCTAGTGGTGGAATTCGCCGCAGTTGACGTCGAGGCACTGGCCGGTGATGGCGCTGGCCATCGAGGAGGCCAGGAAGATGACCGCGTCGGCGATCTCCTCGGTCTCCGGCAGCCGCTTGAGGTCGGTGGCCGCCGCGGTGTGCTCGTAGATCTGCTCGACGGTGATCCCGAACTTCTGGGCCTGGTGCTCGAAGTACTGCTTGAGGGTGTCGCCCCAGATGTAGCCGGGCGCGACCGAGTTGATCCGGATTCCCTTGGGGCCCAGCTCGGTGGCGAGCGATTGCGACATCGCGAGGAGGGCGGCCTTGGCCATCTTGTAGCTGCCGTAGCGCTCCTGCGAGTGGCGCAGCACCATCGAGTTGATGTTCACCACCGCGCCCTTGCTCTCCTCGAGGGCGGGGGTGAACAGCTGCGTCAGCCGCAGCGCGCCGAGCACGGTCAGCTCGATGCTGTCCCGGATGTGCTGGTAGTCGGTGCGGGCGAGCGGCTTCATCGACGGAATCGAGAACGCGTTGTTCACCAGGACGTCGACCCGGCCGTAGGCGTCGACGCTGGCGGCGACCAGGTTCTCGGCGGAGGCCTGGTCGGTGATGTCGGTGGACACCGTCACCGCGCGCCTGCCGAGGTCGGTGACCTCCTTGGCCACCTCGTCGAGCCGCGACTGGGTGCGGGCGGCCAGCACCAGGTCGGCCCCGGCGGCGGCGGACTGCAGCGCGAGGGTGCGGCCGAGCGCCGGCCCGACACCGGAGATCACAACGACTTTGTCCTGCAAGAGATTTGTCATGGTCGTACTACCCCAGCATCCGGTTGGCGACGGCGGCCTGGCGCGCCGCGATGCGGGCGGTCCAGTCCTCCGGCGTGATCTTGTTCTGTTCGTGGAAGGGAAGTCTGGCGGCGACCTCGTCCAGGCTCACCACCTCCACGGTCGGTCCGTCGGCGGGGGTGAACTCCCGCGACGTGCGCTGCCAGCGGAACTGCAGGTAGCCGCGGGGGTGCCCGACCGTCTCGATCCAGTTGGTGACGCCGGGATTGCGCTCGCTGACCACCATCCGGATCATCCCGTCGGGATCCACCTGGGCCTGGGTGTTGTTCAGCGAGGTCTGGTGGCCGGTGTAGTCGAGCGAGATGTACCAGAGGCTGCCGAGCTGGAATCCCTGGTAGGGCGCATCGGATTTGGGCACCGTGATGATCATCGCCTGGTCGTCGGCGAGCTCGTAGTGGCCGACGGACGAGTACTGGGTGGCCAGTCCGCCCGGGGTGAGCCGCGGCGCGGTCATCGTGTTCACCGGCAGCTTGGTGTAGAACCACTCGGGGAACTGCAGCCAGGTCTTGACGCGGCTGACGAGCGCCTTGCCCGCGCGAGCGAAACGCTTCTCCGTCTCCTCCCGGGTCAGCGGGTCGAACGGGACGCCCCGCCGGTCCGCACGTTCGATCCGGATGGTGCCGCGCCGCTGCTCCCAGTCGCTGTACACCTCGCGGACGACCAGCTGCGAGGAGCCCGGCGCGAGGGTGAAGTGGTTGGTGCGGCCGTCGGCGGGTCCGGGCCCGAAGGTCGCCACGAAGGTGCCGTCGTCCTCGATGTGGAGTTCCCGGTCGTCGAAGGCGATCTCGCTGCCGGGGACGTTCGCGTTGGTGTAGTTGCCGCTGAGCACCTGGAAGCTGAGATCGGCGGTGGTGCCGCGGGTGCCGGTCACGATGTACTCGGCGTCGTCGTTGATCCGGGCACCGAAGTAGAGGGTGTCGGGGTTGTCCAGGCCCATCTTCATGTACGGCCCGGTGCCCTGGATGAAGCCGGGATGGGTCTTCTCGGTCGCCCAGGCGGCGTGCACGGTCGCCAGGATTCCGCCCGCGAGGTACTGGTACCCCTCGAGCAGGTCCTGTTCGGACCGGATGTGTGGGGCGGCCTCGACCAGCTTCTCGGCCTCGGCGATGGCCTCGGCCAGGGGTTCTGTCAGCACTCCCGCTCCTCGCGTTCAAATGGTACAAATATGTACCTAGGTGGTAGACCGGTAATGGTCCGACAATAGAACGTGTTCTAAGGAGTGGTCAATGGCTGAAGAGCAGGACACAGTCGCCGGGCGTCGCTCGCCCCCGACCGAGCGGGTGGTGCAGGTGCTCGACTACCTGGTGGCCCGCCAGGATCAGCGATTCGGCCTGTCCGAGCTCGCCCGCGCGCTCTCGATCAGCAAGCCGACGTGCCTGGGGATCCTGTCGGCGCTGGTCGCCGGCGGGTACCTCACCCGCGACCCGGTGGCCAAGACGTACGGGCTCGGCCCCGCGCTGATCGCGGCGGGTCGCGCGGCGCAGCGCGGGTTCGCGGTCGGCCCGATCGCGCGCACCCAGCTCGACCGGCTTGCGGCCGAATTCGGGTCCGTCTGTTCGGCATCCGCCGTGGTGGGCGATCGGATCATGATCCTCGAGGTGGCCACGCCGTCCGGGGTCAAGAGCGGTCGGACCGCGGTCAAGGTGGGCCAGGCCTACCCGTTCGCGCCCCCGGTGGGGCTCATGTACGTGCTGTGGAGCGTCGACCGCGAGCTCGAGGCGTGGCTGCGGCGGGAGCCGACGCTGCCGGTGGTGCTCGATCGCGACCTGTTGGGTCAGGTCGTCGAGGACTGCCGCGAGGCGGGGTACCTCGTGGAGCGATTGACCCCGATGGGTCGCAGGCTCTTCTCTCTCATGCAGGGCGTCGCCGGGCAGGACCTGCCGTCGGAGATCCGCGAGCTGCTCGGCGAGATGGTCTCGAGCCTGGGCGAGCGCGTGTACCTGGGGCGTGAGCTGGCCGCCGACACCGAGTATCCGGTGAGCCTGATCGCCGCGCCCACCTACGACGCCGACGGGCATCAGGCGCTGGTCCTGACGCTCGATGTGGGCTCGTCGATCAGCGGTGCGGAGATCGCGCGCCGCGGGAAGGCGCTCGTGGCGGCGGCCGATGCGGTGACGGCCGAGGTCGGCGGGCGGTGGCCGGAACGGGACGGCGGTCCGGGTCGGGTCTCGGCCGGCGGGGGGATTGACCCGACCTAGAACGCGTTCTATTGTCGGCTCAGACTTCAAATTCGAACCGCCCCGGTACAAAAATGTACCGATGGCTCGGACCCCGATCCAGTCGAGGAGCCGCACATGACAACCCGCCATGCCCCACCCGCCTACGAGCTGTCCCACCTGGGCGCGCTCGAGGCGGAAGCGGTGCACATCTTCCGTGAGGTGGCCGCCACCTTCGAGCGCCCCGTCCTGCTGTTCTCCGGCGGCAAGGACTCGGTGGTGATGCTGCACGTCGCCGCCAAGGCCTTCTGGCCGGCGCCGCTGCCGTTCGCGGTGATGCACGTCGACACCGGCCACAACTTCGACGAGGTGATCGAGTTCCGGGACCGCGTGGTCGAGGAGCTCGGTCTGCGCCTCGTGGTCTCGAGCGTCCAGGACGACATCGACGCCGGCCGCGTCACCGAGGACACGGGTCCGCGGGCCAGCCGCAATCGTCTGCAGACGCATGCGCTGTTGCGCGGCATCCGCGACAACGAGTTCGACGCGGTGTTCGGTGGGGCGCGCCGTGACGAGGAGAAGGCCCGCGCGAAGGAGCGGGTGTTCAGCTTCCGCGACGAGTTCGGGCAGTGGGACCCGCGCGCGCAACGACCCGAGCTGTGGAACCTCTACAACGGCAAACACCGCAAGGGAGAGCACATCCGGGTGTTCCCGCTGTCGAACTGGACCGAGCTCGACATCTGGCAGTACATCCTCGAGGAGGAGATCGAGCTGCCCGCCATCTACTACGCCCACCGCCGCCAGGTGGTCCCGCGCGACGGCATGCTGCTGGCGCACACCAGATTCCTCACGCTGCTGCCCGGCGAGGAACCGTACGAGGAGCTGGTCCGGTTCCGGACCGTCGGAGACGCGACCTGCACCGGCTGCGTCGAGTCCTCCGCGGCCACCGCGGCGGCGGTCGTCACCGAGGTGGCGGCCAGCAGGATCACCGAGCGGGGGGCCACCCGCGCCGACGACCGGATCTCCGAGGCCGGGATGGAAGACCGCAAGAAGGAGGGGTACTTCTGATGCCGCAGTCCCACCACGCTCTTCAGCTGCTCCGCGTCGCCACCGCCGGCAGCGTCGACGACGGGAAGTCGACGCTGATCGGGCGGCTGCTCTACGACTCCAAGTCGATCTTCGAGGATCAGCTCGAGGCGGTCGAGCGCAGCAGCCGCGACCGCGGCGACGAGTACTCCAACCTCGCGTTGCTCACCGACGGCCTGCGCGCCGAGCGGGAACAGGGCATCACCATCGATGTCGCGCACCGGTACTTCGCCACCCCGCACCGCAAGTTCATCATCGCCGACACCCCCGGTCACGAGCAGTACACCCGCAACATGGTGACCGGGGCGTCCACCGCGGACCTCGCGCTGATCCTGGTCGACGCGCGCAAGGGCGTGCTGGAGCAGACCCGCAGGCATGCCTTCCTGTCCACGCTGCTCGGGATCCCGCACCTGGTGCTGTGTGTGAACAAGATGGACCTGGTGGACTGGTCGCAGGAACGCTTCGAGGAGATCAAGGAGGAGTTCCGGCAGTTCGCGATCAAGCTCGACGTGCACGACCTGACGTTCATCCCGGTCTCCGCGCTCAAGGGCGACAACATCGTCACCCGCACCGAGAACATGCCCTGGTACGAGGGCTCGTCGCTGCTGCACCACCTCGAGGACGTGCACATCGCCTCGGACCGCAACCTCATCGACGCGCGGTTCCCGGTCCAGTACGTGATCCGGCCGCAGCGCCAGACCGACGCCGAGCTGCACGACTTCCGCGGCTACGCGGGGACCGTCGCCAGCGGCGTGTTCAAGCCGGGCGACGAGGTCGTCGTGCTGCCGTCGGGCTTCACCTCCACGGTCGAGGCCATCTTCGGTCCGGGCGGCTCGGTGATCGAGGAGGCGTTCGCGCCGTCGGCGGTGACCATCTCGCTCGCCGACAACCTCGATGTCAGCCGCGGCGACGTGCTCTGCAGGCCGAACAACCGCCCGCAGGTCGGCCAGGAGATCGACGCGATGGTCTGTTGGCTCACCGAACAGTCCTCGCTCTCCGAGAACGCGCGGTACACCCTGCTGCACACCACCAAGTCCACCAAGGCGCAGGTGGTCCGGCTCGACTACCGGCTCGACATCAACACCCTGCACCGGGACGAATCCGCGCAGTCGTTGTCGCTCAACGAGATCGGCCGGATCCAGCTCAAGACGCAGCAGCCGCTGCTGTTCGATCCGTACCGTCGCAGCCGGGTGACCGGCAGCTTCATCCTGGTCGACGAGTCCACCGGCAACACCGTCGCGGCCGGCATGATCACCGGGCCGACGCTGAAGGAATCGAAGGTCGTCTGGCACGCCGCGTCGGTTTCCCGGGCCGAGCGCGCCACCAAGGGCGCGACCGTATGGCTGACCGGGTTGTCCGCGTCCGGGAAGTCCACGGTCGCGGTCGAACTCGAGCGCAGGCTGGTGGCCTCCGGGGTGCCCGCCTACCGGCTCGACGGGGACAATCTGCGGCACGGGCTCAACGCCGACCTCGGGTTCGGTGCCGCGGACCGGGCCGAGAACGTACGACGCGTCGGCGAGGTCGCGCAGCTGCTGGCCGACGCGGGAATGGTCGCGGTCGCCTCGCTGATCAGTCCGTACCGGGAAGACCGGGATCGGGTGCGGGCCCAGCACATCGCGGCCGGGCTTCCCTTCGTCGAGGTGTTCATCGACACCCCCGTCGAGCTGTGCGAGGCGCGCGACCCGAAGGGCATGTACGCCAAGGCGCGGGCCGGGGAGATCACCGGCTTCACCGGTGTCGACGATCCGTACGAGGCGCCGACGAACGCCGAACTGGTGCTGCGCCCAGAGGACGGCGATCCCGTCGCCCAGGCCGCCGCGATCATGGAGTATCTGAGCCTATGACGACCGACGCAGCACTCGCGAGCGAACTGGCCTCCCGCGCAGGCGAACTCCTCCTGGAACTCAGGAACCGCGAGCTGGGGGAGACCCCGCTCGAGAAGGCGCAGGCGCGCGAGCTCGGCCGCCGGGGCGACAAGGAGGCGAACACGCTGCTGCTGGGGCTGCTCGGGGAACGGCATCCCGCCGACGCCGTGCTGTCCGAGGAGTCCGCGGACGACCGTGCGCGCCTCGACAATCCGCGGGTGTGGATCATCGACCCGCTGGACGGCTCGCGCGAGTACGGGCTGCCGGGGCGTCCGGACTGGGCGGTGCACATCGCGCTGTGGGAACGCGGCGCGGGGATCACGGCGGCCGCCGTCGCCCAGCCCGCGCTTGGCGAGGTGTATGTGAGCGGATCTGCCCGGCCGCTCGCTCCGGCCGGGCGGGAACGACCGCGAATCCTGGTCAGCGACAGTCGCCCTCCCGAGTTCATCGGGGCGCTGGCCGAGCGGATCGGCGCCGAGGTCGCGCCGATGGGCTCGGCCGGTGCCAAGGCGATGGCGGTGCTGCGCGGCGAGGCCGACGCCTACGTGCACGCCGGTGGTCAGTGGGAGTGGGATTCGGCGGCGCCGGTCGGGGTGGCACAGGCGGCGGGCCTGCACTGCTCGCGGATCGACGGGTCGCCGCTGATCTACAACGAGGCCCACCCGTACCTCCCGGACCTCGTCATCTGCAGGCCCGAACTGGCCCGGCCGCTGCTCGACGGGATCGCCGAGCTGACCGGCGCGCCCGCCGACAGCCCGCGGGTGGCGATGGCACGCGAGTACCTCAGCAGCCTGGTCAGCCACGACGCGAGCAAGGTACGGCTGTCGGCGAACTGCTTCCGGGTCGAGAACGGCCAGCGCACGGGCGATTCCGGGCCGGAGATCATCGCCGAGCTGGAGCACGGCGACCAGTACAAGCCGATCACCGGGATCCGTGACCTCGAGTTCCGGGAGTGGGGTCCGAACGTGGTGGCCCGGTTCCTGCTCGACATGGGTGCGGGGGAGAACGTCATCACCGTCGCCATCACCGAGCACTTCGCGGTGCCGGGCGGCGAGATCGAGTCGATCCTGGCGATCATCGAGCCGCACGTCGCACCGCAGTGACGACGCGATGAAGGTCTTCACCGGGGCGGACCCACGGATGGGCCTCGGCGACGTCGCGGCGTATGCCCGGCGCGTCGAGGCCGCGGGCTACGACGGCATGCACGTCTCGGAGACGGTTCACGACCCGTTCCTGCTCGCGCTGATCGCGTTGCAGAGCACCTCCCGGATCGTGGTGCGGACGTCGGTGGCGCTCGCGTTCGTCCGCAGCCCCCTGCTCACCGCGTACACCGCCTGGGACCTGGCACGGACGTCCGGCGGACGGTTCCACCTCGGACTCGGCAGTCAGATCAGGCAGAACATCGAGCAGCGGTACGCGATGCCGTGGGGCCCGCCCGCCGCGCGGATGGCCGAGTACGTGCGGGTGGTGCGGGCCGCGTTCGAGACGTTCCGGACCGGCGAGCTGACCCCGTTCGAGGGCGAGCACTACCGGTTCACGCGGATGCAGCCGTACTTCAACCCCCACCAGGCGGCGGACGGTGAGACGCCGAGCCCGCCGATCTACCTGGGCGGGGTGGGCAGGCGCATGTGCACGGTGGCGGGCGAGGTCGCGGACGGGTTGATCGCGCACCCCACCGGTTCGAGCCCGCAGTCGCTCGCGCAGGACATCCGGCCCGCAGTGGCCGAGGGTGCGGCATCCGCAGGCCGAGACCCGGCGGACTGTGACATCGTCGCCGGGTTTCAGGTGATCGCGGGCGCGACGGAGGCCGACCTCGATGCCGAGCGCGAGCGCCAGCGGCGTCAGTTCGCCTTCCTGTACTCGACCCCGGAATACCGCCGCGAGCTCGAACGCTGCGGCCTCGGCGAACTGCGGGAACCGCTGGCGCGGATGGTCCGGGCCAACGACTGGGGCCGGCTGCCGGACCTGGTGACGGACGAGGTGCTGAGCGCACTGTCGCCGTCGGCGCGGTACGAGGCGCTGCCCGAGCTGATCCACGACCGGATCGGCGGGCTGGCCGACGCCGTCACCTTGGCGCTGCCCGCGGATCCGGCACACGACGTCGAGATCGCCCGGGTGATGCGGCGGCTGCGCGATCTGGACTGAGCGGCGCCTCACCGATGACGCGCAGCAGGTCGAGCGCCGCAGCATCGGCGCTGCCGGCCTCCGCGGAGTAGGCGACGATCCGCAGGTCGGCGCCCTGCACGGTGAGGACGTCACAGTCGAGGGTGATCGTGCCGACCTCGGGGTGCTCGATCGTCTTGCGGTCGGCGGTGTGCGTGGTGACTTCGGCGCGCTCCCAGAGCTCGGCGAACCTGGGCGATTCCGCTCGGAGTCCGTGCACGAGGTCGGCGAGCTCGCGGTCGCGCGGGTAGCGGGTGCTCGCCTGACGGAGGTCGGCGACGACCGCGGACTCGAGCGTCCGCCGCTCCTCCGGACTGTGGCGCACCCGGGCCGGGGGGCCGAGGAAGATCAGCCATGGCAGGTTGCGCGCACGCGCATCCCCTGCGAGCGGCGCGCCCATCAGCGCGTCCCAGAGCGGACTCGAGGTCACGAGCGTCCAGCGCGCGTCGAAGACGGCGACCGGCAGGTCACGCATCCGCTCGACGAGGCGCTGCACGCCCGGTGTCACGTGCGAGTCGACGGTGCCGGCGGACGGGGCGAGGAGGCCGGCGAGCAGGAACAGGTGGTCGCGTTCCGTGGCGGTCAGCCGGAGCATGCGGGCCAGCGCCGAGAGCACCTGGGGCGACGGATGCCGCGAGCGTCCCTGTTCGAGCCGCGTGAGGTAATCGACCGACACGCCCGCCGCGAGCGCGACCTCTTCCCGTCGAAGGCCGGGAGACCGCCGCTTGGGGCCGACCGGGATGCCGGCCTCGCCGGGATCCACCCGGTCGCGCCATGCGCGCAGCATCCGGCCGAGCTCCCGTTCGTCAGCACTCATGCTTCGAGTATTGTCCGTCCCACGCCCGCGAGGGTGGTACCGGCGGTCCCAGGACGACGGGACGGCTGGGTAGCGTGCCCGCGCAGGCCGACAGTGGGATCATGACGATCACACTCATCACCGGAGCCAACAAGGGCCTCGGATTCGAAACCGCCCGCGCCCTCATCGAGACCGGCCACTCCGTCTACCTCGGGGCCCGCGACGCCGGTCGCGGGGAGGCGGCAGCCGCCGCGCTCGGTGCGCGGCACGTCACCCTCGACGTCACCGACGACGCGTCCGTCGCCGCGGCGGCCGCGCTCATCGAGCAGCGCGAGGGCGTGCTCGACGTGCTCGTGAACAACGCGGGCATCGGAGGGACGTTCAACCATCCGCGAGGCACCCGCGCGGACCAGGTGCGGGAGGTGTACGAGACCAACGTCTTCGGCATCGTCCGGATGATGCACGCCTTCATCCCCCTGCTCGATCGATCGGGGGCGCCCGTCGTGGTCAACGTGGGTAGCGGCATGGGCTCACTCGCGGTCACGACCGATCCCGAGCGGCTCGAGGCCGGGATCGTCGGCATCGGGTATCCCTCGTCCAAGACCGCGGTGAACATGATCACCACGCAGTACGCGAAGGCGCTGCCGCGGTTCCGGGTCAATGTGGTCGATCCCGGTTACACCGCGACCGACCTCAACGGCCACAGCGGCACCCAGTCGGTGGCCGAGGGCGCCGCGATCATCGTTCGCATGGCGGCCATCGGAGCGGACGGCCCGACCGGGTCGTTCTTCGCGGCATCGGGGCCCGTCGGCTGGTGATCCGGGTTCGGGGCTGGGACGCCGTGCTCCGCGTCAACATCGGCGGATATGTCAACGGCATCCGCGCGTTCGTGCCGAGATGCTCGATGCCGGGAGCTTCTGGAGGCGCCGCATGAGAAGGTGTCGGCACACGCACACCACAACCGAAGGGGAACCCATGAATCCGGAGTCCGTCGTCACCGAATTCTGCGCGCTCTGGGCGCAGGCCGATCCCGATGCGATCATCGAGTATTTCGCGGAAGACGCCGTCTACCACAACATCCCGATGGAACCGGTCGTCGGGAAGGCCGCGATCAAGGACTTCATCACGGGATTCGTCGGATCGTTCGGAGGCATCGAGTTCAACGTGCACCACCAGGTGGCCAACGGTTCGATCGTGATGAACGAGCGGACCGACGTGTTCGCCATCAACGGCAAGCAGATCGACCTGCCGGTGGTCGGCGTCTTCGAGATCGCCCCGGACGGCAAGATCGTGGCCTGGCGGGACTACTTCGACATGACGCCGCTGACCGCGCTCGGCAGCTAGCCGCGACCGCATTGCGCGCACATTCTGTGCGCGCAATGGCGGTTTCCGCGCCATTGCGCCACACAGTGTGATGAGAATCCGCAGATCGCGGCTGAGAACTGCACCGATCCATCAATGGCGCGAGTTGATGGTGGTGCCCCCGGCAGGATTCGAACCTGCGGCCTTTCGCTCCGGAGGCGAACGCTCTATCCCCTGAGCTACGGGGGCGCACCGGATGAATCCGGTGTGCCATTGGGCGGGCTTAGCGTAGCGCATGGAGCGCAGGAATCCATAAACGGCCCCGAATCGTGGCGCGGAGCCCTGGTGAGGACCCAGCGCGCGGACCCAATGCCGCACTGGTTCAGTCGGATTGACCGAGTAGCGTGCAGGCGATGAGGCTCCGGATCGCCGCCACCGTCGTCGTCGGATTGCTGGCGCTCGTGCTGGTCAACGCATTCCTGGTATCGCGCGAGACCCGGAGCGCGGAGTCGTTTGCGGGTGGCCGGGTGATCGAGCTCGAGGGCCCGGATCTGAACGTGCGCGAGTACGGACCGACCGGCGGTGACAGGGCGATCGTCCTTCTGCACGGCTACTCCGCCTCGATCGAGTGGTGGGAGCAGGTCGCGCCTGCGCTCGCCGAGACGAGCCAACGTGTGGTCGCGATCGACCTGGTCGGTCACGGCGGCTCCGACGCGCCGCGCGAGGATGACGAGTACGGCGCGGCCGGCCAGGCTCAGGCCGTCACGCGAGCCCTGGATGCGCTCGGTGTGCGGCGTGCCGTGCTGGTCGGGCATTCGATGGGCGGCCACGTTGCGACGGCGATCGCCGAGCGTGAGCCGCACGTTGTCGAGCGCGTCGCGGTGGTCGACACGTACGGGGACAAAGACCTTTTCGACCAGCCGACGTTGGCACAGGTCGGCTGCTGGCCGATCGTCGGTGCCGTTCTCGACCGGTTTCGCGGCGTCGATGCCATGACCGAGAGCTCGCTGCAGACCGGATTCGACGCCGATTTCACGGTGCCGGACCTCGCGCACCGGTCGCTCGAGCAACTCACCCACCGGGGTGTGTGCAAATCCAGTGCCGGCGACGATCTCAACGACGATCGCGCGGTGGCCGACCGGCTCGCCGACCTCGGCAAACCGGTCCTCGTCGTCTGGGGGTCGACCGATGTGCTGACGCCGACCGACGTCAACGTCGCGCGCTACGACAGCGCCGGGCTGTCACCCGTGGTGATCGAGGGCTCCGGGCACAGCCCCATGATCGAAATGCCCGACGAGTTTCTCGCGGCATTGACGCCGTTCGTGGCACCCGGAAGCGCCGCGTGAGCGACGCCCCCGGGCCGCCCTAGTTCATCGGCAGGGGAGCCGCGCCCTTTTCGCTCAGCATGGTGATGATCCGGTCCGCCTCGCTCTGCTGGGTGTCGACCATCGTCTGCGCCAGCATCTGAACGGCCGGGACCTCCGCATGCTGGGCGCCGTACTCCATCATCGGCAGACCGCCCTGGTGATGACGAAGCATCAGCTGCAGGTAGAGAACGTCGGCGGCCGGTCCGCGAGCCTGGCGCAGCGCCGCCAGGTCCTCGGAGCTGGCCATGCCGGGCATCGCCCCCGTCGACTCGGGCTGCGCGGCTGCGGAGGTCATCGCGCCCATGTCGTGACCGGCGTCCCCCTCGCCGGTCGCGCCCTGTCCGCCGGACCCGTGCCCCTCGGCGCCGTGCCCGTGGCCGTCCGAGCCCATCCAGGTCATGTAGTCGCCGGTCCGCAGCAGCGGCTGGTCCCACAGCGACAGCCAGCCGGTCATCTGGCCGATCTGGTTCTGCTGGGTGGTGAGGATGTCGTAGGCGAGGTCGCGGACCATCGGGTCGGTGGCGTTGGCGATCGCGATCGCCGACATCTCTACCGCCTGGTTGTGGTGCACCGTCATGTCCTGCGCGAACCCTACGTCCACCGACCCGGCGCCCGGAGTGGCGGCGGCGTCGTCGCGCAGCGGCAGGCTCGCCAGGAACCCGATCGCGAACCCGATCGCGACGGCGGCGATCAGGCCGAGCACCGCGAGGGCGGTCCGTTGACTCCGCTTGCCGCCGTCCTGCGCCTGCTCGGTTGCCTCCTGCTCGACTGCGGCCGGTTCGGCTCCGGTCTGATCAGCCATGTCAGCCCGCCGGAGCCGGTGCCGGTGCCGCAGGCGGAACCTGGAGGTCCGTCGGCAACTGCACTCCGCCGGGCAGTCCGCCGGTGCCCAGCTCGCCCTGGTCGGGTGCCAGGCCCTCGCCGGTCATCGGCACCGCGTCGGGTCCGGGAGCCGAGCCGTCGAACGCCGGCGGGTTGTCCGGGTCGAACGCCCCCGGGATCGTCGAGCAGCTCGCGCCGACCTCGGGGTAGACCCCGAAGTTGTTCAGTCGCAGCGCGGCGATGAACTGGTTGATCCGCGGGTCGTTCGCGTCGTCCAGCTTGAGCTGGTGGCCCCAGCTCTGCAGCGCGATCGGGGAGTCGAGGCCCGGGTACGGCGACATCAGCATGTAGGACTTGCCGTCCACGCGGTCCGCGAGCGCATCGCGCTGGTCGCCGGAGATCTTGTCCGGGTTGTAGGCGACCCACACAGCGCCGTGCTCGAGCGAGTGCACGGCGTTCTCGGTGCGGATCGCGTTCGGGTACACGATGCCGGTGCAGGTGGCCCAGGTCGCGTCGTGCGGGCCGCCGAACGGCGGGGACTGGTCGTAGGCGACCCGCTGCGTCGCGCTCACGTGCAGCGCGGGCGGGTACTCGGTCCGCACGACGCCGTCGATCCCGGTCGAGGGGTCCTTGTTCTCGGCGCTCGGTGCGAACTTGTCGGCCTCGGCCTTGTCCTGGTACTTCGGGAACAGATTCACCGCGAGCACAGTGATCAGGGCCAGTACGGCCACCACCGCGCCGATGGTCAGCCAGGGAATGTGGCGTTGCTTGGGCAGCCCGGCCTTGGTCTTGGCGCCGCCGGCACTCTTGTTGGCGGCTTTGATGGCCTTGGCTGACTTGGCGCCGGAGTTCTTGGCGCCGCGATTTTCCGAACCGCTTGGCATCGGTGAGTGCTCTTTCGGTGGTGGGACAGTCAGGTGCGGCGAGGGTGGGCCCCGCCGGGGCCCCACTCTACGTTCAGTGCCTGAGCGCAGGCTTTGAACGGCCAGACCATAGGATAGATACCTGTGACTCCTGCCGACCTTGCCGAATTGCTCCGAGGGACCGCCGCGAAGGTCCTCGCCGAGCGTGGGCTCGATGCGAGCGTCCTCCCGGCGACGCTCGCCGTCGAACGCCCCCGCAACCCCGAGCACGGGGACTACGCCAGCAACGTGGCCATGCAGGTCGGCAAGAAGGCGGGCGCAAACCCGCGCGAACTGGCGACCTGGCTGGCCGACGAGCTGACCGCCACCGACGGCATCGAGACCGTCGAGGTGGCCGGTCCCGGCTTCCTCAACATCCGGCTCGCCGCGGCCGCACAGGGTGTCATCGTCGCGAATGTCATCGCCGCGGGTGAGGCCTTCGGTTCGTCCCAGGCGCTGGCCGGCAAGCGGATCAACCTCGAGTTCGTCTCGGCGAACCCGACGGGTCCGATCCACCTCGGCGGGACCAGGTGGGCCGCGGTCGGCGACGCACTCGGACGCATCCTGACCGCTCAGGGTGCCGCCGTCACCCGCGAGTACTACTTCAACGACCACGGCGCCCAGATCGACCGGTTCGCGCGGTCGCTGATCGCCGCGGCCAAGGGCGACCCGGCTCCCGAGGACGGCTACGCGGGGGCCTACATCTCCGACATCGCCGCGGAGGTCGTCCGGCAGCGGCCGGACGCGTTGGCGCTGCCTGCCGACGAGCGCCAGGAGACGTTCCGGGCCATCGGTGTGGCGCTGATGTTCGACCACATCAAGAAGACCCTGCACGAGTTCGGCACCGACTTCGACGTGTACTTCCACGAGAACTCGCTGTTCGAGTCCGGTGCCGTCGAGTCGGCCGTCGCCACCCTCAAGGGCTCCGGGAACCTCTACGAGGAGGACGGCGCCTGGTGGCTCAAGAGCACCGACTTCGGGGACGACAAGGACCGGGTGGTCATCAAGAGCGACGGCAACGCCGCTTATATCGCCGGTGACATCGCCTACTTCCAGGACAAGCGCTCGCGGGGCTTCGACCTGTGCATCTACATGCTCGGCGCCGACCATCACGGTTACATCGGCCGACTCAAGGCCGCGGCCGCCGCGTTCGGCGACGACCCGGACACCGTCGAGGTGTTGATCGGTCAGATGGTGAACCTGGTCCGCGACGGCGTCGCGGTGAAGATGAGCAAGCGGGCCGGAACCGTCATCACCCTCGACGACCTCGTCGAGGCGATCGGCGTCGACGCCGCCCGATACGCGATGATCCGGTCCTCCGTCGATTCGAGCCTGGACATCGACCTCGAGCTGTGGGCCAGCACCACCAGCGAGAACCCCGTCTACTACGTGCAGTACGCGCACGCCCGGCTCGCCTCCCTCGGCCGGAACGCGGCCGAGCTGGGCATCTCCACCGAGAACCCGAAGCTGGAGCTGCTCACGCACGACCGGGAGGGCGACCTCATCCGGACCATCGGCGAGTACCCGCGGGTCGTGGCCGCGGCGGCCGAGCTGCGTGAACCGCACCGGATCGCCAGGTACATGGAGGAGCTGGCAGGCACCTATCACCGGTTCTACACCGACTGCCGGGTGCTGCCGCAGGGCGACGAGCCCGCGGGCGATCTGCACACGGCCCGGCTGGCCCTGTGCGCGGCGACGCGCCAGGTGCTCGCCAACGGACTCGCCGTGCTCGGCGTCAGCGCACCGGAGCGAATGTGAGCGCGCATCCGGCGGGACCCAAGCACGCCGAGATCCCGCACGCGCCCGGACTGCCGCCCAGGCCGGAGTCCGCGGCCGAGCTGACCGCCCTGCCCGCCGATGTCTGGCCCCGCAACGCCGCTCGCGGTGAGGACGGCGTGGTCCGGCTGGCCGGGGTGCCTGTCACGGAGCTGGCCGAGCGGTACGGCACGCCGCTGTTCGTCGTCGACGAGGACGACTTCCGGTCCCGGTGCCGCGACATGGCCCGTGCCTTCGGCCCCACCGGCAAGGTGCACTACGCCTCGAAGGCGTTCCTGTGCGGTGAGATCGCGCGCTGGGTCGCCGAGGAGGGTCTCTCGCTCGACATCTGCTCCGGCGGCGAGCTGGCCATCGCACTGCACGCGGGCTTCCCGGCCGAGCGAATTGCCATGCACGGCAACAACAAGTCGGTCGCCGAGCTCGAGGCCGGGGTGGCCGCGGGTGTCGGGCACATCGTGCTCGACTCGACCCAGGAGATCGACCGCCTGGACCGTGTCGCGGGCGCGCACGGCGTGGTGCAGGACGTGCTGATCCGCGTCACGGTCGGCGTCGAGGCGCACACCCACGAGTTCATCGCCACCGCGCACGAGGACCAGAAGTTCGGGTTCTCGCTCTCGGACGGAGCGGCGCTGGACGCCGTCCGCCGGGTGTTCGCCACCGAGAACCTGCGGCTGGTCGGGCTGCACAGCCACATCGGCTCGCAGATCTTCGAGGTCGACGGATTCGAGCTCGCCGCGCACCGCGTGATCGGGCTGCTCCGCACCATCGTCGCCGAGTTCGGGGTGGACAAGTCCTCGCAGATCTCGATCGTCGATCTCGGCGGCGGGATGGGGATCTCGTACCTGGAGAGCGACGACCCGCCGCCGGTGGACGACCTGGCGGCCAAGCTCGGACACATCGTCGCGACCGAGTCGGCGCTCGCGGGACTGCCCGTGCCGACCCTCGCGGTCGAGCCGGGCCGGGCGATCGCGGGACCGGGCACGGTGACCCTGTACGAGGTCGGCACGGTCAAGGATGTTCGCTTGGGTGCCAACGCAACCCGGCGATACATCAGCGTGGACGGCGGGATGAGCGATAACATCCGCACGTCGCTGTATCAGGCCGAGTACGACTCGCGTCTGGTCTCGCGCGACAGCGTGGCCGACCCGGTGGTCGCCCGCGTGGTGGGAAAGCACTGCGAGAGTGGCGACATCGTCATCCGGGACGCCTGGATGCCGGAGGATGTCAACGCGGGAGACCTGCTCGCGGTTGCCGCCACTGGCGCATACTGCTATTCGATGTCCAGCCGCTACAACCTGCTCACCCGGCCCGCAGTGGTCGCGGTGCGAGACGGTCGGTCCCGACTGATCTTGCGCAGGGAAACAGTGGAAGATCTGCTCAGCTTGGAGGTACAGCAACATGACTGAACCGAGTGGCAACGCCGCGATCGGTGTGGCGGTCCTCGGCCTCGGCAACGTGGGCAGTGAGGTCGTGCGCATCCTGCGCGAGCACGCCCGCGAGCTCGAGGCGCGGGTCGGTGCGCCCGTGGTGCTGCGAGGTATCGCGGTGCGCCGGATCGAGGGTGACCGCGGGGTTCCGGCAGAGCTGCTGACCACCGACGCGGATTCTCTGGTCGCACGGGCCGACGTGGACATCGTCGTCGAGGTGATCGGCGGCATCGAGGTGCCCCGCAAGCTGATCCTCGCCGCGCTCAACTCGGGCAAGTCGGTGGTCACCGCGAACAAGGCGTTGCTGGCCGACTACACCGGCGAGCTCGCCGAGGCGGCCGAGAACAAGCGGGTCGACCTGTACTTCGAGGCCGCGGTCGCGGGTGCGATCCCGGTGATCCGCCCGCTCACCCAGTCGCTCGCGGGCGACCGGGTCAACAAGGTCGCCGGAATCGTCAACGGCACCACCAACTTCATCCTCTCGGCGATGGACGAGACCGGGGCCGACTACGCCGACACGCTCGCCGAGGCCGGCCGGCTCGGCTACGCCGAGGCCGATCCGACCGCGGACGTGGAGGGCTACGACGCCGCGGCGAAGGCCGCGATCCTCGCGTCCATCGCGTTCCACACCCGCGTCACCGCCGCCGACGTGTACCGCGAGGGCATCTCGAAGATCACCTCGGCGGATCTCGAGGCGGCCAAGTCGCTCAATTGCACGATCAAGCTGCTCTCGATCTGTGAGCGGATCAACGGAACGGACGGATCCGAG
Organism: Rhodococcus daqingensis; assembly: GCF_042665615.1. Lineage (NCBI taxonomy): Bacteria > Bacillati > Actinomycetota > Actinomycetes > Mycobacteriales > Nocardiaceae > Rhodococcus > Rhodococcus daqingensis. The sequence continues at coordinate 21,686 of NZ_JBHTCS010000018.1, read as the reverse complement.
CGGATCTCCGCGCGGGTCTACCCGGCGCTGGTGCCGCTCGATCACCCGCTCGCGTCGGTGAACGGCGCGTTCAACGCGGTCGTGGTCGAGGCCGAGGCCGCGGGCCGGCTCATGTTCTACGGGCAGGGCGCGGGCGGCGCGCCGACCGCCTCCGCCGTGATGGGCGACCTGGTGATGGCGGCCCGGAACCGGGTGCACGGCGGTCGCGGACCCCGTGAGTCGAAGTACGCCGATCTCAAGATCGCGCCCATCGGCGAGATCCCCACCCGCTACTACGTCAACATGCAGGTCGCGGACCGTGCCGGTGTATTGTCCGCGGTCGCGGCCGAGTTCGCCAAGCACGACGTCAGCATCTCGACGGTCCGGCAGGAGGGCATCGGCACCGGTGCCGGCCTGATCGTGGTCACCCACCGGGCGACCGACTCGGCACTGTCCGAAACCGTTGCCGCGCTCGGCAAACTCGAGTTCGTGACCGCGGTCACCAGCGTTCTCCGATTGGAAGGTTCCAGTGAATAGCCCCCGCCTGCACACCCCCGTTCACACGCCCTGGCCGGGGCTGATCGAGGCGTACCGCGATCGACTCGCCATCGGTCCGAACTGGAAGACGATCACGCTGCGCGAGGGCGGCACCCCGCTGATCCCCGCGGCCCACCTTTCCGAGATCACCGGCTGCGAGGTCCACCTCAAGGTCGAGGGCCTCAACCCGACCGGGTCGTTCAAGGACCGCGGCATGACGATGGCCGTCACCGACGCCCTGGCCCGGGGCCAGAAGGCCGTGCTGTGCGCCTCGACGGGCAACACCTCGGCCTCGGCCGCGGCCTACGCCGCCGTCGCGGGCATGACCTGCGCGGTGCTGGTGCCGCAGGGCAAGATCGCGATGGGCAAGCTGGCCCAGGCGGTCATGCACGGCGCGAAGATCATCCAGGTCGAGGGCAACTTCGACGACTGCCTCGAGCTGGCACGCAAGACCACCGCCGAGTTCCCGACGATCGGTCTGGTCAACTCGGTGAACCCGGTCCGCATCGAGGGCCAGAAGACCGCGGCGTTCGAGATCTGCGATGCGCTGGGCAAGGCCCCCGACGTGCACGCGCTCCCGGTGGGCAACGCGGGCAACATCACCGCGTACTGGCGCGGGTACTCGGAGTACTTCGCGGACGGGATCACCACTGTGCGTCCCCGCATGCTCGGTGTGCAGGCCGCTGGCGCGGCGCCGCTGGTGCACGGTGCCCCGGTCAAGGATCCCGAGACCATCGCCACCGCCATCCGCATCGGCTCGCCCGCGTCCTGGGACGGTGCCGTCGCGGCCAAGGAGGAGTCGAACGGTGCGTTCCGTGCCGCCACCGACGAGGAGATCCTCGAGGCGTACCGGCTCATCGCCAGGACCGAGGGTGTGTTCGTCGAACCGGCATCCGCCGCGTCCGTGGCGGGCCTGCTGGCCGCGCGCAAGGAGGGTTGGCTCGACTCCGGGCTCACCGTGGTGTGCACGGTGACCGGCAACGGCCTCAAGGATCCCGACACCGCGCTCGCGGGAATGCCTGCTGTGCAGCCGATTCCGGTCGACCCGGTGGCGGTTGCCGCTGCGCTCGAGCTCGTCTAGTGGCTGACCCGCGCATCGGAGGGAGCACGATGACTCAGACGCTGCCCGCCGGGCTGACCGTGACCGCACGGGTGCCTGCGTCGACGGCGAACCTCGGTCCGGGCTTCGACACGCTGGGTATGGCCCTGGCGCTGTACGACGAGATCACCGTGACCACCACCGACGCGGGGCTGACGATCCGGGTGGAGGGGGAGGGCGCCGAGGACGTGCCGTGGGGTCCCTCGCACCTGGTCGTGCGTGCGATCGAGCGCGGGCTCGAGTCGATCGGTGTCTGGGCAGGCGGCCTGGAGGTTGTGTGCCGCAATGCGATTCCGCATTCGCGAGGCCTCGGTTCCTCGGCTTCGGCCGCGGTCGGCGGCCTCGCGGTCGCGAACGGGCTGGCGAGCAGGCTCGACCCGGGGCTGGCGCTGACCCAGGAGCAGTTGGTCCAGCTCTCGTCCGAGTTCGAAGGCCACCCCGACAACGCGTCGGCGAGCGTGCTCGGCGGCGCGGTGGTCTCCTGGAGCGAGGACGCCGGGGATGCGGACTCGCCGCGGACCTTTGCGGCGGTGCGGCTGGACGTGCACCCCGACATCAGGGTGGTGGCGCTGGTGCCGTCGGAGCGTTCCTCGACTGCACACACCCGGGGCATGCTCCCGGAACAGGTCCCGCACGCTGATGCCGCGTTCAACGTCAGCCGCGGAGCGCTGGCGGTGGTCGCGCTGACCAGCCGCCCGGATCTCCTGATGGCGGCGACCGAGGACCGGCTGCACCAGCGCCAGCGGGCCGCGGCGCTGCCGGTGACCACGCGCTGGATCGCCACCCTGCGTCGGGCGGGCATCGCGGCGACGGTGTCCGGAGCGGGACCCACCGTGCTGGCGCTGTCCACCCGGCCGTTCCCCGAGGACCTGCGCCGAAAGGCCGAAGCGGACGGACTCAGGGTGCTCGAGCTCGACGTGGCGGACGGTGTGCAGGTCGGTTGACCGGCGGCACACCGGCGCGCGGGTCCTTGCCCACGGCTCGGTTCGAGGCTATCCTGAGGGTCGTTCGCCCATCGTGCGCATCTGACGCCGGTGTTCTACCAGGGCATTCACTCCGAAACCGAGGCTCCCCGATTGCGGGATCGCCGAAGCAGGAGTAGACGCATCTGGCTCGATTCCCTCGCGTGATTTCCGCGGTGATCGACTGGAACGTGCCTGCTCGAGGGGCCACGGGGGCGGACGAGCCGATAGTTCCATCCAGTGAACACGTCCGGCACAACCGAGTTCAGCGAGTGAGCTGAGCTTCGGGACGAACCCTCGACTTCGCGCCGCGCGAGCGAGGGAAGGAAAGGATCTCCGTGACCGATACGGACCTGATCGCCACACCTGTTCTCGACACCCCGGTTGACTCCGCGGCGAGCCAGGCCGGCGGCACTGCACACACTTCAGAGGCCACCGGCGACGCCGTGGCAACCTCCACCAAGCGCGCCGACGCCCGGCGCGGTTCCGGCCTGTCCGGAATGGTGCTGGCCGAGCTGCGCGGACTCGCGTCCGAGCTCGGTATCAAGGGGACGTCCGGCCTGCGCAAGGGTGACCTGATCGCGGCCATCAAGGAGCGTCAGGGCGGCTCGTCCGCCACCAAGACGGCTGCTCCCAAGGCGGCGGCTCCCGTCGAGGCCCCGGCGAGCGAGGCCACGACCGCGCCGCAGCGGGTCGCCGAGGCCGCTCCCGCCGTCGAGTCGGCCCCCGCGGCCACCGAGCGCCCGGCCACGCAGCCCGTCGAGTCCGCCGAGGGCGAGCAGGGCGGACGCCGAAACCGGCAGCGCCGCGGGTCGTCTCGCCAGGCCGGTTCGCCCGAGCAGGGTGAGTCGACGGCGTCGACGGCCCCTGCGGCCGAACAGGGCGGCGACCGCCAGCCCCGTCAGGATCAGGGCGGACGCCAGGAGCAGGGCGGCGAGCGCAACCGTCGCGACCGCAACCAGGGCGAGCGCAACCAGGGCGAGCGCGGCCAGGGTGAGCGCAACCAGGGTGAGCGCAACCAGGGTGAGCGCAACCAGGGCGAGCGTGGCCAGGGCGGCAACGGCCCGCGTGGCGAGGGCCGGGGCGACAACCGCGGCGGCGAGGACGAGGACGGCCGGGGTCGGCGGGGACGCCGATTCCGCGAGCGTCGTCGTGGACGTGACCGTGGCGAGGGCGGCGGCGCAGGTTCGGACCGCGACCTGGAGATCCGCGAGGACGACGTCCTCCAGCCCGTCGCGGGCATCCTGGACGTGCTCGACAACTACGCGTTCGTGCGGACCTCCGGCTACCTCGCCGGCCCGAACGACGTGTACGTCTCGATGAACCTGATCCGCAAGAACGGACTCCGTCGTGGTGACGCCATCACCGGTGCCGTCCGCGTCGCCCGCGAGGGTGAGGGCGGCGGCGGTGGCAGCCAGCGCCAGAAGTTCAACCCGCTGGTCCGGCTGGACACCGTCAACGGCGGTGACGTCGAGGCGGCCAAGCGGCGTCCCGAGTTCGGCAAGCTGACGCCGCTCTACCCGAACCAGCGGCTGCGCCTCGAGACCACGCCGAACATCCTCACCACCCGTGTCATCGACCTGGTGATGCCGATCGGCAAGGGGCAGCGCGCCCTGATCGTGAGCCCGCCGAAGGCCGGTAAGACGAGCGTTCTGCAGGCGATCGCGAACGCCATCGCGACGAACAACCCCGAGTGCTACCTGATGGTCGTCCTGGTCGACGAGCGTCCGGAAGAGGTCACCGACATGCAGCGTTCGGTGAAGGGTGAGGTCATCGCCTCCACCTTCGACCGGCCGCCGTCAGACCACACCTCGGTCGCCGAGCTCGCCATCGAGCGGGCCAAGCGCCTCGTCGAGGAGGGCAAGGACGTCGTCGTGCTGCTCGACTCGATCACTCGACTCGGCCGGGCGTACAACAACTCCTCGCCCGCCTCGGGACGAATCCTGTCCGGTGGTGTCGACTCGACCGCGCTGTACCCGCCGAAGCGGTTCCTCGGCGCGGCTCGCAACATCGAGAACGGCGGCTCGCTCACGATCATCGCCACCGCGATGGTCGAGACCGGCTCCACCGGCGACACCGTGATCTTCGAGGAGTTCAAGGGCACCGGCAACGCGGAGCTCAAGCTCGATCGCAAGATCGCCGAGCGTCGGGTCTTCCCCGCGGTCGACGTCAACCCGTCCGGTACCCGCAAGGACGAGCTGCTGCTCAGCCCGGACGAGGCGGCGGTGCTGCACAAGCTGCGCCGGGTGCTGTCCGGCCTGGACTCGCACCAGGCGATCGACCTGCTGATCGACCGGCTCAAGAAGAGTAAGAACAACCTCGAGTTCCTGATGCAGGTCTCCAAGACCGCGCCGGGAGCGATGGGCGACGACGACTAGCAGCCGTGCCACGACGCAGGCCCCGGAAACCGCACGGTTCCCGGGGCCTGCGTCGCGTTCGCACCGGTCGGGAACAGATCGCGGTACCTGGTCGTTAGGACTTGATGCGCGCGTTCTGGCAGAATGAACCATCGCGCCCGTGGCATTTGCCGCGAGCGAGCACAACAATGTCCGGTTCCGGTTCACGGCTTCGATTGGCGAAGGCGACCCGGCGACCACTGAAAGGGACACCATGAAGGCAGGAATCCACCCCAACTACGTGGCGACCACCGTCGTCTGCGGTTGCGGTAACACGTTCGAGACCCACAGCACCAAGGAGTCCGGACGCATCAACGTCGAGGTCTGCTCGCAGTGCCACCCGTTCTACACCGGCAAGCAGAAGATCCTCGACACCGGTGGACGCGTCGCGCGCTTCGAGGCTCGCTACGGCAAGCGCGCCGGCAAGAAGGCCGACGCCGACAGCTAGCTGTCCCGCCGACGCCCGTCCTGTGTTCCATTGCAGGCCGGGCGTCGGTTTTTTTGTACCCGTGGTGCGCGCGCCGGACCCGGCGCCAACATCCACCCACTGCACTGCCCGGCATCCCCTCGGGGTGCCGACAACCGAGGAGCGAACCATGGCGGGGACCACCCAGCCGTCGGCGATCGATGACATCTTGGCCGAGCACGCCGGACTCGAGCTGCAGCTCTCCGATCCGTCCCTGCACAACGACCCCGCGGCCGCCCGCCGGGTCGGCAAGCGGTTCGCCGAGCTCGCCCCCATCATGGCCACCCACACCAAGCTGCAGGCCGCGCGCGAGGACCTGGAGGCCGCCCGCGAGCTGGCCGCCGACGACTCGAGCTTCGCCGCCGAGGTGCCCGAGCTGGAGGCCAAGGTGGCCGAGCTCGACGTCGCCCTCACCGACCTGCTCGCACCGCGGGACCCGCACGACAGCGACGACGTGGTGCTCGAGGTGAAATCCGGCGAGGGCGGCGAGGAGTCCGCGCTGTTCGCGGCGGACCTGGCCCGGATGTACCTGCGCTACGCCGAGCGGCACGGCTGGCGGGTCGAGGTCCTGGATGCGAACATCTCCGACCTCGGCGGCTACAAGGACGCGACCCTGTCGATCAAGTCGAAGGGCGACACCCGCGACGGTGTCTGGGCCCGGCTCAAGTTCGAGGGCGGCGTGCACCGCGTCCAGAGGGTGCCCGTCACCGAGTCACAGGGCCGCGTGCACACCTCGGCGGCGGGCGTGCTGATCTACCCGGAGCCGGAGGAGGTCGAGGAGGTGCAGATCGACGAGACCGACCTGCGCATCGACGTCTACCGCTCGTCCGGCAAGGGCGGGCAGGGCGTCAACACCACCGACTCCGCGGTCCGGATCACCCACCTGCCCACCGGCATCGTCGTGACCTGCCAGAACGAGCGCTCGCAGCTGCAGAACAAGGCCCGCGCGATGCAGGTGCTCGCGGCCCGGCTGCAGGCCGCCGCGGAGGAGGCCGCCGCCGACGAGGCGTCGGCGGGCCGGCAGAGCCAGGTGCGCACCGTGGACCGTTCCGAGCGCATCCGCACCTACAACTTCCCCGAGAACCGGATCACTGATCACCGCATCGGGTTCAAGGCGCACAACCTCGATGCCGTGCTCGACGGCGACCTGGACGCGCTTCTCGATGCGCTCGGCAAGTCGGACCGGGAGGCCCGCCTCGCCGCGGAGTAGGCCACGGGGCACGGTCGGACAATGCGACGTTCCGGCGCCGACACGTGGCAGGCTGAGCTGGTGAGCCGTCAACCCCTCCGCCTCGCGATCCTCGAGGCCACCAAGCAGCTCGAGGAGGCGGGCGTGCACAGTCCCCGCACCGACGCGGAACTGCTCGCCGCCCACGTCGTCGGGGTCGAGCGGACCAGGCTGGGACTGGTCCCGCTCGTCGACCCCGAGGTGATCGAGCGCTACCGCGGACTGGTCGCCAAGCGTGCCGAGCGGGTTCCGTTGCAGTACATCACCGGGGTGTCGTCGATGGGCGACATCGACCTCGAGGTCGGACCGGGGGTGTTCGTGCCCAGGCCGGAGACCGAGCTGCTGTTCGCGTGGGCACTGGCCTTCCTCGAGGGGAACCCCGCGCATCCGCCGGTGATCCTCGATCTGTGCGCGGGCACGGGCGCCCTGGCCTTGGCGCTGGCGAACGCCCGCCCGGACGCGATCGTGCACGCGGTGGAACTGGATCCGGCCGCCCTGGCCTGGACCCGCCGCAACGCCGAGGCCCGGGCGAACGCGGGCGACACGCCCATCACGCTGCACCAGGGCGACGTCACCGATCGTTCGCTGCTCACCGAGCTCGAGGGCAAGGTCGACGTCGTGGTGTCGAATCCGCCGTACATCCCGGATGGCGCTCAGCTCGAACCCGAGGTCGCGGAGTTCGATCCGCATCTCGCGCTGTTCGGCGGGCCCGACGGGCTGTCGGTGATCACCCCGATGGTCTCCAATATCGCGCGCTGGCTGAAGATCGGCGGCGCGATGGCCATCGAACACGACGACACCAACGGCGGTCAGGTGGCGGCCCTGCTGCGCGAGCGACGGGTGTTCGGCGAGGTCGCCGAGCACCCGGACCTGGCAGGTAAACCCCGATTCGTGGTCGCCCGCCGGGTCGCAACGGACGCCGAGGCGGCCCGCGGGCACTGACCACCGTGCGTGGAGCCTGCGGAACGACCAATGGCTCGGTGCGTGGAGCCCGCGGAACCACCAGGTGTGTCTGCGACGGATCGACGCGGATGGGAGGATGGGGGCGTGAGCATCGTCTACGACTGCCGGAACACCGATTCGCGCGAGGCGGGCATCGCTGCCGCGACGAACTCGCTCAAGGCCGGGCGCCTCGTCGTCGTGCCGACCGACACCCTCTACGGCCTCGCGGCCAACGCCTTCGACGGCGAGGCCGTCACCTCGTTGCTGCGCGCCAAGGGCCGCGGGCGGGACATGCCCGTGCCGGTGCTCGTCGGCTCGTGGAACACCATCGACGGACTCGTCTTCACGGTGCGGCCGCAGGCGCGTGAGCTCATCCGCGCCTTCTGGCCCGGTGGGCTCAGTCTCGTTGTCCAGCAAGCGCCGTCGTTGGCGTGGGACCTCGGCGACACCCGGGGCACGGTGATGTTGCGGATGCCGCTGCACCCGGTCGCCCTCGAGTTGCTGCGGGAGGTGGGCCCGCTCGCGGTCTCGAGTGCGAACATCTCCGGGCACGCACCGGCCGCCACGGTCGAGCAGGCCCGCGATCAGCTCGGCAGCGCGGCGTCGGTGTACCTGGACGGCGGCCCGGCACAGCACGCGGTGGCCTCGACGATCGTGGATCTGACGGCCGACGAGCCGCGGATCCTGCGCGAGGGCGCAGTTCCCGCATCCGATATCGCGGACGTCCTCGGCGTGACGGTCGAGAGCCTGCTGCCGGGACGGGTACCGAAATGAGCGATACGGGATCCCCGGGGCCGGGCTCGGCGTTCTGGGGGCCGGACTTCTCCGAACTGGAGCGGACCGACCCGGAGATCGCCGAGATCACGCTCGCCGAGCTGGACCGCCTGCGCGGCGGGCTGCAGCTGATCGCCAGCGAAAACCTGACCAGCCCCGCGGTCCTGGCCGCGCTCGGGTCGACGTTGAGCAACAAGTACGCCGAGGGCTATCCGGGCCACCGGTACTACGGGGGCTGCGCCGAGGTCGACCGCGCCGAGAACCTGGCGATCGAGCGTGCCAAGACGCTGTTCGGGGCCGAGCACGCGAACCTACAGCCGCATTCGGGGGCCAATGCCAACCTGGCGGTCTACGCGGCGTTCGCACAGCCCGGCGATCCGGTGCTGGCGATGAGCCTGCCGCACGGTGGCCACCTCACCCACGGGTCCAAGGTGAGCTTCTCGGGCAAGTGGTTCACGCCGATCCCGTATCACGTGCACAAGTCCACCGAGCTCATCGACTACGACGAGGTCCGCGACCTCGCGCTGACGCATCGACCGAAGATCATCGTCGCGGGCGCGACCGCCTATCCGCGTCTCATCGACTTCGCGAGGTTCCGGCAGATCGCCGACGAGGTGGGCGCGATCCTGTGGGTCGACGCCGCCCACTTCATCGGGCTGGTGGCGGGCGGGGCGATCCCGTCGCCGGTGCCGTACGCCGACGTCGTGTCCGCCACCACCCACAAGGTCCTGCGTGGCCCACGCGGCGGCATGCTGATGTGTCGAGCCGAGCATGCCAAGGCGATCGACAAGGCGGTGTTCCCCTTCAGCCAGGGCGGACCGCTCATGCACTCGATCGCAGCCAAGGCGGTGGCGCTGAAGGAAGCCGCGACCGACGACTACCGGGCGTACGCGGCGAGCGTGGTGGACAACGCCGCGGCGATGACGAAGGCGCTCGAGGCCGGCGGCATGCGCGCGGTGTCCGGCGGCACCGACACCCATTTGGCCCTGCTGGACCTGCGCGAGCTCGGGGTGACCGGGGCCGAGGCGGAACGGCGGTGCGATGCGGCCCGAATCACGTTGAACAAGAACGCGATCCCGTACGACCCGGCGCCGCCGATGGTGGCGTCCGGGATCCGGGTCGGATCGGCCGCGGTGACCACGCAGGGCTTCGGCGCCGACGAGTGCGCGGCGGTCGGCGGGCTGATCGCCAGGGCCGTACGGGCCGAGGACGGCACCACCGCGGGCGACGCCGAACTGGCCGACATCGCGCGCGAGGTGTCGGAGATGGTCGCGCGCAAGCCTGCCTACCCCCGGGTGCGCACGCAGGCGAATCCGGCGGCGGGGGATGGCGCGCGGTGACGGTAGCCTCTTCGACGTGATCGTCGCCCATTCAGCATTGCTCGCTCAGTCGGGCCGGGGGGCCGGGGTCCCGATCAGGGAACTGTTGCTGGTGCTCTTCACCGCGGCGGTCATCACGTTCCTCGCCACCGGCGCCGTCCGGCTGCTCGCCCTCAAGTTCGGGGCGGTGGCGATCCCGCGAGATCGCGACGTCCACGTCGAGCCCACGCCCCGGCTCGGTGGCGTCGGCATGTACGTCGGGTTCGTCGCGGCCCTGCTGTTCGCGCAGCAGCTGCCCGCGCTGGCCAGGGGATTCGACTACAACACCAAGGACATCCCGGCTGCGCTCGTCGCCGGTGGCGTCATCGTGCTGGTGGGGATCATCGACGACCGGTGGGGGCTCGACGCCCTGACGAAGTTCGTCGGGCAGGTCACCGCCGCGGGCGTGCTGGTGGTGATGGGGGTCAGCTGGTTCGTGCTGTACCTGCCCTTCAACGGCACCACGCTGGTCCTCGACCAGTTGCAGTCGGGCCTGGTGACGGTGCTCATCGCCGTCGTGATGATCAATGCCATGAACTTCGTCGACGGCCTCGACGGCCTCGCGGCCGGTCTCGGGCTGATCGCCGCGCTGGCGATCTGCGTCTTCTCGGTCGGCCTGCTGCACGAGCAGGGGGGAGACGTGAGCGCGTATCCGCCGGCGATGCTGGCCGCCGCCCTCGCGGGGGCGTGCCTGGGCTTCCTGCCACACAACTTCCAGCCCGCCCGGATCTTCATGGGGGACTCGGGTTCGATGCTGATCGGGCTGATGCTGGCAGCCATCTCGACCAGCGCGTCCGGGCGGATCCCGCTCAGCGCCTACGGCACCAAGGACATCCTCGGTCTGCTCTCGCCGCTGTTGCTGGTGGGTGCGGTGATGTTCATCCCGATCCTCGACCTGCTGCTCGCGGTGGTCCGTCGGACCAGGGCGGGCCGCAGCCCGTTCAGCCCCGACAAGATGCATTTGCATCACCGGCTGCTGCAGATCGGGCATTCCCATCGGCGGGTGGTGCTGCTGATCTATTTGTGGGTCGGGGTGCTGGCGTTCGGTGCCGTCGGGTCGGCCCTGATCGACCGGAGGATCGTGGTCCTGCTGGTGGCGGGCGGCCTGGTGTTCGCCCTGGTCGTCACCGCGGTGCCGTCGCTGCGCCTGAAGCAGATCCCCGGTCGCGATCGAGTGGGCGAGCCCTAGCCAGCTAGGCTTGCGCACCGTGACCTTCTCTCCGGAACCCGTGCCCGACCAGTCCGCTCCGCTGCGTGCCGCGGTTCGCTATGGGGTGATCGGCCTGATCGCGCTCGCGGTGGTCGGCTCGATCGTCGCCGCACTGGCCGCAGGCATGCCGGGGCTGTGGGGTGCGCTGATCGGCGTCGCCGTCGGTGGCGGATTCATCCTGTGCACCGCGCTGGCCGTGTTGTTCACCGAGAAGCTCCCGCCCGCCACCTCGGGTGCGGTGCTGCTGGGCAGCTGGCTGCTCAAGATGATCCTGGCGATCCTGGTCCTCGGCGTGCTCAAGGGCATGGACTTCTACAGCAAGCAGGCACTGGTCATCGTCATGGTGCTGGCGCTGATCATCGTGCTCGGTGCCGAGACGTACGGGCTGCTCAAGGTGAAGGTGCCGTATGTCACTCCCGCACAGCAGGACGGCGCTCCCGCACAGCAGGACGGCCAAGCCGGTGAGCCCGAATCCGACGAAAAGTAGTACGACGACCTGTCGTAATCGGTCAAGCGGGACCCCCATCTACACAACGTCGTAGATGTATTGGTAGGGTCAGGGCCAAGCGAGCGCGGGAACCACGCGAAACACACATTTCGCAGGGTCCGGCAGCCTCGCAGGTGACCACGATTGCCACTTTCGGCTGTTCGGAATTGGCAGGTCGGGGAACACCGAGTCGACGACAGTCCGCCGACACCGACAGACGCGGGGCCGAGTGAATCGGCCACAGCAGCTGACGAATACGCGAGCCGACCTTGTCGACTTGTTAGATCGTCAATGTCCGATCGAACCGCAGGCGATGCCGCCTGCGGCCACGACTACGGGAGAGACCGCTGAGCGTCACCACCCTGGCCGCGGAGTTCCATCCGCCGTCACTTGCAGACTTCTTCCCTCCCGCCGTGCTGTTCGAGGGCACGCCCTTCGAGCTCGACCGGCTGATGCTCATCCGCATCCTGATGACGGTCGTGCTGCTCGCCTTCTTCGTGATCGCGATGCGCAGCCCGAAGCTCGTCCCGCGCGGCGCGCAGAACCTCGCCGAGATGGGTCTGGGATTCGTCAAGAACCAGATCGCGGACGAGGTGCTCGGCAAGGAGCAGGGCAAGCGATTCCTGCCCGTGATCACCACGATCTTCTTCACCGTGCTGTTCCTGAACGCGTCGAGCATCATCCCGTTCCTGAACATCTCCTCGAACGCCCGCGTCGGCATGCCGATCGTCCTGGCGGCCCTGGCGTACATCACGTTCAACTACGTGGGCATCAAGAAGTACGGCTTCTTCAAGTACGTGAAGAGCAGCATCGTGGTCCCGAACGTCCCGATCGCGCTGCACTTCCTGCTGATCCCGATCGAGTTCATCTCGACCTTCATCCTCCGGCCGTTCACGCTGACCGTCCGACTCATGGCCAACATGCTGGCCGGTCACATCATGCTGGTGCTGTTCTTCAGCGCCACGCAGTTCTTCTTCTTCGAGGCAGCAGCCGGGATGAAGGTCTTCGGCGTGTTCTCCCTCGCCGCCGGCTTCGGGTTCACCCTGTTCGAGATGCTGGTGATCTTCCTGCAGGCGTACGTCTTCGCCCTGCTGACCGCCGTGTACATCGACCTGGCGCTGCACGCCGACTCGCACTGACCGCACTACACACAAACTGACCCATCCGCCGAATCCCGGTGGTGGGCAACGGAAAGGGAACGGAAACCAAATGAGCCTCGCGTACCTGGCACAGGAAGCCGTTGAGCAGACGACCACCGGCAAGGGCTACGGCGCCATCGGCTACGGCCTCGCGGCCATCGGCCCCGGCATCGGTGTGGGCATCGTCGTCGGCAAGGCCATCGAGGGCATCGCGCGTCAGCCCGAGCTGGCCGGCCAGATCCGTACCAACATGTTCCTCGGTATCGCGTTCACCGAGGCCCTCGCGCTGATCGGCCTCGTCGCCGGCTTCATTTTCTGATCTCGCCATGTCAACCATTGCATTGATCGCAGCCGCGGAAGGCGAGGACATCAATCCCCTCGTCCCCGCGACCTACGACATCGTGTGGTCGGCGGTCTGCGTAGCTATCATCGGCTTCGTCTTCTGGAAGTACGTCCTTCCGAAGTTCCAGCAGGTGCTGGCGGACCGTTCCGAGCAGATCGAGGGCGGCATCAAGCGCGCCGAGGAAGCTCAGGCCGAGGCCAAGGAGACGCTGGAGCAGTACCGCGCCCAGCTCGCCGAGGCACGGACCGAGGCCGCGGCCATCCGTGAGGATGCCCGCACCCAGGGCCAGCAGATCATCGCCGAGATGAAGGTCCAGGCACAGGTGGAGAGCGACCGCATCGTGGCCGCGGGCAGCAGCCAGCTCGCCGCTCAGCGTCAGCAGATCGTCACCGAACTGCGCAGCGACCTGGGCCGGACCGCAGTCGATCTGGCCGAGAAGGTCATCGGCGAGTCGCTGGCCGACGAGGTCAAGCGGTCGGGTTCGATCGATCGTTTCCTCAGCGAACTGGACGCCGTCAGCGCTGACTCCGCAGCCGGAAAGTGAGCACCATGTACGCAGCAAGCCGTGAGGCGCTGACTCACACGAGGAGCGCCCTGGAATCAGCGTTGGCCGGAGTGTCGGCCGGCGCGGCGACTGCAGCTGCGGCACAGACCGGTGCCGAGCTGTTCACGGTGGTCGAGGTCCTCGACGGACAGCGCACGCTTCGCGCCGCCCTGTCCGACCCCTCGGCCCCCGCGGCGGTTCGGCAGGCCTTGGCCGAGCAGGTGTTCTCGGCCAAGGTTTCGGCCGAGACCCTCGCGACGCTGAAGGCGGCCATGTCCCAGGACTGGTCGAGCTCGGCGGACCTGCGGAACTCGCTGGTGCTGCTCGGTCGGGAGTCGCTGCTCAAGGCGGCCGACGATCAGGGTCAGCTCGACACCGTCGAGGACGAGCTCTTCCGCCTCGGCCGCATCGTGGCGGCGGACTCCGGCCTCGAGCAGGCACTGTCGGATCGCGCGACGCCCACCGCGGCCAAGCGCGAACTGCTGGCCAAGCTGCTCTACGGCAAGGTCACCGCGATCTCCGAGGCGCTGGCCAGCCAGGCCGTCGGCCGGTTGCGGACCGCACCCGCGGATGCCTTCAACGAGCTGTCGGAACTGGCGGCGGCGCGACGCGACAAGGCGGTCGCACACGTGCGCAGCGCCTCGGCGCTGTCCTCCGATCAGGAGGAGCGGCTCGCCGCGATCCTGAGCCGCACCTACGGCAAGCCGGTCACCGTGCACGTGGAGGTCGACCCCGAGCTCCTGAGCGGCCTTGTCGTTCGCGTGGGCGACGAGGTCATCGACGGCAGTGCGGCGGGACGTCTCGCGTCACTGCGCAAGACCCTCAAGTAGTCCCGGCGTTCGCGCCCGACCTCAAACTCCAGATATTCGAAGACCAGATACCGAGAGCAGGAAAAACATGGCGGAGCTGACGATCTCCTCCGACGAGATCCGTAGCGCGATTGAGAACTACACCGCGAGCTACTCCCCGGAGGCCTCCCGCGAGGAGGTCGGCGTGGTGTCCGACACCAGTGACGGCATTGCGCACGTCACCGGCCTGCCTTCGGCGATGGCCAACGAGCTGCTGGAGTTCCCCGGCGGCGTGCTCGGCGTGGCGCTGAACCTGGAGGCCACCGAGATCGGTGCCGTCATCCTGGGCGACTTCGCGGACATCGAAGAGGGCCAGCAGGTCAAGCGGACCGGCGACGTGCTGTCCGTGCCGGTCGGCGACGCCTTCCTCGGTCGCGTGGTGAACCCGCTCGGCCAGCCGATCGACGGCCTCGGCGAGATCGAGAGCACCGAGAGCCGTGCGCTCGAGCTGCAGGCCGCGTCCGTGCTGGAGCGTCAGCCCGTCGAGGAGCCGCTGCAGACCGGCATCAAGGCCATCGACGCGATGACCCCGATCGGCCGTGGACAGCGCCAGCTGGTGATCGGCGACCGCAAGACCGGCAAGACCGCGGTCTGCGTCGACGCCATCCTGAACCAGAAGGCCAACTGGGCGACCGGTGACCCGAAGCAGCAGGTTCGCTGCATCTACGTCGCCATCGGCCAGAAGGGCTCCACGATCGCGGGCGTCAAGCAGGCCCTCGAGGAGCAGGGCGCGATGGAGTACACCACCATCGTCGCCGCCCCGGCCTCCGATTCGGCCGGCTTCAAGTGGCTCGCCCCGTACACCGGCTCGGCCATCGGCCAGCACTGGATGTACCAGGGCAAGCACGTCCTCGTCGTGTTCGACGACCTGACCAAGCAGGCCGAGGCGTACCGCGCCATCTCGCTGCTGCTGCGTCGTCCGCCGGGCCGCGAGGCGTACCCCGGTGACGTGTTCTACCTGCACTCCCGTCTGCTGGAGCGTTCGGCCAAGCTCTCCGACGAGCTCGGCGGCGGCTCGCTGACCGCACTGCCGATCATCGAGACCAAGGCCAACGACGTCTCGGCCTACATCCCGACCAACGTCATCTCCATCACCGACGGTCAGGTGTTCCTCGAGTCCGACCTGTTCAACAAGGGCATCCGCCCCGCGATCAACGTCGGTATCTCGGTCTCCCGAGTCGGTGGCGCCGCGCAGACCAAGGGCATGAAGAAGGTCTCCGGTTCGCTGCGTCTCGAGCTCGCCCAGTTCCGTGAGCTGGAGGCCTTCTCGGCCTTCGCCTCCGACCTGGACGACGCCTCCAAGGCCCAGCTCGAGCGTGGCCAGCGTCTGGTCGAGCTGCTCAAGCAGGACCAGTACTCCCCAATCGCCGTCGAGGACCAGATCGTCTCGATCTACCTCGCGGGCGAGGGCGTGTTCGACTCGGTGCCGGTCGGCGATGTCCGCCGCTTCGAGGCCGAGCTGCTCGAGGACCTGCACCGCAATGCGACCTCGGTCTACGAGTCCATCAAGGGCGGCAAGGCCCTCGACGACACCTCGATCGACGCCCTCATGGCCGCGACCGACAAGTTCAAGGAAGGCTTCATCGCCTCCGACGGCAGCCGCGTGGTCAACGAGGCCGAGGCCTCGACCCTCGGCGCGGACGAGGTCAGCCAGGAGCAGGTTTCCGTCACTCGCAAGCACGTCAGCAAGTGAGCGTGACTGCCGTGTCGGAATCTCGTGGGAAGGGAGTGTGACTGAGTAGATGGCAAGCCTGCGCGAACTGCGCTCACGTATCAAGTCAGTCAACTCGACCAAGAAGATCACCAAGGCGCAGGAGCTGATCGCGACCTCCCGCATCACCAAGGCTCAGGCCAGGGTTGCGGCGTCCAAGCCCTACGCCGAGGAGATCACCAAGGTGCTCTCCGCGCTGGCGAGCGCCTCCGGGTCGCTCGACCACCCGCTGCTGAACGAGCGGCCGGAGCCCAAGCGGGCTGCCGTGCTGGTCGTCACCAGCGACCGCGGCATGTGCGGCGGCTACAACTCCAACGTCCTCAAGGAGGCGGAGGAGCTGATGCAGCTGCTGCGTTCCGAGGGCAAGGAGCCGGTGCTGTACGCGATGGGCGCGAAGGGCCTGACGTACTACACGTTCCGCGATCGCGATCTGAAGGGCGCCTGGACCGGGTTCTCTCAGCAGCCCGGTTACGCGGACGCCGCCAAGGCGAGCCGGCACCTGGTCGAGCTCTTCATGGCCGGGTCGGGTTCCGAGGTCGCCGCGTACAACGGTGAGGGCACCGTCGAGGGCGTGGACGAACTGCACATCGTCTACACCCGCTTCGTGTCGATGCTGACCCAGACGCCGGAGGTCCGGCGGATGGCTCCGCTCGAGGTCGAGTACAAGGACGAGAACTTCGAACTCGGGGAGGACATGCTCTCCGATTCGAACGGTGCTCAGCCGACGGCGCAGTACGACTTCGAGCCGGAGGCCGGGACGCTGCTCTCGGCGCTGCTGCCGAAGTACATCAGCACCCGTATCTACTCCTCGCTGCTCGATGCGGCGGCCTCGGAGTCGGCTTCACGTCGTACCGCCATGAAGGCGGCCACGGACAACGCAAACGAGCTGGTGAACACCCTGAGCCGCGAGGCCAACCAGGTTCGCCAGGCCCAGATCACCCAGGAAATCAGCGAGATCGTCGGTGGCGCGAATGCGCTCGCCTCGAGCGCAGGAAGTGACTAGACACATGACCGCAGCAGTAACCCAAACCAACGCGAACGGCTCGGGCACCACGTCCGGCCGGGTCGTGCGGGTCATCGGTCCCGTTGTGGACGTTGAGTTCCCGCGTGGCGCCGTTCCCGCTCTGTTCAACGCGCTGAACGCAGAGGTCACTCTGCCGACGGTCGCGAAGACGCTGACCCTCGAGGTGGCGCAGCACCTGGGCGACAACCTGGTGCGCACCATTTCGATGCAGCCGACCGACGGCCTCGTCCGTGGCGCGGCGGTCGTCGACTCCGGCAAGCCGATCTCGGTTCCCGTCGGTGACGTCGTCAAGGGCCACGTGTTCAACGCCCTCGGTGACTGCCTCGACACCCCCGGCCTCGGACGCGACGGCGAGCAGTGGGGCATCCACCGCAAGCCCCCCGCCTTCGACCAGCTCGAGGGCAAGACCGAGATCCTCGAGACGGGCATCAAGGTCATCGACCTGCTGACCCCGTACGTCAAGGGCGGCAAGATCGGTCTGTTCGGTGGTGCCGGCGTCGGCAAGACCGTTCTGATCCAGGAGATGATCACCCGTATCGCCCGCGAGTTCTCCGGAACCTCGGTGTTCGCAGGCGTCGGTGAGCGCACCCGTGAGGGCACCGACCTCCACCTCGAGATGGCCGAGATGGGTGTTCTCCAGGACACCGCCCTCGTGTTCGGTCAGATGGATGAGCCGCCGGGAACGCGTATGCGCGTCGCCCTGTCGGCGCTGACCATGGCGGAGTACTTCCGCGATGTGCAGAACCAGGACGTGCTGCTCTTCATCGACAACATCTTCCGCTTCACCCAGGCCGGCTCCGAGGTCTCGACCCTGCTGGGTCGTATGCCCTCCGCCGTGGGTTACCAGCCGACGCTGGCGGACGAGATGGGTGAGCTCCAGGAGCGCATCACCTCGACCCGTGGCCGCTCGATCACCTCGCTGCAGGCGATCTACGTCCCCGCCGACGACTACACCGACCCGGCGCCCGCGACCACCTTCGCGCACCTCGATGCGACCACCGAGCTCTCGCGTCCGATTTCGCAGATGGGTATCTACCCCGCTGTGGACCCGCTGACGTCGACCTCGCGCATCCTCGAGCCCGGCATCGTCGGTGCGGAGCACTTCCGCGTCGCGAACGAGGTCAAGCGGATCCTGCAGAAGTACAAGGAACTGCAGGACATCATCGCCATCCTCGGTATGGACGAGCTGCAGGAAGAGGACAAGATCCTCGTCGGCCGCGCGCGTCGCCTGCAGAAGTTCCTCGGCCAGAACTTCATCGTGGCCGAGAAGTTCACGGGTGAGGCCGGCTCTGTCGTGCCGCTGCGCGACACGATCGAGGCGTTCGACCTCGTCTGCAAGGGCGAGTTCGATCACCTGCCCGAGCAGGCGTTCAACAGCTGCGGTGGACTCGACGACGTCGAGGCCGCCGCCAAGAAGATCGCCGGGAAGTAGTCGACCATGGCTGAGATGACCGTTGAGCTCGTTGCCGTCGAGCAGCGGCTGTGGTCGGGTTCGGCGACGCTCGTCAGCGCTCAGACCACCGAGGGCGAGATCGGCATCATGTACGGACATGAGCCGGTCCTCGGGCAGCTGATCGAGGCGGGCGTGGTTTCCATCACCACCGCCGACGGCGAGCGCATCGTCGCCGCGGTGCACGGTGGCTTCCTCTCGGTGACGGGCACGACCGTCACGATTCTGGCGGAGTCCGCGGACTTCGCGGGTGACGTCGATGTCGAGGCTGCCAAGACCGTGCTGACGGATGAGCGGGCCGACCTGGAGGCGATCGCGATCGCCAAGGGCCAGCTGCGCGCCGTCGAGCGGGCCTGACCGGTACCAACCCGATAGCCGCGACGAGCAAGGCCGACGAGCAGTGAACACCGGAGTGACAGTTCTCTTCATTCTGGTAGTGCTGCTCGCGGCGCTCGTCGCGGCTTTCGTGTATCGGTTGGGGGTGCTCCGCCGGGGCGGTACGGCGGCGATCGTCCGGTCCACCCCCGCGGCCCCCGGACAGGGCTGGCGTCACGGGGTCATCCGGTACGGCGAAGAAGACCTCGTGTTCTACAAGCTCTCCAGCCTCCGGCCGGGACCCGACTCCCGGATCAGCAGGCAGGGCATCGAAGTGGGGGATCGGCGTGGACCCCGCGACACCGAGTTCGACATCATGACCGACGAGATCGTGATCCTGTCGGTGCAGGACGGCGACAACGGCTACGAGGTCGCGCTCGATTCCGGCGCCCTCACGGCGTTCCTCTCGTGGGTGGAATCGCGTCCCTCGGGACGGTCGATGCGAGGCCGTCCGGCCTGACACGCACCCATATCGAAGACCCCGGCTCATCGCCGGGGTCTTTCTCGTTTCAGTGCCCGTCCGCGGATTCGGTGCCGCCGGCTCCTGGCTTCCACAACACGTCCCCCTCGGGGTTCGCCGCGCGGCTGAGGATGAACAGCAGGTCGGAGAGTCGGTTCAGGTACTTCGCCGGCAGCACACTGGTGTCGTCGGGGGACGCGTCCACCGCCGCCCAGGCGGAGCGTTCGGCGCGTCGCACCACGGTGCGGGCCACGTGCAGGAGCGCCGCCAGCGGGGTCCCGCCCGGGAGGATGAAGGAGTTCAGCGGGGCCAGCGACTCGTTGTACTGGTCGCACCAGCCCTCGATGCGGTCGATGTATCCGGCGGTGACCCGCAGCGGCGGGTACTTCGGATCCGCGACGACCGGGGTGGACAGGTCCGCGCCCGCGTCGAAGAGATCGTTCTGGACCTGGCGGAGAACCGTGACGAGCTCCGGGTCCGGCTGCCCGAGTGCGAGCGCCACACCGAGGCTGGCGTTGGCCTCGTCGCAGTCCGCGTACGCGATCAGCCGCGGGTCGTTCTTCGACACCCGCGAGAAGTCGCTGAGACCGGTGGTCCCGTCGTCGCCGGTGCGGGTGTAGATGCGGGTCAGGTGTACGGACATGACGTCACGGTACCGCCCGCGGCGATCCGATCGGGACCGCTCGCGGTCGTGAGCCGGTCGGGGCTGACTAGGCTGTCGCACGTGAGTGAACGCTTTCTAGTCACCGGCGGCAACAGGCTGACGGGTGAGGTCTCGGTGGGCGGCGCGAAGAACAGCGTCCTGAAGTTGATGGCGGCCGCGCTCCTGGCGGAGGGTACGACCACCATCACCAACTGCCCGGACATCCTCGACGTCCCGTTGATGGCGGAGGTCCTGCGCGGGCTCGGCTGCGAGGTGGTGCTCGACGGCGACGAGGCGCGGATCACGACACCGGCCGAGCCGAAGTACCACGCCGACTTCCCGGCGGTGACCCAGTTCCGTGCCTCGGTGTGCGTCCTCGGACCGCTGGTCGCCCGGTGCAGGCGCGCCGTGGTCGCGCTTCCCGGCGGCGACGCGATCGGCTCGCGTCCGCTCGACATGCATCAGTCGGGACTGGAGTTGCTCGGCGCTCGCAGCGAGATCCAGCACGGGTGCGTTGTCGCGGAGGCGGACGATCTGCACGGCGCCACCATCCGGCTGGCCTTCCCGTCGGTCGGTGCCACCGAGAACATCCTGATGGCCGCGGTGCTGGCCAAGGGGGAGACGGTCATCGACAACGCTGCCCGCGAGCCCGAGATCGTGGACCTGTGCAACATGCTCAGGCGGATGGGCGCCCAGATCGAGGGTGCCGGCTCGACGACGCTGACCATTCGGGGGGTCAAGACCATGCAACCGACCACCCATCGGGTGATCGGTGACCGGATCGTGGCGGCGACGTGGGGGATGGCCGCCGCCATGACGAGGGGCGACGTGCGGGTGCGCGGGGTGAACCCGAAGCACCTCTCGCTCGTGCTCGACAAGCTCCGTTCCGCGGGCTCGCAGGTGACCATGGAGCCGGACGGCTTCCGGATCGTGCAGGAGGGCCGGCCGACCGCGGTGAACTACGCGACGCTGCCGTACCCGGGATTTCCGACCGATCTCCAGCCGATGGCAATCGGCCTGGCGGCCGTGGCGGACGGGACCTCGATGATCACCGAGAACGTCTTCGAGGCGCGGTTCCGGTTCGTCGAGGAGATGATCAGGCTCGGCGCCGATGCCCGCACCGATGGGCACCACGCGGTGGTCCGTGGGATCCCGCGTCTCTCGAGCGCCCCGGTCTGGTCCTCGGACATCCGTGCGGGCGCGGGTCTCGTGCTGGCCGGCCTGGTGGCGGACGGCGTCACCGAGGTCCACGACGTGTTCCACATCGACCGCGGATACCCGCGTTTCGTCGAGAACCTGACCGATCTCGGCGGCGCGATCGAGCGGGTTTCGGCCCCGGTGGTGGCGCGCTGAGCGAGCCGTCGTACCGGGGGAGCGCCGAGAGTGTCCGGCGTCACAAAGTTCGATGTCCCCCGAAAGTGCCGGTTCGGTGGCCGTCTCGACTCCTCTGACCTGGCAACTTCCGAGTCGAGCGGGGCGCGACATGGCGATTTGCCACAACGTTCGCCGCCGCGTAACTTTTGTCGAGTCAGAGCGACACGGACACCGACCCGGCCGAGAGGCCAGGGACACGAGGTTGGACGTAGGCGCCCGACAATCCCGCAGTCTGCTTGATCGTTCAGCCCGGCTTTGACTGGGTAGACTTGATGAGCTAGGCTGGAACAGTTGCCCCGGAGTGGCCGAGAACGTGTTTCTCGGTGGCGATGGTGTG